>NZ_JAMYPF010000014.1:0-163066 GCF_040320205.1 Mesorhizobium sp. M0761
CACAAGAAGCGCGGCGCAAAATCAACAAGGAAGCCAGGGCCAAGGGCAACAAGGTTCAACCGCAGACGCTGATTGCGGCCGGCTTCGTCCTGCTTGTGACCTCGCTTGACCGGGAGGAGTTTCCCGCCGATACGGTCCTCAAGCTCTACCGCATGCGCTGGCGCATCGAACTCGCCTTCAAGCGCCTGAAGAGCCTGATCGGGCTGCGCTCTCCTCCCGCCAAGGACCCAAGGATCGCAAGGCCTTGGATCCTTGCACACTTCCTCATCGCGCTTGTGACCGAACCCCTCTCGCAGGAGTTGGGTGTCTCTCCCCCTTGAGCGACGGGCGCCCGCTGCTGTGGCGCGCAACCCGCCAGATCGTCGCCTCTCTGATCGCGACCATCCTGATCGCGACCATCTTTCCTCAACCTTCCTTGGCGGCCCTGCGCCAAAAACTCCATGCCTTGCGATATCGCTGGCGTGAGCCACCACGAAAGCGCAAGTTTCAGTCCATGCCAAAGCTATCTTAGCGCCTATGCCCTCAAGGGGGGAGATCAAGCGCTCGGCCGCTACTGCGTCTTCACCGGCGCCGTTGTCACCTGCTCGCCCATCGCCTTGAGGTCGGCGGCTTCGCCTTCCTTGGACTTTTCCGGAACCTTGAACACCTGCCCCGGCCAGATGCGGTCGGGATCGCTGATCTGGTCCTGGTTGGCGAGATAGATGGTCGAGAAGCGCACGCCGTGACCGTAGACGCGCCGTGAGATCCGCCACAGCGTGTCGTGCCTGCGGATGATCACCGCGCCGTCGGCATGTTCAAGCTTTGGCGCCACCGTCTCTGGCACATCGGGCGTTGCCGCCGCGACGACGGCTGAAACCTCAGCGGCAGGCGCTGCCGGTGCCGCAGGTGCCCCGGCAACCGCCGGGGCAGCCGGAGCCGGCGCTTCAGCCGCCGGTGCGGCTGGTGCGGATGCGGCAGCAGCTGGTGCGGGCTTCGCAGGGGCAGCCGCGATAGTGGCTGGCGCCGCAGGCTTCGGAGCGGCCGGTGCTTCGGCAGCAGCCGGTGCGGCCGGCTCAGCAGGCTTTGCTTCGGCGGGCTTGGTCTCGGTGGGCTTGGCCTCCGCGGGCGCCACGGCGGCGATCGCTTCGCCGGGTTCGCGCTCGAACGGCACGGCGGCGCGCGCTACCACCTTCACGCCGTCGGCATCGAGACCGTCGACATGGATGGTGTAGTTGCCGACCGGGATATCGCGCGTTGCCTCGACCAGGAAATGACCGTCGGGCGAGGTCACCGCATCACCAAGCAGGATATCGTTGGCATAGGCGCGCACCTTGCGGCCGGCGTCAGCCAGACCGGCAACGAAAATCTTGTCGCCGTCGATCTCGACCGCTTCGACGACGATCTTGGGTTCAGCCACGGCGGCAGCCGGCGGCGTTGCCGGTGCCGCCGGTGCCGGCACCGGTGCTGCCGGAGCGGCGGCGGCTTCCACAGCCGGAGCTGCAGGCGCGGTTTCAGCGGGAGCGGCGGGTGCGGTCGCGGCAGGTGCATCGGCGGCCGGGGCAGCGGCCTGATCGCCGGCGGCCGGTGCCGCGGGCTCAGGCGCCGGGACGCTAAGCAGCTCGGCCGGCTTGCCGGGTTCCTCGACCATCGCCAGCACCTGGCCGGCGGCGTCCTTGGGAACCGAAACGACGGCGGTCTGCACGGAAGGGGTAACCACATCGCCGGCCGTCGCGCGCAACGCAATCGTATAGTCGCCGGGCTTCAGCGGATCATCGAGAACGATGACGAAGGCGCCGTCCGGACCGGCGACAGTCGAGCCAAGCACCGAGGAGCCGTTGAGGATCTCGATCTTCGAATTGGGCGCAGCATTGCCGGCAACGACGATCGAGCCGTTGCTTTCGACGCGCACGACGTCGAAGCTCGGCGCAACCGGGCCGGCCGCGGCCGGCGCTGGGGTTGCTGGGGCAGCAACGGGCGCGGCAGGTGCCGCCGGAGCCGCAGCTTCGGTCGCGGGAGCCGTTGCGTCGGCAGGCGCGGGTGCTGCGGGAGCCTTGGCATCGGTGGGCGCGGCGGGCGCCGGCGGCAGCCTTCCCTCGGTCCCCGGATCGGCCAGCTTTTCAGCCGGCGGTGTCAGCGATGCAATCGCGGCCGGCGGCGTGGGATTCAGATACGGGTCGAGTGCGCCCGATACATAGGCGGTTCCGACGACCGCGACGGTCCCACCCGCCGCGAACAGAAACGTCTTCAATGGATTAACAGCCATATTTCCCCTACCCCTTAGCCACCTGAAGCCGGTCTAGCGTGTTTTGCCGACACCGACAAGAAAAAGCCCGGGCTTGTCAGCCCTTGGGGCTTGACCCCGCATTCAGACCCAATCACCAATCACGAATGAACACGATTCGATCCGTCTGCGTCTATTGCGGCTCGTCTCCGGGCCGCGATGAAATCTATGCCAAGGCCGGGCACCTGCTTGGCCGCTCGCTCGCCAAAGCCGGCCTGCGGCTGGTCTATGGCGGCGGCACCAAAGGCATTATGGGCGCAGTCGCCGAAGGCGCGCTCAAGGCCGGCGGCAAGGTAACGGGCATCATTCCGCGCTTCCTCATCAACAAGGAGGCGACCGAAACCGCGCTTGACCGGCTCGACGAGTTGCTGATCACCGACAACATGCACGAGCGCAAGCACAAGATGTTCGAGAAATCCGACGCCTTTGTGGCGCTGCCCGGCGGCATCGGCACGGTCGAGGAAATCGTCGAGATCATGACCTGGGGCCAGCTCGGCCATCACCGCAAGCCGATCGTCTTCGCCAACGTTCAAGGATTCTGGGATCCGATGCTGGCGCTGCTCGACCATATGGCCAGCGAAGGCTTCATCCACACCGCGCAACGGGTCAAGCCGCTGGTGGTCGAAGACCCCGAGGCCATCGTCGCCGCCATCATGGTGGCGGGGTCGTCGGTCGATGCGCCGACGGAAGGCGTGCAGTCGGTGATTGACAAGATGTGAGGACGAAGCCGGCCTTGGCGCAGGCGGCCAGGAATTGAGCCCGGTTGGTGTCGTCGGCCTGGCGCACCAACTGCGCCGCGTCGTGCTGGCGCTCAAGGCTGCCGGCTACGAAACACTGGGCAACACCTGGATCGGCGACAGCAACAAGGCCAGCCTGGCCCAGAAGCAGAAGTCCAATGCGAAGCCACTGATCGACTGCATCTGCTTGGCAAGGATCTGTAGCGTTGGCGCAGCTGACTTCGATCTGTCCAGCTTTTCTTGAGCTCCGTCTTGTGCGCAATGTAAGCACGTTGGCGACGATTTCCATTTGCAGCCCGCTTCGCAGTTGGTTATCGGAGAACATTGGGCGGGAACGGAAATTTGGAGAGCGAGACAAAGGGGAGATGAATCCGCGCGAGCGATTGACGGCCGCGAAGGGCGAGATCGCGTCGCAACCAAGGACGGCGATCCTGGTCCTCGGAATGCACCGCAGCGGCACCTCGGCGCTCGGCGCCCTCGTCGCCGCGCATGGAGCCACGCCGCCGAAACATCTGCTGCCCGGGAGCCTCCACAATCCCAAGGGACATTGGGAAAGTACCCCACTCACCATCGCCGACGACCACCTGCTCACGGCGGCCGCCTCCTCCTGGCAAGATTGGCTGCCGCTAGATCGGCAGTGGCTGCAGTCGCCGGCAGCCGAGCGATTTCGGCCCATGATGACGGCGATCATTGCCAGCGAGTTCGGCGATGCCCCCCTGTTTTTCGTCAAGGATCCGCGGATCTGCCGGTTCCTTCCCTTCATGGCCTCGATCCTGGCCGATCTCAGGATTGATCCGATCGCATTTCTGCCTGTTCGCAACCCGCTCGAAGTCGCCTGTTCGCTGCAGGAACGGGATCAAATGGCACTGCCGACAGCGTTCATGCTGTGGCTCAGGCACGTGCTCGAAGCGGAGCATCATTCGCGACACATGCCGCGCTGTATCCTGCGCCACGAAGACCTGTTGAGCGACTGGCGACATCAGATGGACCGCGCGGCCAGGGAGACCGGAATCGTCTGGCCTGTCACGTCCGATCACGCCGACGCCGCAATCGCCGAGTTCCTGGACAAGGATCTGCATCATCAGCGGGCCTCGGTCGCTGATCTGCAAAACCATCCGGATGCCACGCCATTAGTCCGCAGTGCCTATGCCATTTTGCGCAGTATGGCGTCTGAAGGCGACAGCCAGGACTTGCGCGACCAGCTCGACAGGGTGCGGGCGACGTTCGATGAGAGCTGCGATGTGGTTGGCAAGGCCGTTGCCGCAGGGAACCTGGCCGCTAAACGGCTACACGGCGAACTGGGAAAGGGCATCGTCGAGCGTGACGCCCTCGCTGACGCCCAACAGGCCCTCATCCGAGACCGAGACAGCTTCATGGCGGAGCGTGACGCGCTCGCTCACGCCCAGCAGGACCTCATCCAAGCCCCGAGACAGCTTCATGGCGGAGCGTGATGCGCTTGCTCACGCCCAGCAGGACCTCATCCAAGCCCGAGACAGCTTCATGGCGGAGCGTGACGCGCTCGCCCTGGGCCAAGACGGCCTCGTAGCCGAGCGTAGCGCGCTGGCCAGGATCCGAGACGACCTGGTGGCGGAGCGCGATGCGGCGCTTGCGTCACGCAGATGGCGATTGACCGGACCGTTGCGATGGGTGAGCTCCATTCGTCGGCGATAGCAGCAAACACTCTAAACGCTGCTCGACAAACTGTGATCGCCTGTCAAGAAACCGTCACACGGAACCCGCCTCCCTCGTGTTACGAAGGACGGGTCGGCATCCGCGCGTCGGCATAGTCGAAATCTGAACCTGGTCGAAATTTCTTGGCGAGGCGAGCCGTGAACATTGCTCTCAACGCGGAAGGCCTGTCGCCTTACCTGCCCGACGAGCACGGGCTGTTCTTCATCTACCATTTCACCGCCGAGGGCCTGCGCACCAAGGACGCGGCCGAGGTTGCATGGACATGGCGCAGCTACCAGCTGTCCGACCTGCGCGCCCGTCATGAGATCGCCGCCGAGCAGGCTCTGCCCGGGCCGGTGCGCGAAGCTTTCCTCGGCGCCAGCCAGGGTTGCCACGTCGATCTCGAGGATGCCTGGCTTTATGGCGACCTGCCGGATCTGCGCCACGACTATTCGGCGGAAGCGCGCGGGCTCGGCCATTTCCGTTTTGCGCTCAACGACAAGACGCTGATCGGCGCGCGCAAGCAGCCACTGGAATCGGTCGATCTCATCCGCAAGGCGGTGGAGAGCGGCTCGCGCAAATTCCGCTCCCCCGCCGACCTGGTCGAAGCGGTCATGGGCCAGTCGCTCGACGGCATGGCGGCCGAACTCCACGGTCTTGGCGATACGCTGGACGGCATCGAGGACCGTATCGTGCGCGATGCCTGGCACGGCGAGCGGCAGTCGCTGGTCGAGGCGCGCCGTCAACTGGTGGTCATCCACCGGCAGATGGCGACGCTCACAAACCTTTTTCGCCATCTCGACCATTCGCATCGCAATGAGCTGCCCGATCGGATCAATGACATGGCGACAAGGCTCTCGCACCGGGCACACACGCTCTATCACGACGGCGAGCAGTTGCAGGCACGCGCAAGGTTGCTGCAGGACGAGTTGATGGCCAAGCTGACAATGCAGTCCAACCAGCTGCTCTATGTGCTGTCGGTGATGACGGCGGTGCTGTTGCCGATGACCATCATATCAGGCCTGTTCGGCATGAATGTCGGTGGCCTGCCCATGGTCAATACGCCGATGGGCTTCTGGGTGGTCTCGGCGGTTTCGATCGTGATCGCCGCGGCGACCTACATGTTCGTAAGGCGGCTCGGGCGGACGTAACGCCCCGATCCCTTTGTTTTCACGCAATTCCCAAGGGAACGCGACGCGCTTTTCCTAGAATGCCCATCACGCCGTAGCGCGAAGATCCTCGACGATGGTGCCGGCGGCAGCGATCTCCGCCTCATGGTCCGGCTCCCGCCAGGTCTCGGCGAGACCCGCCGCATACCATTCCTGCATGGCCGGCAGGCCAAGCAATTGCGGGGGATAGGCTGCAGCTGCCCCTTCGAAAGACAGCCCATAGGATAGCACACGGAACGCCACCGGAGCAAAGAAGGCGTCGACGGCGGTAAAATGGCCGCCGGCAAGGAACGGCCCGCCGAACAGGGCAAGGCCATCGTTCCAGAGATCGCCCAAACGGAACAGATCCTGCTTCAGCGCGTCCGACATCGGCAACGGTTTCACCCGCAAGCCGCAATTCATCGGGCATGCGCCGCGCAAGGCCGTGAAACCAGAATGCATTTCGGCGGCGGCCGAGCGCGCCCAGGCTCGCGCCTTGGCCTCGGCAGGCCACACACCATGGTGGCGCTCGGCGAGATACTCGGCAATAGCCAGCGAATCCCAGACAGCCCAGCCGTCATCCACCAGGCAAGGCACGCGCCCGCTGGGCGAGAACGCCCGGTAGAGATCGAAACTGGGCCCGGTCGGAAACGGCGTCAATTGCTCCTCGAACGGAATGTCGAGGGTGCGCATCAGCACCCATGGCCGCAGCGACCATGACGAATAGTTCTTGTTGGCGATATGCAGCACGTACATCGAAAGGCTCCCTACTTCGGGGCCAATGCCACCGGGCGGATTTCACGGCCACGAAACATCGACCAGGAATACATCGCCAATGCCGCCCAGATCAGCGCGAAGGCAATTGCTTGCGTGGTGCCGAACGGCTCGTCGAAAATCAGCACGGCGATCAGGAACACCATGGTCGGTGCGATGTACTGCATGATGCCGATGGTGGAGAGGCGCAGAAGCTTGGCGCCGAAGGCGAACAGAAGCAGCGGCACCGAGGTGACTGGGCCGCAGCCGATGAGCAAAGCCATATCGGTGCCGTTGCTGGAGATGAAATGGTCCTGGCCGTTGACGACCAGGAAGACGATGTAGGCAAGCGCCGGCACCGACAGCAAAAGCACTTCGAGCAGAAAGCCCTGGCTCGGGCCGATCGGCAGCGTCTTGCGGAAGAACCCATAGGCAGCGAAGGAAAACGCCAGCGCCAACGACACCCAAGGCAATTTGCCGGCATCGACGGTCAGAACGGCAACTGCGACCGCCGCCAGCAACACGGCCGCGATCTGCAGCCGGTCGAGCTTCTCGCCGAGCAACAACGCGCCGACGACGATGCTAACTAATGGGTTGATGTAGTATCCGAGCGCGGTCTCGACGGTGCGGTCGACCGAGATCGCCCAGACATAGATGGCCCAGTTGACGGAGATCAGGGTCGCCGTCAGCGCCGCCATGGCGATGCTGCGCGGCGAGCGGATCGCCGCCTTGAAATCGGCTGTGCGGCCGGCCCAGACCAGCACTGCAGCAGCAATCGGCACCGACCAGACGATGCGGTGGGCGATCACCTCGATCAGCGGCAGATGCGCAACCGCCTTCATGTAGAAGGGCAACAGGCCCCATAGCAGATAAGCGCCGAGCGCGAGGAGAAAGCCGCTGCGGGCTTTGGAGTCGGCGTCGGGCTGGATCGTGTCGCTGGCCATAGCAACCGCTATGGCCCAGTGGGCCATCCAAAACCATCGCAAAATTATGATGGATCAATGGACTTCCGCTGATGGCTCAAGGGGCGGCGCCAGTTCCTCGCCCCATTCGGGGGGCGAGGAAACCCACGTCTTGCAACCCTACTCCGCCGCCACCAATCCCGCCATGTCGCGGTTCTTCATCAGCTTGTAGACGATCGAATCCATCAGCGCCTGGAAGGAGGCGTCGATTATGTTTTCCGACACGCCGACCGTCCACCAGCGTGCGCCGGTGCCGTCATGCGATTCGATCAGGACGCGAGTGATCGCCTCGGTGCCGCCATTGAGGATACGCACCTTGAAATCGGCGAGCTCCATGTCGGCGATCTCGCTCTGGAATTTGCCGAGGTCCTTGCGCAACGCGATGTCGAGCGCGTTGACCGGGCCGTGGCCTTCGGCCACCGACATCTTCTCCTCGCCCTCGACCATCACCTTGACGATGGCTTCGGAGACCGTCTTCAACTGGCCGTTGGCATCGAAGCGGCGCTCGACCATGCAGCGGAACGAAGTGACGTTGAAGAACTCCGGCAGGCCGTGCAGCATTTTGCGCGCCAACAGCTCGAAGGAGGCATCGGCGCCCTCATAGGCGTAGCCCTCGGCCTCGCGCTCCTTGACCACCGAGATCAGCGCATCGAGACGATGGTCGTCTCTGGGCACATCGATGCCGCGCCGCTTCAGCTCGGCGAGGAAATTGGCCTTGCCGCCCTGGTCCGAAACCATAACGCGGCGGCGGTTGCCTACCGCCTCGGGCGGCACATGTTCATAGGTCGCCGGCTCCTTGGCCAGTGCGGAGGCATGGATTCCGGCCTTGGTGGCGAAGGCTGAGGCGCCGACATAGGGCGCCTGCGCTTCCGGAGCACGGTTCAGCAATTCGTCGAAGGCGCGGGAAAGCCGGGATATCCCGGTCAGCGCCTCGGCCGAGATGCCGGTTTCAAACCGATCGGCGAAGGCCGGCTTCAGCGCCAGCGTCGGTACGATCGAGACCAGATTGGCGTTGCCGCAGCGCTCGCCGATGCCGTTCAGCGTGCCTTGGATCTGGCGCACGCCGGCCTCGACGGCGGCGAGCGAATTGGCCACCGCTTGGCCGGTGTCGTCATGGGCATGGATGCCGAGATGGCCGCCCGGAATACCTGAAACAATGACCTTGTCGACGATGGCGCGCACTTCCGAGGGCTGCGTGCCACCATTGGTGTCGCACAACACCACCCAGCGCGCGCCGGCATCATAGGCGGTCCTGGCGCAGGCCAGTGCGTAGTCCGGATTGGCCTTGAAGCCGTCGAAGAAATGCTCGCAATCGACCATCGCTTCCTTGCCGGCGGCAACAGCTGCTTCGACCGACGCGTTGATCGAGTCGAGGTTTTCCTCATTGGTGCAGCCGAGCGCGACGCGGACATGATAGTCCCAGCTCTTGGCGACGAAGCAGATGGCGTCGGACTTGGACTGCACGAGCGCTGCCAGGCCCGGGTCGTTGGATGCCGACACGCCTGCCCGCTTGGTCATGCCGAAGGCGACGAACTTTGCCTTCGCCGTGCGCTTCTGCTGGAAGAAGGCGGTGTCGGTCGGATTGGCGCCGGGATAGCCGCCTTCGACATAGTCCATGCCGAACTCATCGAGCAGCTTGGCAATCGCGATCTTGTCCTCGACGGAAAAGTCGATGCCCGGCGTCTGCTGGCCATCGCGGAGGGTTGTGTCGAAGAGATAGAGGCGTTGTTTGGTCATTGTTCTGTTGGCGCGCGAGCACCCCCCTCTGGCCTGCCGGCCATTTCCCCCTCAAGGGGGAAGATCGGCAGCTTTAGCGTCGGATCGTTTCCTGCAGCGACGGAGATTTGCGAAAGCGCCGATGACAGCCAATCTCCCCCCTTGAGGGGGAGATGTCCGGCAGGACAGAGGGGGGTGCCGCGCGCTGTCATTTCCCCGCAAACCCATCCGTCGCGCGTATCAGCCGATCCAGAATCCCCGGCTCCGAATAGGAATGGCCGGCGCCTTCGATGAGGTGGAAATCCGCCTTCGGCCAGGCCTTGTGCAGGGCCCAGGCATAGCGCGCCGGGCACGGCATGTCGTAGCGGCCGTGGACGATTGTGCCGGGAATATCCGCGAGCTTATAGGCATCGCGCAGAAGCTGCCCCTCCTCCAGCCAACCGGCGTGGACGAAATAGTGGTTCTCGATGCGGGCAAAGGCGATGGCGAAGTCGTCCTCGCCGAACTTGTCGCTGGTCTCCGGCTCCGGTAGCAGCGTGATCGTCTCACCTTCCCACAGGCTCCAGGCAAGGGCGGCTTCCAGCTGCGCCTTGCCATCGGCGCCGACCAACCGCCTGCGGTAAGCGGCCATCATGTCGCCGCGCTCGGCTTCAGGAATTGGCGCCAGGAAACGCTCCCATTTGTCGGGGAACATCTCGGAGACGCCGAACTGATAGTACCATTCGAGTTCGGCGCGGGTCAGCGTGTAGATGCCGCGCACGACAAGCTCGCTGACGCGATTAGGATGCGTCTCGGCATAGGCCAGCGCCAGCGTCGAGCCCCACGAGCCGCCGAACACCAGCCATTTTTCGAAGCCGCACATCTCACGCAGCCGCTCGATGTCGGCAACCAGGTGCCAGGTGGTGTTGGCCTCGAGCGAGGCGTTGGGTGTCGATTTCCCGCAGCCGCGCTGGTCGAACAGGATGACGTCGTAAAGCTTCGGGTCGAACAATTGCCGATGTTTTGGCGAGAAGCCGCCGCCGGGACCGCCATGCAGGAAAACGGCCGGCTTGGCGCCCCTGGTTCCGGAGCGCTCCCAGTAGATATGATGGCCGTCGCCGACATCGAGCATGCCGGACTCGAACGCCTCGATCTCTGGATAAAGAGTACGAAGTTCACTGTTCATTTCATTGCTCATATCTTCAGGCCGTGCGCGGGCCAGTCCGTGGTTTCGTGGTCGGGATGCTGGAAGGAGATGATCTGCTCCTGGCGGGAGTAGAAATCCGGATCCTGATGCATGGGCTGGTCAAAGATCGTTTCCACCCAAGGCAATCGGACCGCGTAGTTGACCTGGATCTGCGGCGCCAGATCGGAGCGGTCGTCGAAGGCGCCGATGGCGATCTCCAGTGCGCCAGGTTGGCGATAGGTCAGCGGTGTACCGCAGCGGGCACAGAAGCCGCGATCGATGTTGACCGACGACTGGAAATAGGTGGGCTCTTCGCGCATCCATTCGACGCCATCCTTGGGCACTGTCACCAGCGCGCCGAAAAACGAACCGAACTGTTTCTGGCACATGCGGCAATGGCAGATGGACGCCCGGCCGAGCTTGCCCTTGATGCGGAAACGCACGGCACCGCACTGGCAGCCGCCGGTTCGAACTTCATCGGTCATGATTTTCCCTCTGGCGGCCGGTGTTCGGTGTCCCATTGTTCGGTGTCATGGTCGGGATGCTGGTAGGAGACGAGCTCGGCGAGATAAGGCGCCGACGACATGTCGGCCATAGTGTCCTCGCCCGGCAATTGCGGGATGGTATCGACATAGGGAAGTTTTGCCTCCGTGCCCCACTGGATCAGCGGCACGATATCAGCCGGATTGTCGAAGGCGCCGATGGCGAGGCCGATGCCGTCGGGCGCGGTAAAGGTCAGCGGCGTGCCGCAATTGGCGCAAAAGCCGCGATCGACATGGCTGGACGAGGCGAAATATTTCGGTTCGCCGCGCGTCCAGTCGAGTTTGGCGCCACGCACCGAGACCAGGGGCGCGTAAAATGAGCCGAACGCCTTCTGGCACATGCGGCAATGGCAGATCGAGGCGTCACCCAGCGCACCCTCGACGCGAAAGCGCACCGCGCCGCACTGGCAGCCACCGGTGTAGATCGGCCGGTTGTCGAGGCTCATGGCGTCTCACTCCGTTTCATAGTCATTCGGGCGCATGGCAGACGGCCTCGACATTGTTGCCGTCGGGATCCAAGACGAAGGCGCCGTAATAGTCCGGGTGATAATGCGGGCGCAGCCCCGGCCCGCCATTGTCCTTGCCGCCGGCGGCGAGCGCCGCGGCATGGAAGGCGTCGACCTCGGCGCGGCTGCGCGCGGTGAAGGCGACGTGCTGATGGGTCCTCGGCTTGTCATCGCTGGCCTGCAGCCAGAACACCGGCCGGTCGCGGCCATAGCCACCGACCTTGGCGCCGCCGGTATATTCCAGTGGCACAATGTAGATCAGCGAGGCGCCAAGCGGCGCCATCGCCTGGTCATAAAAGGCTTTCGACGCGCCAAAATCGGCGACATTGATGCCGAGATGGTCGATCATGAAACAAGCTCCTCCCTTGCTGGCGCCGGCACGTCGGCGCCGGCCAAGCCGGCCTCGATCACGATGTGCTGGCAGACATTGTCGATATCGCGGATGACGTCGTCGTTCCAGAAGCGCAGGATGGTCCAGCCACTGGCACTCAATTGAGCGCTGCGTGCCTTGTCGCGTTCTGCATCTTCTACGTCGGCATGCTGACTGCCATCAACCTCGACTACGAGGTGGTGGGCCGAACAGGCGAAGTCGACAATGTAGGGCCCAATCGGTACCTGTCGGCGAAAGCTCATCCCCATCAGCCGGTGAGCCCGCAACTCATTCCACAGTTTCAGCTCGGCATCGGTCATGACGCGACGCATGGACTTTGCATTCTTGCGCTGACGCGATGGAACGAGGTCGTGACCCATGCTCAGGCCACTCCGCGCTGGCGATTAGCGAAAACCGAGGCGAGGGCCAATCTCCCCCCTTGCGGGGGAGATGTCCGGCAGGACAGAGGGGGGTGCTGTCCCGCCAGCGTCTCAACCGGCAGCCATTGCGTTCTCAGAAAGTGACCTAAATGAAAGTGGGCAAGAAGGAACGCTGGCGTTCCTTCACACCCCCCTCTGTCCTGGCGGACATCTCCCCCGCAAGGGGGGAGATTGGCTGTCGCTGCCGCCTTCGCCAATCTTACAACGCTGCCTAGCGCCACCCTCACCGCTTCACCTCCCACGTCGTCACGCGTTCGTTGGTAACAGGATCTTTGCCGTCTTTCAGCTGCACGCCTTGCTCCAGAAGCTCGTCGCGGATGCGGTCAGCTTCGGCCCAGTTTTTGGCGGCGATGAACTCCAGGCGCTGCGCGATCGACTTGGCAACGCTGTCCTCATCCACGGCGGCCGCGCCGATATCGAAGCCGAGGAACAACAGCGATGCCTTCAACGATGCGGCCGCTTCGTTGCCCTCCGCGGCCTCACCGGCAAGCTGCGTGAGTTGCTGGAAGGCGGCGTAGGTGGCGAGGTCGTCCGACAGTGCCGCCACAATCTCCGCCGGGACTTGCCCTGCCGACGGCGCCAGGTCAGCCGCGCGTTTCCATTTGCGCAGCGTGTTCTCGGCTTCCTCCAGCTTGCGCACGGAGAAGTCGATCGGCTCGCGGTAATGCGTCATCAGCATCGCCAGCCGCAGCACCTCGCCCGGCCATTTGCGGCCGCCGAAAGTGTCGGTTTCCAGCAGTTCGGCGATGGCGTAGAAACTGCCGACGCTCTTCGACATTTTCTGGCCCTCGACCTGCAGGAAGCCGTTGTGCATCCAGACATTGGCCATGACGTCGGTGCCGTGGGCGCAACGCGACTGGGCGATCTCGTTCTCATGGTGCGGGAAGATCAGGTCGAGGCCGCCGCCATGGATGTCGAAGACGTCGCCGAGATAGGCGGCCGACATGGCCGAGCACTCGATATGCCAACCGGGCCGGCCCCTGCCCCATGGGCTGTCCCAGCCGGGCTCCTCCGGTGACGACAATTTCCACAGCACGAAATCCCCCGGGCTCCTCTTGTGAGCGTCGACGGCAATTCGCGCACCGGCCTGCTGTTCGTCGAGATTGCGCTTCGACAGCTCGCCATAATCCGGCATCGAGGCGGTGTCGAACAGCACTTCGCCGGCGGCGACATAGGCGTGGCCGCGTTCGATCAAACGTTCGATGAGGGTGATCATGTCAACCTTGCCGTCGGCGCGGCGCGCGACGAACTCGGTGGCGCGTGGCTCGACCGTCGGCGGCAAGCAGCCGAGTGCGGCGACATCCTTGTGGTACTGGTCGGCGGTTTTTTCGGTGACGCGGCGGATCGCCTCGTTGAGCGTCAGGTTTCCCGACGCGATCTCGGCGCCGAAATCGCGCAGCGCGCGGGCGTTAATCTTGTCGTCGACATCTGTGATGTTGCGCACATACGTGACACCAGCCTCGCCGTAGAGGTGACGCAGCAAACGGAACAGCACGTCGAAGACGATCGCCGGACGCGCATTGCCGATATGGGCAAAGTCGTAGACGGTCGGACCGCAGACATAAATGCGCACATTTGACGGGTCGATCGGGACGAACACGTCCTTCGTCCGCGTTAGCGTGTTGTAGAGGCTGAGACCCTTCGATGCGTCAGACATGCGTGCCCTTCCGGCCCGTTAAGTTCTGGATGGAGTCTAACCTGTGCCAAGGCACAAATCGGCTCCAGCCTGCTGGCCGGGGCGTTTGTCCACTCTGGGGAAAGATGAGGCGAAAACGTCCGGACCAGCGCGAAGCTAGCCAATAATGCAAATGCCACAAATGGCGAAAAACGTTTTCATCGGCGGCTTTATCGCCTTGGCCGGTGTTGCCGTCAAGTCGCAACTTCCGGCAAAAGCGTCGCTGGATCATAGGTCAGGAGCCGCTGAAACATTTTATTAAACATGTCGGCACAGTCATGAAACATTCGCCGGCTAGTCCACCATAGGTCACGATTCGGTCAGATTCGGCCGGCAAACGCAGACACGGAAATGTTACCAGGGAAGAGATCGATGTCACGAACCAAGCAGGAATCGAGCCGCGCCAAGCAACCGGCGCTCGCCAACCACTACCGTGCGATCGGCCCGGCCGCGATCGTCGCCGCCCTTCTGCACACCGCGAAGAATAAAAAGCCGGCGCCGAAAATCACTTCGCCCCGCGCTGCCTGAACAGGCATCGTGCCGGCCGCCGACAAGGCGTGCGCCGGAACGGAAGGCTGAGGCGCTCATAGCGCGCCTGAAAACAACAGCTCTTCCTATTGAGCAGGTTCTTCCCGAAGACCGGACCTGGCTTCTTGGGAGCGCGCTCTAAAACAGCGTCATCTGACTGTCGTCCGCGCCGGGCTTCTGGCGCCTGACCTTGTCGGGCTCGACGATGCCCATGTCCTGTATCTCCGGCCCGGTGTTGGCGACCTTGTTGACGAGGTCGGAGACCGGAATTGCCTCGAAGAAATCGGGCAGCGCGGGTTTGAGCAGGTCGGCCACATCGCGCGGTTCGAGCGTGCGGCAGTCCAGCCAGCGGGCAAAATCTTCAGGCGCGATCACCACCGGCATCCGGTCATGGATATGGGCGATGCCGGCATTGGCGTTGATGGTAAGAATGGCGCCGGTGTCCATTTCCGAACCGCCCGGCTCGGCATAGGTTTCAATCAGCCCGGCAAAGGCGATCAACCCGCCATGCCTCGGCCGTATCCAGTAGGGCTGGCCCTTCTTGCCGCTGCCGGATTGCTGCCACTCATAGAAGCCGGAGGCCGGCACCAAGGCACGGCGATGGCGCATGGCGGATTTGAACGAGGCTTTTTCAATAGCGCCTTCCGAACGCGCGTTGATGAGCAGCGGAAATTCCCTGGTGTCCTTGACCCAGGTTGGGATCAGCCCCCAGCGTACCAGCATCGCCTGGCGATCCGGGAAATTCGAGCCCGGCATGCGCGGCGGCCCCGACAGCGCCATTAGCACCGGCTGCGTCGGCGCGATGTTGTAGCGGGCCGGAAAATCGTCCAGCTCCGCCAGGCCGAGCAAGGCGGCGGTCTGGTCCGGCGTGGCCGTCAGGGCAAAGCGTCCGCACATTGGCAAGCTCGATGAATTGATCCGATCGCGAACGTGGCGATGGAACCGGCGCTGCGCAACCGCTAAAGCTGCTCGCTGCCAGCCGGTCCACAGGGTGTGGCCTCACATAAGCGAATCGATATCGATGAACGAGCAGCGCAAGACACTTCCCGCAGTCTCGGTCGCCGTCGTGCGCGGCAGGACGGTGCTGCTGGTCAAGCGGGCGCGGCCGCCGTCGCAGGGGCTTTATGCCTTTCCCGGCGGCAAGGTCGAGCCCGGCGAGACGCTGCAAGAAGCAGCAGTGCGCGAATTGCTGGAGGAAACCGGGCTGCGGGCGCAGGACTATCGTCCGCTTCGCGACATCCACATCGACGGCAGCGGCGAGAATCACCCGGTCGACTATCTGCTGACCGTGTTCGGCGCCGTTTATGCCGGCGGCGAAGCGACGGCCAGCGACGATGCCGAGACCGCCGCCTTCTATAGTCTTGATGAAATGGCGACGCTGCCGCTCGCGGGTGACGTCATGGAGGTGGCTGAAGAGCTTTTGGCCTGAAGCAGGCCCATATCTGCCGCTCCGAGAATCGCCTTGCAGGCGACAAAATGTTTCGTCAGATAGACTTATGACCCGCACCTCGCTGTTCCTTGCCGCATGCATCGCCACCGCCGCGGCTTTTGCCGTGCAGCCGGGGCTGGCCGCCGAGTCGCCGTTCGAGCCCCGGCTGATGCGACTGGCCGAGGTGCTGGGGTCGCTGCATTTCCTGCGCAATCTGTGCGGCGAAAAGGGCGACCAGTGGCGCACCGAGATGGAAAAGCTGATCGATTCGGAAAATCCCGATCCGGAGCGGCGTGCCCGCTTCATCGCCAGCTTCAACCGCGGTTACCGTTCCTTCGGCGGCACCTATACCCAATGCACGCCGTCAGCGACCGAAGCCATCAGCCGCTACATGAAGGAAGGCGAGACGCTGTCGCGCGACATCGCCTCGCGTTACGGCAACTGATGAGCGGCAGACGGCGTTTAGCCAACGCCTTTTCGAGCACCCGCCTTGTATCCACGGCACGTTGATGCAATCTTGGTGTTGCACTTGCGCAACAGTATTAACGAAACGTTAGCGCGCGAATGCGGAATTAACTCAAACTGAAGGTTTTCATCCCGCTCACCGGTCTAATCGGCTAAGTTTGAATCGGACCGAACGCAGGCGACGAAGTTTGTAAAGACGATCAAAAAAATGTGGTATTTACAGATACTTACTAAGCCTGCGTGAGATAGGGGCAGCCCAAGCCGGATCCGACCCGTCGGACCGCCGCTTGAAAAGGTGGACATCGCAAATGGAACATGGCGTCAACGACATCGACGCGCTGGTCAGGGAAGAAAAGCGCCTGACCGCGGTGGAAAGCCATAGCGAGGCCTGGGCGGAAGGTCTGTCGGCCGGCATAGAACCTGAAATCATCGCCGAGGCAGCGCTTGAAACCGCGTTCGGCGAGATGCTGCGAGCCAATGGCGAAACCTCGGCCCTTGCCCTGCTCGATCGCATGCGTGAAAAGGTGATCGCCGGCGCCTTCGAGCCGGAGCGGTTTCGGCACTAGGCGTCGCGCGTCTCAGAGGGTGCACTGCCAGCTTACCGGTTCTTTGACGACGGCGAGTCGTTTGGGCATCATGCCTGAAGAGCCTAGGCCCAAGGAGAGGCAAGCGGTGAATTTTTCGATGTCAGGCCGGCCTCGCGGCGTGGTCCTCAGCATCTGGCTTGCCGCCTCTTGCGCCGCGGTTCCGCTGGCGTTTGTCCTGACCAGCAACCCTGCCTACGCGCTGAGCGAGATCAAGCGCGAGGAGCTTCCAGCTCCTGCCGGGCCACCAGCCAATGGTGAGACGGCGCCGTCTGAAAATTCAGTGCCAATGCCCGATCTGCCCGGCACGGCGCCACCGGCGGCCAGCCAGCCGAAATCGCCCACGGAGCCCGGACAAAGCCAACCGGAAGCCCCCGCCAACGATGGCGGCGTAGCCAACCCAAGTGCCGATCCCGAAGGGCCGGTGCCTGAAGTCGTCTACGACCTTTCCAAATTGCCGGAGCCCGTCAGGCGCATGCGTGATCTGATGGTCGAGGCCTGCGTCAGCGGCGACATCGAGGAGCTGCGGCCGCTGATCGGCAAGGGCGACACCATGACCCAATTGTCGCTGGGCGAAATCGAGGGCGACCCGATCGCGTTCCTGAAAGGGCTATCGGGCGACAAGGAAGGTCAGGAAATCCTCGCTATCCTGGAAGAGGTGCTCAATGCCGGCTATGTCCATGTAGACGTCGGCACACCGCAGGAACTCTATGTCTGGCCGTATTTCTTCGCCCTGCCGCTGGACAAGCTCAACGCCAGGCAGCGGATCGAGCTGTTCAAGATCGTCACCGCCGGCGACTATGACGACATGAAGCAGTTCGGCGCCTACATCTTCTACCGCGTCGGCATCACGCCGGCCGGACAGTGGACATTCTTCGTCGCCGGGGATTGAGTTTCTGCAACGCCCTTACGGCTATTGACCAGGGCTGGAAAGCTCCGGGGCAATACCCGTGTCAGGCCAGATGCGGACGCCTTCACATCGAAGGGCCGAAATCGCTTCGACCGCCGCGTTGGGATCCATTTGCAGCACCTCGGCGGCATGCCGCAATTCTTCCTTGTCCCGCAGCCTGTTTACCACCCAAGCCACCTTGCGCTCGATATCCACGCCATAGGCCGCCTTCGCCTTGCCAACAGCGTCGCTCGGGATTTCCTTGTAGATGCCAACCAGCACTCCAAGATCGATGGCATCGCGATATGCAATTGCACGGTCCTGACATCGATCCGCGTTCGCCAGCAACTTCTCGGCAAACATATCCGCCGGGACCAGGGCGGATACATTCAGATCGTCGTCGAAATGGCCTCGCAGTTTTATGCGGCCTTCGCGGATGACTTCAAACTTGATCGTTTGGCCTTTCAACCGCACGATCGTCCGCAAGCCATATTGATCGATCTGGAAGTCCCGAACAGCCTCGACCGGCTCAGGAAAGAATGCTCTGACGCCACGTTCGGCTGCGGAGGTCCGCAATTCGCGATAGCCATCACTGTCGGCACACAGGAAGTCCACATCCAGTGAGCGGCGATATTCCCCGAATTTCATAACGATCGCAGTGCCACCGCCGAACCAGCACTGGTTTGCGGTCAGGAAATGGCGATCCATCAACCCGAGCGCTTCGGCAATGATCTGGTGCTCGGGCCTCTTGAATTCCATCATGACGCTCGCGGTGTGTCCTGTTGATATTCCGGCTGCGAGGAACGATCAGGTGAGGGAAATCAGCCGGCGGTCAAGAGCACGCCGTGACCGAATTTGTCTGCCAAACTTTGGATAAGCATCTTCTCACGCACAGTAAGACGCTTTTGATCGACAAACCGCCAATTACGCTCATACAGCGCAAATGCCTCTTCGGCCGGAATCGGGCGTGCCGCATCGCGGTTCCAGGCGAGCGCCTGGAGCTCCGGAAACTCCGCAGGGACAATCATGGGCGCGATATCTGCGTTCATAATGCCCTTAACGTAGTGGATAGCGCTTAAAAAATCCAACGCAGCAAGAAACCGCTAAGCCGGCAGCGCCTCGGAAAACTCTACCGGCCTGCCCTGCCCGGGCGTGACGATCTCGCCTTCCCACATCACGCGACGACCGCGCACGATGGTGCCGATCGGCCAGCCGGTGACTTCCTTGCCGTCATAGGGCGTCCAGCCGGCCCTGGAGCCGGCTTGCGCATTGGTGATGGTCTCGCGCCGCTGGAGGTCGACAATGGTGAAATCGGCATCGTAGCCGGCGGCGATGCGGCCTTTCCTGGCCATGCCGAAGATGCGCTGCGGGCCGTGGCTGGAGAGGTCGACGAAGCGCTGCAGGGTCAGCCGGCCTGAATTGACATGGTCGAGCATGATCGGCACCAGCGTCTGCACCCCGGTCATGCCAGACGGCGAGGCCGGATAGGGCTTTGCCTTCTCGGCCGGCGTGTGCGGGGCGTGATCGGAGCCCAGCACGTCAATGATGCCTTGCGCAATGCCGTGCCAGACGCCGTCGCGATGGCGGGCCGCGCGAACCGGCGGATTCATCTGGATCAGCGTGCCCAGCCGCGCATAGTCGTCGGCGGCGAGTGTCAAATGGTGCGGCGTCGCCTCGCAGGTGGCGACATCCTTGTGCTGTTGGAGGAAGATGATTTCCTCGGCAGTGGAGATATGCAGCACATGGATGCGGGCGCGGGTGTTGCGCGCGATGCGCACCAGCCGCTCGGTACAGCGAAGCGCCGCGATCTCGTCGCGCCAGACGGGATGCGATGACGGGTCGCCCTCGACGCGCAAGCCGAGGCGCTCGCGCAGCCGGAACTCGTCCTCCGAGTGAAAGGCGGCACGGCGGCGGGTGTTGCGCAGGATCGATGCGACACCCTCGTCGTCCTCGACCAGCAGGTCGCCGGTGGACGAGCCCATGAACACCTTTATCCCGGCAGCACCCGGCAGCCGCTCGAGCTCACCGAGATCATCGGCATTCTCGCGCGTGCCGCCAACCCAGAAGGCGAAGTCGCAATGCATCCGGCTGGTGGCGCGGCGCACCTTGTCGGCAAGCGCCGCCTCGCTGGTGGTCAGCGGATTGGTGTTGGGCATTTCGAAGACGGCGGTGACCCCGCCCAGAACAGCGGCGCGAGATCCACTCTCGAGATCTTCCTTGTGCTCCAGCCCCGGCTCGCGAAAATGCACCTGGCTGTCAACGACGCCGGGCAGGACGTGCAGCCCGCGACAGTCGATCGCTTCGCCGGCCGAAGCTTGGCGAAGATCGCCCATTGCGACGATGCGACCACCCTTGACGCCGACATCGCGCGCGCCCTCGCCATCATGGTTGACCACCGTGCCGCCTGTCAGGATGAGGTCGTAGGTGGTGGCCATGGGCGTTCGGTCTCTTGCGGGGGGAGTATCGTCGGCTTACGTAAAGGCCGACCGTTTTGCAAGATCAGGTTCTTTGCCGCCCATGCCTTTTGCCCTGCTCAAAGACCGCGCTCTCATTTCTGTGTCAGGCCCGGATGCCGAGCATTTTTTGCAGAACATCCTCACCACCGACCTCGACACGCTGGGCGCCGGTGCGGCAAAACCCGGTGCGCTGCTTTCGCCGCAAGGCAAGATCCTGTTTGATTTCCTGATCTCGCGTAGCGGCGAGGACGGATTCCGGCTGGATTGCCGTGCCGACGTCGCAGACGACTTCCTGCGCCGGCTGATGCTTTACAAGCTGCGCGCCAAGGCCGAGATCGCCAAGCAGGATCAAGTGCTTGTGACGGTTGCGTGGGGCGATGATTCAAGCGCCTCACCTTCTGATTCAACGACACTTGCCGATGCCCGCTTCCGCGATGTGGTTGTGAGCCGTTCCTATGGCGGCGCATCCGTAGGTGGCGATCCGGCTGCATGGCAGACGCTCCGCATCGCCAACGGCATTGCCGAAAGCGGTTCCGATTATCAGCTCGGCGATGCCTTCCCTCACGACGTGCTGCTCGACGAGACCGGCGGCGTCGGCTTCAAGAAAGGCTGCTATGTCGGCCAGGAAGTGGTCTCGCGCATGCAGCATCGCGGCACCGCCAGGCGGCGCGTGCTGATCGTTTCGGCCGACCGTGCCTTGCCCGCGCCGGGCTCGGAGCTGACGGTTGCGGGGCGGCCGGTCGGCACGCTCGGTTCCAGCGCGGGCACGGCCGGACTCGCCATTGCCCGCATCGACCGGGTCAAGGCGGCGCTCGACGCTGGCCAGCCGGTACTGGCCGGTGATGTCACCGTCTCGCTCGCCATCCCGTCCTGGGCGAAGTTCAGCTTTCCCAGGGAAGCCATCGGCGCGGAGGATGCCTGATGGCTGCCGATCGCGTCGGAGCGCCACCCCGCGCGTGGCAGCGCATGCTGTCGGGACGGCGGCTCGACCTGCTCGACCCCTCGCCGCTCGACATCGAAATCTCCGACATCGCCCACGGGCTTGCCCGCGTCGCCCGCTGGAACGGCCAGACCCGCGGCGATCACGCCTTTTCGGTTGCGCAGCATTCGCTGCTGGTCGAGGCGCTATTCAGCGAGTTGCAGCCGGACGCCTCCGCCAACGCTCAGCTGGCAGCACTGCTGCATGACGCGCCGGAATATGTCATCGGCGACATGATCTCGCCGTTCAAATCGGTAATGGGCGGCTCCTACAAGGAGTGTGAGCTGCGTCTCCAGCGCGCCATCCATCAGCGCTTTTCGCTGCCGCCCGAACTCGGCGTCGGCTTGCGCAAGGAGATCAAGCGCGCCGACCAGATCGCCGCCTATTACGAGGCGACGCTGCTTGCCGGTTTCTCGACCGCAGAAGCAACCGAGTTCTTCGGCCGGCCGCGCGGCTTCAATGCCGACCGCTTCGACTTTACGCCGCACTCGGTGACCTCCGCGCAAGCTGCCTTCCTCAAACGCTACGCAACGCTTGAAAAGCAACGCCAGGCAACGGTTGCCGTGCATTCGGCGCAGTGAACATACGCTAAATTAACCAGCGGTAACCACAGTACCGGGTTTCGATCACGGTCAGCAGGCACGCCTCATGTCCGTTGCGCACGTCAAGGGTGGTTCGCCCGTCAGCAGACGGGGAGCCGGAGGCGTCGCCGCGCCACGGCAGATCGCCGACGAACTGCGCCACCAGAACGAGCGCTTTTCGGCGGCCGTCGAGAATATGTCGCACGGGCTGTGCATGTTCGACGCCGACGAGCGGATGATCATCTGCAACGGCAACTATATCAGCATCTTCTCCCTCGACGCGAAGATCGTGCGGCCCGGCATCGCGTTCCTGGACATTCTAAAGCACAGCGTCGACATCGGTGTCGCCTCACAGAGCGCCGAAGACCTGTATGCCATCCGCAAGCCCTATATCGAGCGCGCGCAAGCCTCGACCTACGAGGAAATACTGTCGGACGGACGCATCGTTTCCATCACGCACCGGCCGCTGGCCTCAGGCGGCTGGGTGTCGATCTATGAGGACATTACGGAGCAAAGGCGGGCCGAGCAGGAACTGAAGGAGCAGCACCGCCGCTTCGATGCGGCGCTCGCCAACATGTCGCAAGGCCTGTTGATGTACGACGCCGAAGGCACGCTGATCGTGCGCAACCAGCGCTTCCTCGACCTCTACAAGGTCACGCCTGACGACTTCCCGCTCGGCATGAGCCAGCGCGCCCTGCTCGAACAGATGGTGCGACTGCGCATCTATCCGTCGATGGACATCGACGGCGAGATCGCCAACACCAGAGCCAGCCTGCAGGCCGGTGAGGAGCGTTCGACAGACCGCAGCCTTGCCGATGGCCGAACGCTGCTGGTTGCGCGCCGGCCGCTTGCCGGTGGCGGCTGGGTGGCGACCTTCGAAGACATCACCGAGCGCCGGCGCGCCGAAGAGCGCATGAGCCACCTTGCCCATTACGACACGCTGACCGACCTGCCCAACCGCTCGATGTTTCGCGAACGGCTCGACCAGGCGATGGCCGGCGATACACCGTTGGCGATCTTCTCACTCGACCTCGATCGCTTCAAGGCCGTCAACGACACCTGGGGACACCCGGCCGGTGACTGGCTGCTGAAATGCGTGGCGGAGCGGTTGCGGCACAGCCTGCGCAGCGACACCGATGTGGTCGCCCGCCTCGGTGGCGACGAGTTCGCCATCCTGCAGTTCAATCCCAAAGGCGCCACCGATGCGGAACAACTGGCAAAACGCATCGTCGCTGTCGTCAGCCAGCCGTTTCGCGACAAGGGCCGCGACATGCATGTCGGCATCAGCCTTGGCATCGCGCTGTATCCCGGTGACGGCAAGGACGCCGACACGCTTTTGAAGAACGCCGACATGGCGCTTTACAGCGGCAAGAGCGAAGGCCGCAACGTCTACCGCTTTTTCGAGCCCGGCATGGATGCCTTGGTGCGGGCGCGCCTGGCGCTCGAAACCGATCTCGAGACGGCACTGAAGCGGCGGGAGTTCGTGCTGGAGTTCCAGCCGATCACCAACATCGCGTCGGGCAAGATCGTCGGCGCCGAAGCGTTGATGCGGTGGAATTCACCGACGCGCGGCCTGGTGGCGCCCGACGATTTCATCGCAGCCGCCGAAGACAGCGGGCTGATCGTTCCGCTGGGCGAATGGGCGCTGAAACAGGCCTGCAGCGTGGCCGCCGGCTGGCCGCCTGGAATGCGCATCGCCGTCAATGTCTCGGCAGTGCAGATCAGAAGCGCCGACTTTGCCCGCAGCGTGATTTCGGCGCTGGCCGTTTCCGGTGTGCCGGCCAGCCGGCTCGAACTGGAAATCACCGAGACCGTGCTGATGGATGAGAGCGAGACGGTGCTGAAGACGCTGAGGCAGCTGCGCGAACTCGGTATCCGCATCGCGCTCGACGATTTCGGCACCGGCTATTCGTCGCTCGGCTATCTCAGGCGTTTTCCCGTCGACAAGATCAAGATCGACCGCTCCTTCATCCACGATATCGACAACAAGGACACGGCGGCGATCGTGCGCACGATCATCGGGCTTGGTGCCGAACTTGGCATCACCGTCACCGCCGAAGGCGTCGAGACCGAAGCGCAGCTCGACATATTGCGCAAGGCTGGCTGCGTCGAGGCGCAGGGCTTTCTGATCGGCATGCCGTCAAAGGCCGCCGACATGGCTCGACTTCTCAAGACGAGGGCAGCGTCCCGGCGCGCCTGAACATCCCCGGCGTCATTCCATGCGCGGCGCGGAAGGTGCGCGAGAGATGGCTTTGGTCGGAGAAGCCGGCCGCAAAGGCGGCACCGGCGAGATCTGAACCTTGCCGGATCAGCAGATCGGCACGGCGCAGCCTGCGGTCACGGATGAAGGCAGCAGGGCTGAGACCCAGCACTTTCCTGAAATCGCGGATAACTTGAAAGCGCGTCACGCCTGCGGCTTCAGCGAGCCGCTGCAAATCGAGGTCCGAGTTCAGATGGTCTTCGATGACCTGTTCATAGACCCGGAGCCGGCTTTTCGATCCGAAGCTTTCGACCGCCTCGCGCCGCCGGCCGCCCCAATCGCCATGGCGCAGGATGAGCTTGCGCAAGGCGATCAGCATGGATGTTTCGGCGCTGGTGGCATCATTCGATGTCGAAGCCAAGTGCGCGACGCCTACTGCCTGGACGAGATCGGCATCATCGACGATCGCTTGCGAAAACAACGGCGGGCGATCCTGCCCGAGCTCGTCCGCGATCGCACCCATGAGCGAGGCCGACGGATAGAAGGTGCGGTAAGCCCAACCCTGGTCGGCACCCGCCTCGCCGTCATGCCATATCTCCGGATCGACGAGCAGAACCGTGCCCGACGGCGCGAGGACAGTCTCGTTGCCGATGCGGACCCGCTCGCACCCTTGCGTGATCAGGGCGACGACATAGGTCGGGTGCGTGTGCAGCTGGTAGCGATGCCGCGTGAAGCGCGCCTTGAGCATGCCAAGATCGCGAAAGCGCGGATGACGCCAGAACTGCGTCGTCTCCTGAGGCTGTTGAATTCCAGACACGGTCAATCCTGTTCAAGACGCTGCCGGCGCAAAACCTTTACGTGCTGGCATCGACAAGGCCGAATTTAGGATAGCCGGCAAGGAGAGCGCAATGCTGCACAACGACCCCATCGCCGCCCTCACCCCGCAGGTGGTGGAATGGCGGCATCACATCCACGCCAACCCCGAACTCGGTTTCCAAGAGTATGAGACCGTGCGCTTCGTCGCCGACAAGCTGCGCACCTTCGGGCTCGACGAGGTTCATGAAGGCATAGGCGGCACCGGCGTGGTTGGCGTCCTCAGAGGACGGCCAGGCGTGCGCGCCATCGGGCTTCGGGCCGAACTCGATGCCTTGCCCGTGCTGGAGAAGACAGGATTGCCATATGCGTCGAAGAAAGACGGCGTGATGCATGCCTGCGGCCACGACGGGCACATCGCGATGCTGCTCGGCGCCGCCAAGCTGCTCGCCGACAACAGAGCCTTCGACGGCACCGTCTGTTTCATCTTCCAGCCGGCGGAAGAAAATGAAGGCGGCGCCATGCGGATGATCGAGGACGGACTGTTCGAGCGCTTCCCCGTGGAAGCCGTCTACGCCGTCCACAACTGGCCGGGGCTGCCGCTCGGAAAGATCGCGGCCCGTGCCGGGTCGATGATGGCGGCCGTCGACACTTTCGAACTGAACTTTGAGGGGACCGGCGCGCATGCCGCCATGCCGCAGCTAGGCGACGATCCCGTGCTCGCGGCCGGCGCCTTCGTTCAAGCCGTGCAGCGCATCGTCAGCCGTTCGGTCGACCCGCAAATGGCGCTGGTCGTTTCGATCACCCAGATCCATGGCGGCAATGTCGGCAACATCGTGCCGGGCAAGGTCTGGCTGCAGGGAACCTGCCGCTTCTTCGAGCCCACTTTGTCGGACCATTGCGAAAGGCTGATCGGCGACATCGCGCAAGGCATTGCCTCGGCGCATGCCCTCACCGCCAAGCTCGCCTACAAGAAAGGCTACCCGCCGCTGGTCAACACGTCGGCTGCCACTGACCGGGCCGTCCAGGCGGCAACCGCGGTTGTCGGCCGCGAGCAGGTCGAGACCGCATTCAACCCGAGCCTCGGCTGCGAGGATTTTGCCTACATGGTCCGCGAAGCCGGCGGCTGCTATGCCTGGGTCGGCGCAGGAGCGGTCAGACCGGGCGAAGGGCTGCACGGCGATCGCTATGTCTTCAACGACGCCATCGTCCCCACCGTGCTCCGCTATTTCGTCACGCTCGTTGAGCAGACGCTACGCTGACGGCCGAGCGCCTCAGCGCAAGGTCTCGACGTATTTCTCGTGGAAGCTGACATAGCCGGGTTCGACGACTTTGAGATGGCGCTCGATCAGCTGGTGGAAGGCCGGCAGCTGATGGAAGGGCACGCCGGGATAGGCGTGGTGCTCGGCGTGATACGGCATGTTCCAGGCGACTTTGCGCACCAGCCAGTTGGTCAGCGTGGTGCGGGTGTTTTCCAGCATGTTGGCGACAAGCGGGCAGCGGCCATGCTCGGCCAGCAGATAGAGCCTGAGGAAGGGCTGGCCGAGCAGCGCCGGCACGATCCAGACATAGAGCAGTACACTTGCCTCGAACCACAGGGCTAGCGCGGCGACCACGACATAGAAAGCGATCATGGCGCGGGCTTCAGTGCGCACCTTGGGCAGGCCTTTCGGCGGCACGTAGCTGTCGTGGCAGCCGCCAATCGCGTTGGTGTAGAGTGTCTGCAAATGCCCCCACCACACCGGCAGGCCCGAGACGTGGACGATGTATTGCCGCATCGTCTCCGGTTTCGGGAAGGCGAGTTCCGGATCGTTCTCGGGATCCTGGGTGAAACGGTGATGGGCGAAGTGGAAATAGCGAAACCAGTCGGCGGGCAGCGCGATCGCCAGGCTGCAGACCCTTGCGGCGGCATCGTTGAGCCACTGCGTCTCGAACGCCGTCCTGTGCACCGTCTCATGCAGCAGCGTGAACAGGAAGACGATGAGAATGCCTTGCGGCAACATCAACAGCGGCCAGTACGGCACCTTGGCCGCAATCAGCCCGCCGATAGCCACAATCGCGCCGAGATGGAAGGCGAGTTGGACCAGACCCGGCCCGTCCGACTTGCCGGTCAGGCGGCTGCGCTGCTCATTGGTCAGAGACGCGACGACGTCGCGATGGTCTCTGGGTTCAAACTGGGCCGATACGGTCATGGCGCGAAGATACTCGATAAGAAAGCTTTCGAAAAACGAGGATTTCTGCGACATAGATAAGCTTACCTTACCTATCGGATAGCCCATGACCGCGCTTCCTTCCCTGAGAGGACTTCAAGCCTTCGAGGCGGCGGCGCGCTCGGGGAGTTTCGCCGCATCGGCGGATGAGCTCTCGATCTCGGCGGCCGCGGTCAGCCAGCTCATTCACACCGTCGAGGAGCAGATGGGTCGAAAACTGTTCCATCGCGTCAACCGCCGCGTGGTGCTGACGGAAGCCGGCGTCGAGATGCTGCCCCGGCTGACCCTGGCTTTTCGAGAGATCGGCAGCATCGCGCAGGGCAGCGATGCCTTCCGCCCGCGGCTTGTCGTATCGGTGCCGCCGTCCATGGCGATGGGCTGGCTTTCCGAACGCCTCGCCGGCTTTGTCGCCAGCCACGGCGCCGTCGACATATCCCTGCGCGGCGATGACGATCCGGTGCCGTTCGACCGCGAACTGATCGACATCCGGCTGTCCTTCGGCCCGCACTATCGTGAACACCCGACCGAGGAGATCGTCAGGGACGCCGTCTACCCCGTCTGCGCGCCAGAACTCACCGCCAAAACCGACAGCCTCGCCGGCCTGCCACTGATTCACACCGACTGGGGACCGACCGGCGCGTCCTTTCCGTCTTGGCGCACCTGGTTCGAGGCGGCGCGCATAGAGCCCGGCCGCGCAGTGCAGCGCGGCCTGTCGGCGAACTCGTCGCGGGCAGCGCTCGACCTTGCCATTTCAGGGCTGGGCGTGGCGCTGGCGCAAGGCATTTATTGCGCCGGGGCGCTGGAAGACGGCCGTTTGGTCCGGGCGAATGCCCTATCGATCGCGCTGCGTCAGCCATATTGCCTGACGATCCCGGAACGCAGTGCAAGGCGCGACCTGGTGGCGGCGTTTCGCAATTGGCTGATTGAGGAATGCCGGCGGTCGGTGGGTTCGCCGGTGCTCGCTGATGGACCGAACTGCTCAGAGATGGCCGGCCAGTGCGGCGACCATGTCCTTGTTCGTCGCCACGGGAATGATCTCGAACTCCACCAGGTCAGACCATTCGATGACCCAGCGCTGCAGCAGCGTGACGTCATCGGCCTCGACCAGCAGGAAGCAGCGGCTCATATCAGCCGCGATCCAGGAGTGGTGCACGACAAGCGCGTCCGGCTTCAATCTGCCGCGCTCGCCGAAACGGCGGTAGATCTCCTTGCGGTCGCAGCCGGTGAAATCCTCGATGACGATGAACTGCATTTTTCCCCCTCGGTTGAATTACCGCCCGGGACCGCAAACTAACGCCCGGGACGGTCCAGCCGCTCCAGGAACCATTGCGTCAGCCGCACCCAGACTTCGTCCTTTTCGCCGGAATCCTCCCAGCCATGGTCGAGGTTCGGGTTGTCGTTGACCTCGATGACGAAGACGCCATCCTTGGTTTCCTTGAGATCGACGCCGTAAAGCCCGTCGCCGATGCAGCGCGCCGCCTTCACCGCGGTGTCGACGACATGCGGCGGCGTCTCTTTCAGCGTGAAGGTCTTGATGCCGCCCTGGTCGGGCTTGCCGCTGGCCTTGTGGTTGACGATCTGCCAGTGTTTTTTCGCCATCAGATAATGCACGGCAAACAGCGGCTGCCCGCCGAGCACGCCGACGCGCCAGTCATATTCGGTCGGGATGAATTTCTGCGCGATCAGGAGATCGGAATCCTCCAGCCACTCGGTGGCGAGCGTCTTCAGTTCTTCGAAGTTGCCGCATTTCTTGACGCCGCGCGAGAACGATGAATCCGGGATCTTCAGCACCAGCGGAAAGCCCAGCGTCTGCGCCGCCAGTTCGAGGTCCGAGGTGCCGGCTATCATCACCGTCGGCGGCACCGGCACCTTGTTGTAGGCCATCAGTTCGTTGAGATAGACCTTGTTGGTGCAGCGGATCATCGACAGCGGGTCGTCTATCACCGGCATGCCTTCCTGCTGGGCGCGGCGCGCGAAGCGGTAGGTGTGGTTTGAGATCGAGGTGGTCTCGCGGATGAACAGCGCGTCGTAATTGGCGAGCTTGGCCAGGTCCTTCCTGGTGATCGGCTCGATTTCGACGCCCATCTTTTCGGCGATCTTGGCCCAGTAACGCAGCGAGGAAATCTCCGACGGCGGCAGTTCCTCATGCGGATCGACCAGCGTGGCGAAGGTGTAGCGTGCCGGCGTGCGGCCCTTGGTGTCGCGCCACTCGCGGTTGGTGTACGTCTCGAGCGCCTGCACGAAGAGGGCTTCTTCCTCCTCGGCCATCCTGGCCAGCGGCAGGAAGCCGATCTTGCGGATCGAAGCCCATTCGGCGCTGTCCTTGATGTGAACCTCAAGCGCCGGAGCGCGGAACCAGTCGAACAACAGCTTGGCGAAGCGGTCCCAGACCTTCGACGGTCCGATGCCGAAGAAGATGCAGATTTTTTGCGGGAATACGCCACCGAGATCCTTGCGACATTTGTTGAGCGCCAGCTCCAGTTCCGGCAGCGCGTGCTCGTAGAGCTTGCGCTCGGACAGGTCGATCATCGTCTCGACCGTCGGGATGACCTTGTGGCCGCGCGAACCGGCGAGCAGAGAGGCATAATAGCCGCGGCTCTGGTAGGCGTAATTGTTCGACAGGTTGATGACCTTCGGCTGCTGGCCGCGAAACAGCGCCGGATGCGCAAGATAGTCACGGTTGGTGATGATCTTGTGCGGCGTCGCCGCCGGGTCGAGATCGTTCTGACGGCCGGTGAGGATGACCCAGGTCATTGTTATCAGCGTTTCCCAAGAGTGATGGCAGCACGCAGTCCGTCGCGGCCGAATTGCGCCATGTTCATGAAGATGCCGTGCGGCACGGGAATGTTGGCGGCATCGAGGATGGTCTCCTGTCTTTCGTCCTCGACCCAGGGATCGTGGATCAGGATGTGGTCGCCATCGTCGCCGATAGCCAGCACCCAATGCGGCACCTTCTTGCCGAACATCAGGAAGCCGCTGATCAGCACCAGCACCAGTTTTCCCTGAGCCAGGGCGCCGCGGATATCATCGATGGTGAACGGACGGTAATTCACCGGGATGCCGTAAAGTTCCGCGCGGCGGCGAAAGTCCACCTGGGCAAGTTCCATCACCCGGCGCTTGTCGTCGCTGCGCACCGATTGCAAGAACAGCGCGCCATAGAAGGACACGAAGATTTCCGCCGCAAGCCCGCTTTCGTAGCCGGAAACCGCAAGGCCGAAGGGCTCGCAGCCGCCCGGGCCGGACATCATGAACACGGTCGTTGCCTCGCGCCATAGGCGGATTTCCATGACCGGATCGGGCACGAAGCCGGAATCGAAATTGGCCATCGCCATCATCAGGCAGCATGGACCGCAGGTGAACTCGCAGGTCTGCTGGTAGAACGGGACTTTGGTGGCGACCGGAATATCGCCGCGCAAGGTCTTTTCGTAGCGCAGCGCGGTGGCGCCATCCTCGTAATAGTGAGGCTCGCGACCGATCTTGCGGTAGCCGCTCTGCTCATAGATGCCAATGGCGCGAAGATTGTCCTCGCGCACTTCGAGACGCAACATCATGCGGTCGTGCTCGAAGGCAGCTTCTTCGGCCGCTGCAAGCAGCATGCGGCCAATGCCGCGGCCGCTGAAAAACGGGCTGGTGGCAAGCGAATAGAGCCGGGCGACGCCGCTGCCCTTGCGAAACAGCACGATGGCGTAGCCGGCGACACGACCATCGCTTTCGGCGACCAGCATCTCGGCTGTCTCGCGTTCGATCAACAAGCGGAAGGAGCGCCGGGAAATGCGGTCACTGGAAAAGACCGCCTTCTCGATGGCGGCGAGGTCATCGACGTCGGACGCGCGGGCCTTGCGAATCTCGGCAGGCATGCGGGTTTGGAAAACCTCGATTGGGTGGAGGAAAAGACCGCAGTCAAAAACGTCGCAAACATCAGCCGAAACGCCGATATCCATCAAGCGCTATCGCACTTCGAATAGGGCCGAATTGTGACACTTTCTACCCCGGCGCATTCCCGAAACGGAATGCGCTTAACTGGCGATACCAGCCAGAAGCTGACCGTAGGCCCGCTTGGCGACCGCAGCCAGTTGCTCGCGCGGCAGCGAGCCGACGACGGCGCAGGCATAGCCCTTGTCCAGCCAGTAGACCGCCTCGGGGCCGTCGGCCTCGGCCATGTAGGTGCCCTTGGACTTGGCTGAGGAATCAGCGGTAACGAACAAGGAGATGCGCTGACCCTTGGCGTCCTCGTAAAGCAGCATCGCTGCCTTGCCCTGGCCGGCGGGCAGCAGCCGGCCGCCAACCAGCTGGAAGCCTTCCGCCACCAGATCCGGCGCCACCAGTTTCAGGCCGACGCGGTTGGACAGCCAGGTCTGCAGGTGATCCTTGTCGCTTGCCGGCACTTCCACCGCATGGCGCTGTTCGGCGGCATAGATGACATGGGCGGCGATAGCCTCTTCGGCCAGTTGGTCATCGGCGCCATCTTCCCTGCCGATGCCGTCGATGCCGGCAAAATAGCCGCCAAGACCGCCGATGACGAGCACTGCGGCCGCCGCGGCCGCAAGCCACCAGCGCGACTGCCGCGCCGCCGCTTTGGTCGCGCCTTCACCGCTAACGATCTGCTTGAACAGCACCGGCACGGGCTCGTCGAGCACACCGGCAAAGGCGGCGCGCAACGCGGCGCGGTCGGCGGTGTAGCGGGCGCTTTTCGCCTTCATTTCGGGATTGGCGTCGATCCAGGCGTCGTAGGCGGCGCGCTCGTCGCCCGGCAGCTCGCCGTCGAGAGCCATGTGGATATCGCGTTCGGAAAAATCGCGGCGGGTCATTTCTCGACGATCCTTATCGAGCGGCGGCGCGCCGTGTCATCGAGCAGGCTGCGCAGCTCCTCGCGTCCGCGCGCTATGCGCGACATCAGCGTGCCGGCGGGCACGCCGAGAATGTTGGCGGCTTCGGCATAGGAGAATCCTTCGATGGCGACCATGACGAGAGCGGCGCGGCGGTCGGGGCTGATCGCCTGCAATGCGTCGATGATCTCGCGCGAGGCGGCGTTCTCGGCCTGCTCGGCGGGGACTGCCTGCGCCTCGTTTGCGTCAAGCGGCAGGATCGCCGCCTCACCGCGCCGGTTCACCTTGCGCATCTGATCGATGAACAAATGATGCATGATCGTAAACAGCCACCTCCGGGGGCTTTCTCCCGTCTGCCAGCTTTCAAGCCGCAAGAGCGCTCGTTCGAGGCAATCCTGGACGAGATCGTCAGCGGATTCGCGGTCGCGCAGAAGCGAGCGTGCGTAGCGGCGCAGGCGCGGTATTTCGCCAAGGATTGCTGCCTTCTTTTCGTCCATGACCGCTGGTTCTGAGGTCGCCCTTGTTTAACCCGATTGAACGCGCCTTCCCGGCGCGGCGCAAGCGGCCAGCGCGAAGCGGTCTGCCGCCCCGGTCACCCAAGCAGTGAGATAACGAGTTGATCGGCTAAATTATTCCCCGCAATCAACAAAAGGGCCGAATTATCCTAAATCGGTCGGTGCGAAATCATGGCCTTTGTACAGCAGTGGAAGATCGCGGCTTTTCGCGCAGGCGTAAGCAAAACAGTCGCCGAGATTCAGATCCGCCTTGTGGCCAACGGCTTTGCCGTAACGGGCGCTCGCGTCAATGGCCCGAGAGCCGATGTTGTCGTCAATGGCCAGACTCTCTCCCATGATCTCCACAATGAACTCATCGATCAGATCGCGGGCATGGAGAAGGGCTTCAGCGCTGGGTCTGCGCGGGCCGGCGCCGGCCCTTGCCAATGCCTGTGTTGCTTCGAAGTGAACCAACGGAGAAACCCAGACCTGCCCGGAAAAACCGGATAGCTGCTTCAGCAATTCCTCCCACCCAGGTTCCTGGTTGAGAATGGCGACGATCACCGACGCGTCGACAAACATCAGTCTTCCCACATCTCGTCGGTGAACTTCTTCATATCGAAATCGGGATTGGGCAGGCCAAGCTTCCTGGCCCTGTCCTGAAGACTGGCGATCCGATCGCGCAGCGGCACCTTCGCCCGATTGCGCTCAAGTTCGTGCACGAGCGCGACCCGCACCGCCTCCGTTTTGCTCGGAGCGTTCGTTTCGCGTTGCAATCTGCTGGCCAGCGCATCCACTTCGTCGTCGCGGATATAGAGCGGCATCGAATATCCTCCGTTGGATATTCATATATTCCATCTCGTATATCACCTCAAGTTGCAGCGTTGGCCTCCCTCGCCGCCCGCGTCAGCAGCCGCTGGTAGAACAGGCCGATGCCGATCAGCACGGCGCCAAGACCGATGAAGGACAGCGCCCTGAGCACGCCTTCCAGTTCCGACATGTCGAACAGGAAGACTTTTACCACGGCAATCGCGATCAGCGCCGCCGAGGCAATGCGCAGCACCTGCGACTTCAGCCAGACGCCGGCGGTGAGCAGCACGACGCCAATGACCAGCCAGAGCGCCGAATAGGTGTAGGTCTCAAGCTGGCCGAGGCCGCTCCACAGGCCGATGAACTCGCCCTTGAACACGCGCCTGACCGACAGTGTGGCGTAGGCGAAGACAAGCAATGCCGCCACGACCGCCAGCATCTGCGCATACCATGGCGGCCGCTTGTCCCTGGCATAGAGCGCCAGCCCGCCGGCGGCGATGGCCGGCAAAAGATAAGCCAGGAACAAGAGGTTGAACACCGGGATCTCGCCGGTCGATTCGTCGGTGAACAGCGGATTGAGCACCAGGAAATGCTGGAGGACGATGAAGGCGACCGAGAGCACGCCGGCGGCCATCGAGCCGTAGCGCAGCACAGAGCTTGGCGAGCGCATGTCGATGGCCACCAGTATCGCGCCGGCACCGATGGCGATCAGCGTATAGATCGCCTGTTCGGCGAGCGTCACCGGGCCGGTGTCGATGACGCCACCATGCATGGCGTGGCGCACCAGCATGGCGACGGTGAGCAGCGCAAACAGGGCTGCACCCGCCTCCATCGCTAGGCGCGGCCGGCCATTGCCAGTTGTTGGTAGTGCGGGGGTGGTACGCGCGAGTTGCCAGGCGGCAAAGCCGAAGGCTAGCGCCGGTACGCCGTATCCCGGCAGCAGCCAGTTGAACACCGGCGTCGTCGTCAGGAACTCGGCGCCGACGATGGTCGGATCGAAGGCGACGCGGCCGAGCACGGCGACGCCCGCGCCGACCGAAATCCAGCCCAGCACGGGATAAGAACGCCAACGCGTCGCCAGCGCCGGCACGATGGCGGCAACGCCGGCAAGAATGGTCGTCCAGCCGGATCCGAAGGCCATGTGCAGCATCAGCAGGCCGGCCAGAGCCGAGCCGCAAAGCGCGAAGGAGACGGCAATGTCGCCCTTGAGCGGCGGCTGTTCGGCGCGCGCGATCCATTCGCCACCGGCAGCGAAGACAACAACCAGAAGGGCAGCTATCGCTGCGTAGACAAGGTCGCGGTCGAGATTGCCGTAGGCAAGCCACAGCGTCAGCAGAATAAGCAGCGGCGCAGCGACGCCCCATGCCGCCCAGCATGCCGCGCGGACCCGTGCTGAGGCGGCGAAGCGGCGTGCGGCCCAGAAGCCGGCGCCGATGAAGACCAGGCCGAGGCCAATGCCGATGCGCAGTGTCAACGGATTTCCGGCCGCCACCGGCATGCCGTCAAAGCCGATATTCCCCTGGGTTATGTCGGAGCCGATGGTGGTGGGCGGAATGATGCCGAGATGGATCATCACGCTCACCACGCCGGCGGCATGCAGCAGCGGCAGCGCGCGCGGCCGGTAGAGTGCGGTGGCGACAAGGGCGACGAGGACGAAGGCGCCCGGCAAGGCGCCACCGGCGGCGACCAGCGTCGTGTCGACGGACAGGCCTAGCGCTGAAAACGCAACGAAAACGCCAGGCACGATCGAGGGCCAGTCGAAGCCCGCCTTTGCAGGTTCCGCTTCGCCGCCACGACTGCCCAGCCAAACAAAGGCAAGCACCGCCAGCGTCACCGCGTCGATGAACAGGACGACGGCAAGGTCGGCGAACCGGATGACGGCAAGGTCGGCGACGAGCGTACTCATCATGTAGGCGATGGTCCAGGCGCCGGTGCCGAAGAAGGCGGCCGCAATCAGGAATTTCCAGTCGCGAATGCGGGCGATCACGGCTGTGGCGGCAAGCACGATCGCCAGGTAGACGAACAGCGCCCATGGGTTGGGCGCCTGCGAGGACACAAGCGCCGGCGTCGCCATCGAGCCGACAAGGCCGATGCCGGCCAGGGCCTGACCGTGGACGAGAGCGGCGACAATGGTCGCTACGCCGATGGCGCCGAGCGCGGTGAAAGCGAAGGCCGGGCCGACGAAACCGTAAATGGCGTGCGCGGCATAGACCGTACCGAACAGAATGAAGGCGCCGGCAGCCGTCAGGATCGCCGGAATATAGGCGCCTGCAGCCCCTTGCACCGGCACCTTGAAGCCGGTGCGGCGGATGAACTCGCCGCCGCCGATCAGCACCAGGCCGAGCAGCGCCGCCAGGGACAGCCGCACTTCGGGGCCGAAAATGCCGGCCTCGATGGTGTAGCGGATCAGGAACAGGCCGCCCAAAGCCAATGCGACGCCGCCGACCCAGACCGCCCAACGGGTGCCGAGCGCCGTTTCGACCTCGGACTGGCGGGCTGCCTTCGCCGTGGCGGCAGGCGCGGATCCGGTGAATGCCGCCTTGGCCGCGGCTGACAGTTCTGGCACGGCCTCGCTGGTGGCCGCATCGGCTTCGGCGGCCGGTGCCTGGGCATGTGCCGCGTCTGCTGTTGTTGGCGAAGCTATGTCGGCAACTGGTGCGCTAGCGTGAGCGGCATCCGCCGGTGCGCTTGCAGCCTGCTCGGCCGGTTTGGCAACGGGCGGTGTCGCATGCACGCCGGACAGAACCAGGCTGCGCAGCGCTCCGAGCTCGCGCTCGATCAGACTGACGCGGCCCTGCTGGCGCAAGACGAGGACAAAAAGCACGATAACGACGACGGCGCCGATCAGGCTTTCAAACATGGCGGTTCCCCCAAACCAGGCCAGTTTTCACTGACAATTGCGGCGGCCACACGGCCACCCCAGACGGCTATTCAAGTCACGCCACCGCAATGGTGGCCGAAAAGAAGTTATCGAGCATGTTTCGTCGGCAAATTCCAGCGGCCTACGGTCTTTATCCTCACCCATCATCTGAGATAGCCAGGAATGGCATGCCGCCGCCACTTGCCCAGGAGCCATGCTATCCTCGGATGAACTACGAGGAAATCGAATGCCGAAACGAAGTGCAGGGCTGCTGATCCACCGGACAAGGGCCGGCATTCTCGAATTTCTGCTCGTCCATCCCGGCGGCCCATTCTGGGCAAGGAAGGATGAAGGCGCTTGGTCGATCCCCAAGGGCCTCGTCGAGGACAATGAAGATGAGTTGGCCGCCGCCCGGCGCGAGGCTGGGGAAGAACTCGGAGTCAGCATCGAGGGTGATTTCGAGCCTGTCGGCAGCTATCGGCAAGCCGGCGGCAAGATCGTGATCGCCTGGAGTGTCGAAGCCGATTTCGATCCCGATGCCGTTAAAAGCAACATGTTCACGATGGAATGGCCGCCCAGGTCAGGCGTGACCAGGGAATTTCCCGAAATCGACAGGGCCGGCTGGTTTTCCTTCGCGGAGGCCAGCCTCAAGATCCTCGGCGGTCAGCGCGCCATCCTCGATGATTTCATGGAGCATCGCAAAGCCGGCTGAGGCTCTTGCCCTACGAGTACCCCCACCCTAACCCTCCCCACAAGGGGGAGGGAATGCTGCCGCATGCAGCTTTTGGTGTGAACCTGGACGGTTTGCGGAGGTCAGCACCCACCGAGTCTCCCTCCCCCTTCTGGCGCAGCGTCTGCCGTAAGGGCGGCCTTGCCGCCCGAATGATGCTTGCGCAAGGCGGCGAGGAAGCCGGCACGGGCATCGGGCTGTTCGATGCCGCGCGGCTCGTAGACATGGCGGGTGAAAAAGAAACCGGTCAGATGGAAGGCGTCCTCGAGTGCCGCGTGGTCCGCCCGCAAGCCGGAGCCGCGCCGCAGGAAGGCCGGCAGCGCCAGCATCTTGTCGCGCCATGGCGCGCCGGCCTGGCGCGAAACCGCGCGGCCGGATTTCGGCGAGACATAGGCCAGATCCTGCCTGGCGCCGGTCGCCGCGCACTGGCTGAGATCGAGGCCGAAGCCGAGTTCGTCGAGGATGAGCAGTTCGAAGCGCGCCACCAGTTCCCCGGCGGCATCCGAATCGTCCAGATGGGCGATCATCACGGCAAGCGTCTCATACAGGCCGCCATGGGCGTCGCGCTCGGGCAGGAGTCTGAGATGCGCGGCCATGGTCTGCAGGCCGTAGACGGCGACAGCGCTGTCCATCAACCGGGCGGCATTCATCTCGATCGCCTCGGCCTGGAAGGTGCCGAGATGCTCGTCGAGGCGTGCCCGCCACAAAAGGTCGACGCGGTTGCCGGGCTGCAGCACCGGCTGCTGCTTGCGCGAGCGCCCGCCGCGCACCAGGCCGAGATGGCGGCCATGCGCACGCGTCATTACCTCGAGAATGGCGCTGGTTTCGCCATGCTTGCGGGTGCCGAGTATGATTCCCTCGTCGCGCCATTCCATGGCAGGAGCTTGTCACCGGTTGCGTGGCTAAATCAAGATTTTGGCGCGCCGCGTGCGATCTGTGCTGACATTGGATCCCCACACATCGTCGAAAGGCTCTGATCACGCGAATTCCCGGTGATCGGCCAGGACGTCGTCGATGACGCGGCGCGATCGCTCGGCTTCGGCTTGGTTGGCGTCGTGTCCGGCAACCGTGATCAGCGCCTTCCACAGCGTCCAGCCGCGGCCGCGCGCCCAGGTCGCTTCATCGACGTCGATGGCGGCGCGGAACGCCTCCCGGCTCTCGCCCTGGAAGAACGTCCAGGCGATCGCCAGGTCGCAAGAGGGATCGCCGATGCCTGAGGTGCCGAAGTCGATGATGGCGCTCAAACGGCCGTTTTGGACCAGAAGGTTGCCCCAGGCGACGTCGCCGTGAAACCAGACGGGCGACCCTTGCCAGGTGGCGGCAAGGGCCGCATCCCAGACAGCGGTGGCCGCCTGGGTGTCGATCTGCCCCTCCAGCGCCTGGAGTGCTTCCCTTGTCTGGTTGTCATACACGCTCGGCGATCCGCCGCGGAAGAAATTGTGCTGGCCCGCGGGCGGCCCGCCCGCCGGATCGATCCGCCGGAGCGCAATGAGGAACTTGGCCAGATCGACCGCGAACTGTGGGCGATCGGCGATTTCGGCGGTCTTGGCTGTTTCGCCGTCGATCCAGCGGTAGACGGACCAATGCCAGGGGTAGCCCTCCCCGGGCTCGCCCATCGTCAGTGGAACCGGGATCGGCAGCGGCAGAAGCGGCGCCAGCCTGGGCAGCCAGCGGTGCTCCTTTTCGACCTGCAAGGCATATGGTGCGGCACTCGGCAGCCGCAGAGTCATATCATCGCCGAGGTGGAAGGTTCGGTTGTCCCAACCGCCAAACGCCACCGGCCTCACCGGCAGATGCCGCCATTGCGGAAATTGCGCGGCGATCAACCGGCGCACGAGATCGGTATCGATGGTCGGTTTTGGATCAGGCATGTCATCGTCTCAAACTGCCGGGCGGCATTTCTAGACGATGAAGCTCAATGGGGAAACTCAAGCCCCATCTCGCGGTAGCGCTCGGGGTCGTCGCCCCAGTTTTCACGCACCTTGACGAACAAGAACAGGTGCACTTTCTGCTCGAGAATGCCGGCTATTTCCATGCGCGCCGACTGGCCGATGGCGCGGATGGTCTCGCCCTTGTGGCCGAGCACGATCTTCTTCTGGCTGTCGCGCTCGACATAGATGGTCTGGTCGATGCGCACCGAGCCGTCCGGTTTCTCTTCCCATTTCTCGGTCTCGATATGCGAGGAATAGGGCAACTCCTGATGCAGCCGCAGATACAGCTTCTCGCGGGTGATCTCGGCGGCCAGTTGGCGCATCGGCAGGTCCGAGATCTGGTCTTCCGGATAGTACCAGGGGCCGACCGGCAGCGCTTGCGCGAGATAGTCGAGCAAATCCTTGCAGCCGGAGCCGGTCAGCGCCGAGACCATGAAGGTGCGCTTGAACGGCACCTTTTCGTTTGCTGCCGCAGCCAGGGCCAGCAGCGCCTCGTGCTTGACCCGGTCGACCTTGTTGAGGATCAGCACCATCGGCTGGCGGACGTCCTTCAGCCGCTCGAGGATGGCGTCGGCGTCACCCCTGATGCCGCGCTCGGCATCGATCAGCAGAAGCACGATATCGGCGTCCTTGGCGCCACCCCAGGCGGTGGTCACCATCGCGGTGTCGAGCCGGCGCTTCGGCTTGAAGATGCCGGGCGTATCGACAAAGACGATCTGCGCGTTGTCATGCGTGGCGATGCCGCGCACGATGGCGCGGGTGGTCTGCACCTTGTGGGTGACGATCGACACCTTGGCGCCGACCAGTTGGTTGACCAGCGTCGACTTGCCGGCATTGGGCGCCCCAATCAGGGCAACGAAGCCGGAATGCGTGGCCTCCGCTGCCGGAGGGAGATCTTCGCTGCCGGTCACGCCGCACTCCCTTGGTTGGCCCAGATGCCCTCGCGCATAAGAAACGCCGATGCCGCCGCTTCTTCGGCTGCGCGGCGAGAGCCGCCCGTGCCGCTTGCCGGCGCAAAACCGCCGACCTTCACGGACACCGTGAAAACCGGTTGATGTTCAGGTCCCTCGCGTTTCTCGATCGCGTATTCGGGCCTGACATCGCTGGTCTTGGCGATCCATTCCTGCAGGTCGGATTTCGGATTGGGCGGCTTGGCCACCACCTTTTGCGAGCGCGGCTCCCAGTAACGCAGGACGAATTGCCTTGCGGCATCGAGGCCGCCGTCGATATAGACCGCCGCGATCAGCGCCTCGACCGCATCCGCCAGATAGTTTCCGCCCGAGCCGCGCGAGCGCGCCTTCAAGGCAGCGTCGGCCCGAACCAGATCTTCGAGCTGCATTTCAATGCCGATCTCGGAGCATGTCCGCGCATCGACCAGGGCATTGAAGCGCGGGGCGATTTCACCTTCCGGCGCCTCAGGAAACTTTTCGAAAAGCAGGTCGGCAACGATCAGGCCGAGCACGCGGTCGCCAAGGAATTCGAGGCGCTGGTTGTTGCTGCTTGCCTTTACCGCACTGGAATGGGTCAGCGCGGTCTCGAGCAAACGGACATCCCGGAAGGAATGGCCGGTTTTGGCTGTCACCAAATCGGCCAGAGTTTCACCCGTCGGGCGCTTCAAAGCCATCAATTCACGAAATGGAACAGGCGCGACAGGCGCACCAGCGACGGCCATTTCCAGATCTCGAGCGGGCTCGCCTTCCCGGCGATCGAGAAGAAGACGATGTTAGCGCGGCCGACAAGGTTCTCCGCCGGCACGTAGCCGACGCTGAGGCGGCTGTCGGAGGAATTGTCGCGGTTGTCGCCCATCATGAAATAGTTGCCGGGGGGCACGACGAACTCGCGGGTGTTGTCGGTGATCGAATTCGGTGTCAGGTCGAGCGTGTCGTAGCTGACGCCGTTGGGCAGGGTCTCGCGATAGACGTCGACCGGCTCAGGCACTTCCGTGATATCAGGATTTTGGATCTGGCCGGTTTTCACACGAGGCACGCCCTGGCCGTTGATGAACAATTGGCCGTCCTTCATCTGGATCTTGTCGCCGGGCAGGCCGACGACGCGCTTGATGTAGTCGAGCGACGGATCCGGCGGGAACTTGAAGACCACCACGTCGCCGCGCTTCGGATCGGAACCCCAGATGCGGCCGGAAAAGATGTCGGGGCCGAATGGCAGCGAATAGCGCGAGAAGCCGTAGGACCATTTGGTGACGAACAGATAGTCGCCTTCGAGCAAGGTCGGCCGCATAGAGCCGGACGGAATCGAGAAGGGCTGGAACAGCAAGGTGCGGATGACCATGGCCAGCAGCAAAGCCTGGATGATGACGCTGACGATTTCGCCAAGCCCGCCGGATTTCTTCTCGGATTTTTCAGCCACGCTCATGTCGTCCTCGATTGTGCGTTGGATGGTATAGAGTCTCGGCGCGCGCTGGGCAACGTCAAGTCGGCGTTAGATAGCGGTCGTCTGATGCAATCAATGTGGCGCTTGTTCGGCGGGCAACGCCTCGATGATCACAAAGGCTTGAGCAAGCGGGAAATCATCGGTGATTGTGAGGTGGATCGCCGCTCTGTGCCCCTGTGGCAGGATTTTGGCCAGCCGTGCCGCCGCTCCCCCGGTCAGCGCCATGGTCGGCGCGCCGCTGGGCAGGTTGGCGACCCCCATGTCGCGCCAGAACACGCCCTGCGCCAGGCCGGTGCCAAGCGCCTTGGCGCAGGCCTCCTTGGCGGCGAAGCGCTTGGCATAGGAGGCGGCGCGGCCCTTGCGGCCTTCCGAGCGGACCTGTTCGACCTCGGTGTAGATGCGCTGGATGAAGCGCTGACCATGCCGTTCCAGCGACTTTTCGATGCGTCTGATGTCGATCAGGTCGCTGCCGATGCCGATGATCATTCCGCCGGAACTTCCCGTCCGCGGTGCCCGGCCTTATGCGCCCGCTCTGCCATGCGCTTCCTGCGCTGCTCACGGAAGGCTGTCATCCCCCAGCGGGTGATACCGTAGAAGATCAGCCCGAAGATCAGGCCGAGCGGCACCGCGCCGATCAGCATCGGTTCAAGCACCGGATGCCACAGTTTTGCAAACGACAGCGTGTGCATCATCTCACCAAGATGCGCAGGCGGCCCGTTCTTGGGCAGGCGCTCATGCAGGATCAGCTTGCCGACTTCCCAGGAGGCTCCCCATAGCAGCGGGAAAGTCAGCGGATTGCCGAAGAATACCGCGCCGAGGGCGGCGGCCACCAGATTGCCGGCGACCACCCAGCAGAGCACGGCGGCGACGGCGAAATGGAAGCCGAGCGGAAAGAAGGAGGCGAAAACGCCGGCCGCGACGCCGGCCGCGACTGCATGCGGTGTCGCCTTCAGCCGCAGGATGCGCTTGGAGAAATATTGCAACGAGCGCGAAAACGAGCGGCGCGGCCACAGATAGGTACGCACCCGCTCCAGAATGCCATCAGGCTTTCGGCGTCGAAAAAGCACTCTGTTCCAGTTCCCGGTTCATCACGCCCAAATTGCAACCATCCCTGGCCGGGCGCGGTCGCTCCATCTTGCGCTTCGAGGGCGCAGAAAGGCAACAACGACTTTGATATAGCGACTGCCTTGCGGCGGAACAATGAAACGCCGCCGCGATGGTCTGCCGCAGGCGGGTAACAAGAGCGCCATTGGGACGAAACTGAGGACAATATCGATGAAAGCTCCCCGACGACGGCAAGGCCCGCGCGAGACGACGCCGAGGCGGATAGATTATTCCCGATATTCGCTGACTTCGACCAAATTGCTGTCCGGATCGCGGAAATAGACCGACATCATCTTACCGCGGGCGCCGGTGCGCTCGACCGGACCGACTTCGATGGCAACGCCATTGGCTTCCAGACGGGCGCAAATCTCGGCAAGCGGCCTTGCGGCGACCAGGCAGAAATCGCCGGACCCAGGCATCGGCACCTTGGCCTTGGGCTCAAAGGTGCGGCCCACCTGATGCAGATTGATCTTCTGCGATCCGAACAGCAACGCCGTCGGCCGGTTCGGCTCGTCGAGGCGCTTGAGGCCAAGCACCCGCTGGTAGAAGGCGCAGCTGTCCTCCACAGAGCGGACCGTCAGCACGAAATGATCGATGCCGGCGATCATGGTGATGTCCCCTAGATGTTGCGGCTTCCTGGCTTAACGGCGGGAATGGCGGCAAGTTCCGGCGGCAGGCGGTCGGCGGGATAGGCCGGGACCTCGTATTCGGCAAGCGCGATCAGCGGCACGCCGACATTGGTCTTGCCGGCCGAGCGGTCGATGATGCAGGCCGCCGCCACGACCTCTGCGCCAATCGCGCGCAGGCAGTCGATGGTTTCGCGAATCGACAGGCCGGTGGTGACGATGTCCTCGACGATGACGACGCGCGATCCCGGCGCGATCTCGAAACGGCGCAGCCTGAACTCGCCGCCTTCGCGCTCCACCCAGATTGCTGGCACACCGAGATGGCGCGACGTCTCATAGGCCGGGATCAGGCCGCCGATCGCCGGGCCGACGACGTAGTCGATCTTGCCCGGCACCGCCTTTTGAATCTTCTCGGCCAGCGCCTTGCAAAGCCGCTCGGTCTTGTCGGCATGCATGAAGACGCGCGCCTTCTGCAAGAAGACCGGGCTACGCAGGCCGGACGTCAGGATGAAATGCCCCTCCAGAACAGCGCCCGCCTCGCGGAAAATGCCCAGAACTTCGTCGGTATTCATAACTCGCCCCATGTCCATGGTGAATGGTGAATGGTGAATGGTGAATGGTGGTGAGAGCGCCTTCTTTCACTATTCACTATTCACTATTCACTATTCACTATTCACCCATTCACGCGCCGCGCATCGCTGACGCTCGAATTATCCTTGAGCTGCGACAGCAGCCGGTTGAGGTGCTTCAGATCCCAGACTTCGAGATCGATCAGCATTTCGGTGAAGTCGGGCGCGGTGCGCACCATCGACAGCGTATGAATGTTGGCGTCGTTGGAGGCAACGACCTGGGCGATGTCGGCGAGCGAGCCCGGCGCGTTGATGGCGGTGACCGAGACGCGCGCCGGAAAGCGCTCCTTGGTCTGCTCGTCAATGTCCCAGCGCACGTCGATCCAGCGCTCCGGCTGGTCGTCGAAGGCCTGCAGCGCCGGTGACTGGATGGGATAGATGGTGATGCCGGTGCCCGGCTGGACAATGCCGACGATGCGGTCGCCTGGCACGGCCCCTTCCGGCGCGAAACGCACCGGCAGGTCGCCGCGCACGCCGCGGATCGGTACCGCGCCATCGCGCGGCTGGTCCTTGTCCTTGCGCGCGGCTCGGGTGCCGGGCATCTGGAACAGCATGCCGGCGGCGTTGCGGATCTTCGACCAGCCCTCCTCGCGCTGCTTGGGGGCGCTGACGGTGACGCGCTCGTCCTTGTAGTCTGGGAAGACGGCCTTCATGACGTCGGTCGAGGCGAGTTCGCCGCGCCCGACCGAGGCTAGCACATCCTCGATGTCCTTGCGCGCCAGCCGGTGCAGCACCGGCTTCAGGCTTTCCTTGGTGAAAGTCTTGCCGGCGCGCTCGAAGGCGCGCTCGAGAATGCGGGCACCAAGACCTGAATATTGCTTGCGAATGGCGTTCTTGGTGGCGCGGCGGATGGCTGAACGCGCCTTGCCGGTGACCACCACCGACTCCCACGCCGCCGGCGGCACTTGCGCCTTGGAGCGGATGATCTCGACCTCGTCGCCATTCTTAAGTTCCGTCATTAGCGGCATGATGCGGCCGTTGACCTTGGCGCCGACGCAGGTGTCGCCGACGTCGGTGTGCACGGCATAGGCGAAGTCGATGGGGGTGGCGCCGCGCGGCAGAGCGATCAGCATGCCTTTCGGCGTGAAGCAGAACACCTGGTCCTGGAACAGCTCCAGCTTGGTATTTTCGAGGAAGTCTTCCGGGTTGTCGCCTTCTGCCAGTTGCTCGATGGTGCGCCGCAGCCAGGCATAGGCGTTGGTCTCCTTCGAGATCGCATGGGCGGCACCGTTCGTCTTGCCGCCGGTGTCCTTGTAGATCGAATGGGCGGCGACGCCATATTCGGCGATCTTGTTCATCTCACGGGTGCGGATCTGCAGTTCGACGCGCTGGCGCGATGGGCCGACAATGGTGGTGTGGATCGAACGGTAGTCGTTCTGCTTGGGCGTAGAAATGTAATCCTTGAAGCGGCCAGGCACCATCGACCATGTGGTGTGAATGGCGCCGAGCGCGCGGTAACAGTCTTCGACGCTGTCGACGACGACGCGGAAGCCGAAGATGTCCGAGAGCTGCTCGAAGGACAGCGCCTTGGCCTCCATCTTGCGGAACACCGACCACGGCTTCTTCTGCCGGCTCTTCACCCCGGCATTGATGGCATGCTTCTCGAACAGCGCCGACAGCGCCTTTTCGATGTCGGTCAGCACACCCTTGTTGCGCTCGAATATCTCGGCAAGCCGCGCGGTGACGGCGCGGTAGGCTTCCGGATTGATGAAGCGGAAGGCGATCTCTTCCAGCTCCTCACGCATGCCTTGCATGCCCATGCGCCCGGCCAGCGGCGCGTAGATGTCCATCGTCTCCTCGGCGATGCGCAGGCGCTTGGCCTCGGGCATGTGGTCGAGGGTGCGCATGTTGTGCAAACGGTCGGCGAGCTTGACCAGCAGAACGCGGACATCCTCCGAGATGGCCAGCAACAGCTTGCGCAGGTTTTCCGCCTGCTCGGCCTTCTTGGAGACGAGATCGAGCTTCTTCAGCTTGGTCAGGCCTTCGACCAGCTTGCCCATTTCGGGGCCGAACAGATCGTCGATCTCGGCCCGCGTCGCGGTGGTGTCCTCGATCGTGTCGTGCAGCAAGGCGACAGCGATCGTCGCCTCATCCATGTGCATTTCGGTGAGGATGGCGGCGACTTCGAGCGGATGCGAGAAATAGGGATCGCCGGAAGCGCGCTTCTGGTGGCCATGCTTCTGCATGGCGTAGACATAGGCCTTGTTGAGCAACGCCTCATTGACGTCAGGCTTGTAGCGCGCAACGCGCTCGACAAGCTCATACTGACGCATCATGGGCGGGTTCTCACGGTGCTGAAATGATTGATGCGCCGCACTGATGTACGGCGCATCTCATAGATAGCCACGAAACACACGGGACGGAAGTGCCGGAACCATATTCCCGGCAGGTCCAGGGCAGCGATTAGTAGTCGTCGCTCTTTTCCGGGGGAACCAGGCCCTCGATGCCGGCCAAAAGGTCTTCCTCGGTCATGCGATCGAAGGTGACGTTTTCTTCCGCGTCGTCGGCGTCGGTAGCTGCAACTGTGTTGCCGGTCTGGTCGGCGATCGCCTCGCCGTCGGCCTCGGGCTCGTCAACCTCGACATGCTTCTGCAGCGAGTGGATCAGATCTTCCTTGAGGTCGTCGGGCGACAGCGTCTCGTCGGCGATCTCGCGCAGCGCCACGACCGGGTTCTTGTCGTTGTCGCGCGGCACGGTGATCGGCGCGCCCTGGCTGATCTGGCGGGCGCGATGGCCGGCAAGCAGCACGAGCTCGAAGCGGTTGTCGACCTTGTCGATGCAGTCTTCAACGGTTACGCGGGCCATTGATTGCCCCTTTCATGCCTGGATTTGATGGAAAACAGGCGCGGTCCATAACCCGAACGCCGCCAAAATACAAGCATTATGGCTCTGTGGCCCATGGGCTGGCGAATGCCAGCTTCTGGCGCCGCTGAATGCCTTGCCGGCGAAGCCCGCCTACCGGGCGACGACACGGCTCCGATCACAATTGCTTGCAGTGCGCCCCGGCACCCTTGGATTGCCGTAAAACTGGCGCTATCTCGGTTGACGAAAGGTCAGCCGGTTTATTTACGAGCCGAGCGTTATAAACGACCCATTTCGATTAGTCCGCCACCTATTTCGAAAAAGGAATATTGCCATGTTCGACCCCCGTGAAAAAATCGCTCTTTTCATAGACGGCGCCAATCTCTACGCCACCTCGCGCGCACTCGGCTTCGACATAGACTACCGCAAACTGCTGTCCAGCTTCCAGAAGCGCGGCTATTTGCTGCGGGCCTATTACTACACCGCTCTGGTCGAGGATCAGGAATACTCTTCGATCCGTCCCCTGATCGACTGGCTCGACTATAATGGCTTCAAGGTGGTGACCAAGCCGGCCAAGGAGTTCACCGACTCGACCGGCCGCCGCAAGATCAAGGGCAATATGGACATCGAACTGACCGTCGATGCGCTCGAACTTGCCGATGTCGTCGACCACTATGTCATCTTCTCCGGCGACGGCGATTTCCGCACACTGGTCGAAGCGCTACAGCGGCGCGGCCGCAAGGTCTCGATCGTCTCCACCATGGCCTCGCAACCACCGATGATCTCGGACGATCTGCGCCGCCAGGCCGACCATTTCATCGATTTGACCTCGCTGAAGAACGAGGTCGGCCGCGATCCCTCCGAACGGCCGGTGCGCAGGCCCGAGCCGGCCGAAGTCGAAGAGGAAGACTATTGACGGCGGCGGCCTTGGACGCCGCTCCCGAACCCGACCGCGACTGCCCGCTCTGCCCGCGCCTGCATGATTTCATCGCAGACTGGCGGCAGCGCGAGCCGTCGTGGTTCAATGCGCCGGTGCCGACTTTCCTGCCGCCTGATGGCGAGGACGCCGTCGAGCTGCTGATCGTCGGGCTGGCGCCCGGCCTGCGCGGCGCCAACCGCACCGGGCGACCGTTCACCGGCGACTATGCCGGCGACCTGCTCTACTCAACGATGATCGCTCACGGTCTTGCCCGCGGCGAGTTCAAGGCGCGGCCGGATGACGGGCTCGAACTGATCGGCACCGCGATCACCAATGCGGTGCGCTGCGTGCCGCCGGAGAACAAGCCGGTCGGCGCCGAGATCGCCACTTGCCGCAGCTTTCTGGTGCCGACGATCGCGCGCTTTCCAAAATTGCGCGCCGTGCTGGCGCTGGGCTCGATCGCCCACCAGTCGACCGTCAGGGCGCTGGGTCAGCGCGTCGCTGCCTATCCGTTCAAGCACGGCGGTCAGTTGCCGGCCGGCGGCGTCACGCTGTTTTCCAGCTATCACTGCTCGCGCTACAACACCAACACCGGTGTTTTGACCGAACCCATGTTTGTCAAGGTATTCAGCGACATCGCCGCCTTCCTGCGCAATTAACGCCTTCAGAACCCCGCCAGCACGATCTTGCGCTTGGCTTGCCCGGGCGCGGATGACGAAGCTTGCCGAAAGGCGGGCATGACGAGACAGGCGCTCTCCAAAGCCTTGAGCGGCGACGGGAACCCGGAATTGAGACAATCATGAAAGTCCCGGAAGCGCTCGGTCTGAAACCGACCTTCGTTAGCGCGCAGACTGGCCGGAACGCTGGGTAGGACCGATCAGCGCCGCGATGTTTGGTTCCAATCTCGCGCCGGTCGAGCACGCCAGGTCAAGGCGCGGCAAACAACTCAGCCAGCTTCTCCTGCCCGCCCTTCAGCACATTCAGATCGACATCGCCGACGATGCCGTCGACGCGGCCCATATTGTGGTACTGCCAGTAGATCCAGTCGTTGCGACCTGGCTCCAGGAGCAACGAGCGACGCCAGAGCGGGCGAACGTCGATTTTCCCGGCATAGGCGTCCTCGGCCTCGTCGGTCAGGTAGATGATCGCCGGCTTGCCGAACGCAGCCTCAACCGGTCCGAGGAAGGCCTGGAGTTCCGCGCTCAGCTGCTCCGGCGAGGGGCGTTGCGGGCAGTTGCCGCCGAATTCGATGTCGACGACCGGCGGCAGCAGCGGCTGGTCGTGCGGCACCACCGCGATGAAATTTTTCGCCTGGTCGGCGCCCGGCCGGCAGAAGGTGAAGAAGTGATAGGCGCCGACGGCGAGGCCGGCCGCGCGCGACTCGCGCAGATTCTTGGCGAAGGCATCGTCGACATGGTCGCCGCCCTCGGTCGCCTTGATGACCGCGAAGGCGACATCGTCGGCGGCAACGCGCCGCCAGTCGATCTCACCCTGATGATGGGAAACGTCGATACCCCTGACCGGATAGCTGTCACGATCCGGCGAGAACGTCCGGAAATAGAAGATGCCACCTGCGGCGACGATGCCGGCGAAGACCAGACTGGCCGCACCCCAGAGGATGATCCGGTTCTTCAAGCCTTCCCCCGTCGTGTTTTGCTGTTGCAGCTGTTCGAAACTTGAAAGCCGATGTCTGGCTTTTCTGGGGCTGCCTGAGATTCTAGCCGCGTTCCTTCATGAGCCGGCCCTTTTCGCGCGACCAGTCGCGCTGCTTTTCGCTCTCGCGCTTGTCGTGCAGTTTCTTGCCGCGGCCGACGGCGAGCAGCAGCTTGGCACGGCCCTGGTCGTTGAAGTAGATTTTCAGCGGCACCAGCGTCATGCCTTCGCGGTCGATGCTCTGCGCCAGTTTTGCCATCTCGCGCTTGTTGAGCAGCAGCTTGCGGCGCCGCCTGGGCTCGTGGTTGAAGCGGTTGGCCTGCAGATATTCCGGCAGATAGGAGTTGATCAGCCAGATCTCGCCGCCCTCGACCGAGGCGTAGCTGTCCTGGATGTTGGCCTGACCCTGGCGCAACGACTTGACCTCGGTGCCGGTCAGCACAAGGCCGGCCTCGACCGTGTCGAGCACCTCATAGGAAAACCGCGCCTTGCGGTTTTCCGCAACGGTCTTGTTGTTGGGATCGGCTTTTCTGACCTGGTTCATGATGCGGAGAGGTGGCGCCTCATCCTTAATTTATCAAGCCGGCGTGTTTCATCGCCGCATCGATCTTCTCGGCGGTCGACGCCTCGATGGTCACCAGCGGCGAGCGCACCACGTTCTCGACCTTGCCAATTTTCGACAGCGCGTATTTGACGCCGCACAGGCCGGGCTCGAGGAAGATCGCCTTGTGCAGCGGCAGCAGACGGTCCTGCAATTCCAGCGCCTTGGCGCTGTCACCGGACAATGTGGCTTCCTGGAATTCGGCGCACAGCCGCGGCGCGACATTCGACGTCACCGAGATGCAGCCGACGCCGCCATGGGCGTTGAAGCCGAGCGCCGAGGCATCCTCCCCTGAAAGCTGGATGAAATCCTTGCCGCAGGTGGCGCGCTGTTCGGACACGCGCTCGACCTTGCCGGTGGCATCCTTGACGCCGACGATGTTCTTGAAGTCGTGCGCCAGCCTGCCCATCGTCTCCGGCATCATGTCGATCACCGAGCGCGGCGGGATGTTGTAGATGATGATCGGCAGCTTGGTCGCCCTGGCGACGGCGGCGAAATGCTCGTACAAGCCGCGCTGTGTTGGCTTGTTGTAATAAGGCGTGACCACCAGAGCGGCGTCGGCGCCCGCCTGCTCGGCATACTGCACCAGACCGACCGCTTCAGCGGTGTTGTTTGAGCCGGCGCCGGCGACGACCGGAGCGCGGCCCTTGGCCACCTCGATGCAGACCTTGATGACATGGCGATGCTCGTCATGCGACAGCGTCGGCGACTCGCCGGTGGTGCCGACCGGGACGAGGCCCGTCGTGCCCTCGCCAAGTTGCCATTCGACGAAGGCGCGAAAGGCTTTCTCGTCGAAACGCCCGCTCTTTTCGAACGGTGTCACGAGCGCAGTAAGCGAGCCTCTCAGCATGTCGTCCAACTCCTTGGAACTTGTTTGTTTATGCATGTCGTCGTCCCAAAAACCGGTTCCCGCTTTTGGGCGACTGCATCGGGCGCCTTCTAGCCGAAAGCGAAGCCGCGCACCATAGTCTCGACACTGTTGCGCGGCAAGCATGCCGATGGTGCCAGCAAGCGCAATTCGAACGGCCTCGATAACCCTTTGTTTACGGGCTCTTCACGACCTAAGTCTAGGCTCTCGGGTACCTGGGCTTGCCATCTAAAGTGCCGCAACAGGGAAAGATCAGGATCATGCCGGCCGGTCGGCCACTCCGCTTCATATTGCTTGGCGCCGTTGCCCTGCTGATAGTGGGGACGGCGGCAAACGAGAGCGTCGACGAGCAGACGACCTCATCGATCCCGATGCCCGACATGCAAGACAGAGCGCAGACCGATGCGCCCTCCCCCAGTATCGTCGTGCTGAAAAGCGGTCTCGACGCATTGGCGACCGGCGATATCGCCGCGGCGCGAGCCGTGCGCGAAACATTGCCGGCCAATTCGCTGGACCGCGATATCCTGGCCTGGGCAATCGCGCTCTATGGCGGCGACCGTGTGCCGAGCAGCGAGATTGCCGATACCGCAAAGATGCTGCCGAACTGGCCGGGCACCATGGCCTTGCGCAAGAACAGCGAGCGCGCGCTCTACCGCGAAAGCCCGTCGCCGCAGACCGTGGTGAAAGCCTTTGACGGCAGCCAGCCGCTGACCTTTCAAGGCGTGGTCATCCTTGCCCGTTCTTATGTAGCTCTTGGCAACACCAAGGCTGCGCTTTCCGTGCTGTCGCCATTCTGGCGCACCGAGAAGCTGGAAGCCAGGGACGAGGCGGCCGTCAGCAAGGAGTTTGGCGCCATCATTCCGGCTGCCGACCATCATTTCCGCATGGAACGGATGTTTTATGCCGACCGGGAGAATTCGGCACTGCGGGTCGCAGCCCTTGCCGGCGCGCAACCGCTGGCCGATGCCTGGGCCGCCGCCTCGCGTGGCGACAAGAACGCGGCCAAGCTGTTGAAAGCGGTGCCTGCCGCGCAGCAATCGGCCGGCTATTTCTTCGCGCAAGCCGAATATCTGCGCAAGCAGCGGAAGTTTGCGGACGCCGCCGCGGTGATGATGAAAGCGCCAACGAACCGCGACGCGCTGGTCGATCCCGATGCCTGGTGGGTCGAGCGCCGCGTGCTGTCGCGCGCACTGGTCGACCAGGGCGACTGGAAGACCGCCTACAAGATCGTTGCCGCGCATGCCGCCGAAAGCCTCGCCAGCGCCGCCGAGGCCGAATTCCACGCCGGCTGGTATGCGCTGCGCGGCCTCAACGATCCTGCGACGGCCTCGACCCATTTTGCCCGCATCGCCGATCTCGCGCAGGGACCGATGTCGCTGTCACGCGCCTATTACTGGCTTGGCCGCGCGGCGGAAGTCGGCGGTCCCGGCAATGCGAAGGATTATTTCACCAAGGCGGCAGCCTATGGAACCACTTTCTACGGGCAGTTGGCGGCGGAACGGGTTGGCTTGCGCACGCTGAACATCGCCTATCCCGAGCCAAGCACTGTCGACCGCCAAAGCTTTGACGGCCGCGAAGCCGTCAGCGCCATCAAGCGGCTGCAGGAGGCGGGCTACGACCGCTATGCCGAGACGCTTTACCGCGACCTCGCCGGGCAGTTGACCAGCCCCGGCGAGCTGGCGCTGCTTGCGGTGCTGGCGGAAAAGCAGGGCAATCATTTCATGGCGCTGAAGATCGGCAAGATCGCCGGCGCGCGCGGCATCGATGTCGGCGCGCTGTCGCATCCGCTGGGCGTCATTCCCGACACCGCCGACATATCCGGCTCGGGCAAGGCGCTGGCCTATGCGATCGCCCGCCAGGAAAGCGAATTCAATGTCGGCGCCGTCTCCAGCGCCGGCGCGCGCGGCCTGCTGCAGCTGATGCCGGGCACCGCCAAGCAATTGGCGAAGAAGGCAGGACTGAGCTTTTCCCAGGATCGGCTGACCAGCGATGCCGGTTACAATGCGACGCTGGGGGCTGCCTTCCTTGGCGAGCAGCTCGACCGCTTCGGCGGCTCCTATGTGCTGACCTTCGCCGGCTACAATGCCGGCCCTAACCGCGCCAGCCAATGGGTAGCCAAGTACGGCGACCCGCGCGGCAAGGGCATCGACGCCGTCGTCGACTGGATCGAGCGGATTCCCTACACGGAAACAAGAAGTTACGTGCAGCGCGTGATGGAGAATTACGAGGTCTACAAGATGCGTATTTCGGGGAAGTACGATATAGTTGGGGATTTGGTGAACGGAAGGGGTTGAGGCGGCAGAGCTGTCGCCACGGGCAGTCGTTGGCGATCCTTCGCGCCCCCCTCTGGCCTGCCGGCCATCTCCCCCACGAGTGGGGAGATCAGCTGTCATTGCCGATTTCGCCAATCTCCAACGTCGAAGGAAGGGCGTAGCACCTGAACCGCCAATCTCCCCCCTCGTGGGGCCTCGTGGGGGAGATGTCCGGCAGGACAGAAGGGGGCGCTGTCCCTCCGACATTTCCAAGAGTGTCAGCTTGCCGACAACCCTCGATTTGACCGCTCCCACCCTCGCCTGTAGCAGACGGAGACAATCCGGCCAGGGAGTCCTTTTAATATGTCGAGCACCGACGGCTTCTCCGACTTTTTCTACACCGCGCCGGACGGGCTCAAGCTTCACGCCCGCGTCTATGGCGAGACCAATTCGGCAGACTGGCAGGTCGTTTGCCTGGCCGGCCTGACCCGCAACGCGCGCGATTTCCATGAGCTGGCGCTTTATCTGTCGCAGCGGACCGACAATCCGCGCAAGGTCATCGCCTTCGACTATCGCGGCCGCGGCCAGTCCGCTTACGACCCTGATATCGGCCACTACACTATCGGCATCGAGGCCGGCGATGTCCTCGCCGGACTGGCCGCTCTGAACGTCGAGGAAGCGGCCTTCATCGGCACCTCGCGCGGCGGGCTGATCATCCACGTGCTCGGCGCGCTGCGGCCAGCCATACTGAAAGCCATAGTGCTGAACGACATCGGACCCGTGATCGAGGCCGCGGGGCTGGCCCATATCCAAACCTATCTCGACCCGGCACCGAAACCGAAGAGCCGCCATGAGGCGATCGATGCGCAACGCGTCGCGCACGGCGCGGATTTTCCCGCTCTGACCGCGGCGGATTGGGAGCGGATGGTGTCGGCCCTCTACCGCGAGACGGACGAAGGCCTCCTGTTGCCGGATTTCGACCCCCAACTGGTCGAGACGGTGGCGGGCCTCGACCTCAGCAAGCCGTTGCCGGATCTGTGGCCACAGTTCGAGGCGCTGGCGGCGATACCTTTGCTTGCCATTCGCGGCGCCAACTCGAAACTCTTGTCGGCCGACACACTCGACGAGATGCAAAAGCGTCATCCCGGCATGGAAGCGACCACCGTCGAGGGCCAAGGCCATGCCCCCTTCCTGGAGACAGGCAACCTGCCGGGCGCTATCGCGGCCTTCCTGGATGGAGTACTAAATACGGCCCAGGAAAAGTAAACCCCAAGATCAAATATGATCCTGGGGTTGCCATGGCAGTATATGAAAGCCTTAGGTAACTATTTGGCTTTCGAGCTTTTCCGGGGCGTCTTGGGTGCCTTCGCCGCTGCCGTTTTGCTCTTTTGGGCAGGCGTTGGCACTGAGGCCGTGGTCAGCGGCGATGCGAAGGCGGAGTTTTTTCCATCACCGGACAGCCCTTCGCCGCGGGGCGTTTCCAGCACGACGACGCAGCCGTCGAGATCGTTGGTGGCCAGATGTGCATAGCGCATGGTCATCGAAAGCGTCTGGTGGCCGAGCCACATCTGCACGCGCCGGATGTCGATGCCGCCCTGGACCAGACGTGAGGCGCAGGTGTGACGCAAGATGTGCGGCACCACCTGGTCGTCGGCGCCGAGGCCGACCTCGGCCTTGGCATCGTTCCAGATGGCGCGAAACTGCGCCTGGCTGAGTTTGGTGAACGGACCTTTGGGCCGGCGGCCCTCTGAGGGCGGCAGTTTGATCACCTCTTTGACCCGCTCGGTCATCGGGATGGTGCGGCTGCGTCCGGATTTGGTGATCCAAAACGAGACGCGGTGTTCCTGGATGTCGTTCCAGATCAGTCCGAGCGCCTCGCCGAGACGGCATCCGGTGTCCACGAGAAAGCATGAAAGACGGTAGGCATCCTCGCTGCGGGTCCTGATGGCGGCGAACAGCCTTGCTTCTTCGTCCCTTTCGAGGAAACGTATCCGTCCCGCCCGCTCCTTCTGGCGGCGGAACTCGGGCAGGCTGTGGATATCCCCCATCTTGTAAGCCTTGCGCAGCAGTTTGCTGAGGGCAGCCATCTTTCGATTGATGGTTGCGTTGCTGTTGCCGCGCTGGCGCAAGGTGCCGATAAGGTTGTCAAGGGTGCTCTGGTCGAAGGCGCTGAACCGTTCTCCGAGGAGAATCTCGTCTATTTCGCCGATGAAGGAGCTGACATTGTACTTATGTCGCCCATCATCCCAGAGTATGTCTCGGTACGCTGAAAAAAGCTCTCCGACCCGGTGCGACTTTACTTCTCTGATCTTGTTGTAGCTGTATTTTATCTTCGCATTTTGAGAAGAGAACATTGAGAAATGTTCGGAGGGGTCGCCCTCTTGTATCGCTTCGATGGTCATAAATTGCCACACCCCCGAGTGGATAGAGTCAGACCTACCCGCTTGGAAGCGTCCTTTCAAGAGATTTAATCACGCAGTTGTGAATTCATCCACCATCAGCGGATCCCACGAACTCACCCTACGGACTGTTCAGCTGCCGATTCCCCCTGTTCCTTCTGCTTGTCTTGACCCAGTCACGAAACAAAACAGCCCGGGCGTTGAATCGCCCGGGCTGGTATTCACCTGTTTAAAGCTAGCCCTTAGAACGAGCGCTGGAAGCGGAGCATGCCGCCAATGGCGTCGTCATCGCGGGCATCGGTCCAATCGGAGTCGCCAACGTTGATGTAGTCGACTTCAGCCGTGACCGTGAAGCCGGGGACGACGTCATAGGCGATGTTCGCCGCGGCGCCGAAGTTCTTGTCCTCGTCATACGAAAGCTGGACGTTGAACGAGGTCTTCTCGTTGATGGTGTAGGTGCCACCACCCCAGACTGCCCAGTTGCCGCCCCACTGCTTGTAGAAGCCGCGGCCGCCGGCCGGGATTGCCCAGGTCGGATCCGACAGATTGTCGTCGGTGCCGTAGCCGCCAATGATGAACAGCGACAGGTTCTGCATCGGGGTGACGTCCAAACGCACCTTGCCGGCTACTTCTTCATAGTTGCTGTCGTAAGCAATGACGCCGGTGATGGCGCCCCAGCCCTGCGTATACTTCAGACCGCCGACGACATGCGGAACATAGCTGTCGATGGTGCCGACGACGCCAGCGCCTTCTTCGAGCGAGAGGACGGCGGAGAAGCCGTTGCCCGCATCGAAATAGTACTGGATGACGTTGGTGTCGAAGCCGCCGTAGGGGACCAGCGTATCCTGGATGACGTTGCCGGCATAGCCGATGAACGTATTGAAGGCCGATTCGTCCTTACCAACGCGCAAGCCACCGAGCTGGATCCAGGCGAAGTTCAGCGAAACGCTCTTCATGCCGGCCGGATTGCTATCGAAAGCGGTTTCATCGACGAGGGGTGTGGCCGGATCATCAGCGATGTTGGTGGCGTACCGATTGTTGTTGCCGAAGTTGAAGCGGGTCTCGGTGTAGGTCTTCAAGGTGCCAAGTTCGGTTTCCTGGCCGGTCCAGGTCTTGAAGGTGGCGCGGGCATTCTTGTACCAGGTGTCCTGCGCGTCACCATCTTCGTGGTCGAGCGACTCCGCACCCGTGAATGCGCCGACGTCGCCGGCGCCGATATCGTAGCGGACATAGCCGCCGATGCGCAGGCAGGTTTCGGTGCCGGGAATGTAGAAGTAGCCCGAGCCGTAAACGTCGCAAATCTTGACGTATTCAGCCGGTTCCGGCTCGGCGACGACGACGGCGTCGGCGGCGCGCGCACCGGAAACTGCGATCAGGGCCGCAGCGGAGCCGAGGAGAAGGCTCTTAATGTTCATTTTCTGACCTCCAGTCAGAATCGAACAAGACAGTGAAGCCGGCGACAGGCGTTTTCGCTGTAATCAGTTGTTTTTGTTGAGGTCTATTGAAAAATGGAACTTTGCTGCGGGTGATGCGGCCATCACCACAGGCGCTTGTTTGCGGAAGCATGCCCTGAACCGGATTTGAGATAGCGCTCGAATGAAGCTGCCTTGCCCTGGTTCGAAAAGGCCATATAGGTGACGATCCGCCACGGCAGAAACTTGGATGTATGGCTGGATTTCCCCGCATTGTGCTCGACAAGCCGTCGTTTCAGGTCCGTCGTTATGCCGATATAGCGTTCGCGTTCGGCAGCCGCACTCTCCAGAAGATACACATACCACATGAGCTGCTCTCCTTTGCCGGGCGTCGAAGGGCATCCTCTCCGCCATCCTGCTTCGCGCTGAGGTGGGCTTGTCCTGCGAAGCTCGAAGAGCGAAGCAGGACTGCCAATCGAATTTTGCAAGGGATTGTCTGGGCTTACGCTGTGCGGCACGTAGCACACCACACGGTCCGGCCCTTCTACGCCAAGGCTTCGGAGGGCATCCTCTCCGCCATCCTGCTTCGCGCTGAGGGTTGGGCTTGTCCTGCGAAGCTCGAAGAGCGAAGCAGGATGGCGGAGAGGATGGGATTCGAACCCACGAGAAGCTTTTGACCTCTACTCCCTTAGCAGGGGAGCGCCTTCGACCACTCGGCCACCTCTCCGTTGCGCCGCTGGATAGAGAAAAGCGCCGGCACAATCAACAAGCCGGCGCGATAATCGTTGAAAAATCCGCATTCGGCCGCAGCGGCGCCTTTTGCATGCGGCGATTCTACGGCAGTTCCCTGGCTGGCGAGTCGGCGACATGGCCGCAATTCTGGCCGGCCATCGCCGGATTCGGCCGCATTGCGCGGCGCTGGATAAGGCTTGCGGGCCCTTCGATAGTTAATGAGAGCTTTCTGACTGAGGCCAAATCGTGTCATTTGTGCAACAACGCATGGGGATAGCGCCCGCATAGCCCTTTCGCCGGTACGATCGTGGTTGAACGCCGCCGCCTCATGGGTAATGTCGATTTCGAAGGAGCGGCGCGGTGCGCATCTTTTTCGGTAGTGGGGATGGGGCAGGGAACGCTGTCCTTCAGCAAAGAATACCCAGACCCGTTTTTTAACTTTTGACTGGAGGTCAGAAAATGAACATTAAGAGCCTTCTCCTCGGCTCCGCTGCGGCCCTGATCGCAGTTTCCGGTGCGCGTGCCGCCGACGCCGTCGTCGTCGCCGAGCCGGAACCGGCTGAATACGTCAAGATTTGCGACGTCTACGGCGCCGGCTACTTCTACATTCCCGGCACCGAAACCTGCCTGCGCATCGGCGGCTATGTCCGTTACGACATCGGTGCCGGCGACGTGGGTTCGTTCGATGGTGCGAGGTCCTTCGACCATAAGGATGGCGACGAGCAGGATACCTTCTACAAGAACGCCCGTTTCACGCTGAAGACCTGGACCGGCCAGGAAACCGAACTCGGCACCTTGAAGACCTACACCGAGACCCGCTTCAACTTCGGCAACCGCAACGGCTACCCCTCGGCAGACGATCCGACGACCGAAGCAGACGAGTTCAACTCCAACCCTGCCGGCAACAAGAACGTTTCGCTGAACTTCGCCTGGATCCAGCTCGGTGGCCTGCGCGTCGGTAAGGACGAATCGGCCTTCGACACGTTCATCGGCTACGCCGGCAACGTCCTCCAGGATACGCTCGTTCCCTACGGCGATTTCGATACCAACGTCGTCCAGTACTACTTCGATGCGGGCAACGGCTTCTCGGCCGTGGTCTCTCTCGAAGAAGGCTCCGGAACCGTTGGCACCATCGACAGCTACGTTCCGCATGTCGTCGGCGGCGTGAAGTACACGCAGGGCTGGGGCGCCATCACCGGCGTCGTCGCTTATGACAGCAACTACGAAGAAGTCGCCGGCAAAGTTCGTTTGGACATCACCCCGATGCAGAACCTGTCGCTCTTCATCATGGGCGGCTACGGCACCGACGACAATTTGACGGACTCGAGCTATGCGATCGACGCTGGCGGCCGCGGCTTCTACAAGCAGTGGGGCGGCAACTGGGCTTTCTGGGGTGGTGGCACCTACACCATCAACGAGAAGACCTCGTTCAATGCTCAGGTCTCGTATGACGAATGGAAGAACCTCGGCGTCGCTGCGAACATCGCCTACGACGTTGTTCCCGGCTTCACGGTCACGGCCGAAGTCGACTACCTCAACGCAGGCAAGTTCGACGACGCCAACTTCTCCAACTTCACCAACGCCGACAAGAAGAGCAGCATTGGCGGTCTCCTCCGCTTCCAGCGCTCGTTCTAACCGGCAGAGCCTGGCTGAAAATCGAACCCGGCGGGCAACCGCCGGGTTTTTCTTTTTGAAGCATCCGTCGCCATAGTCATTGGCTGCAGTGCTGGCCTTCAAAAGGCTGCCGCCTACCGGCGGTCAGGCCGTAGAGCGTGGCCACCCGCGCCGATTTCATCACGGGCGTCATGGCCACTATTTCCAGCCGCGCCAGAACTTGCGCCGTCCTATCGGGCACGCTAGCAAGAAGGCCCATCTTCTCGTGAGCCTTTGCCATGCGCCAGCGCCCTGCCCTCACGCCGCTTGTCGGCGCGCTTCCCTCGACGGTGCCGTTTGTCGGACCGGAAGCGCAGGAGCGCGAGCGCGGACGTGCTTTTCGCGCCCGCATCGGCGCCAATGAAAGCAGCTTCGGGCCTTCGCCGCGCGTTATCGCCCGTATGGAGCGCGTCGCGCGTGACCAATGGATGTATTGCGATCCCGACAATTACGATCTGAAGCAGGCTGCGGCCCGCCATCTCGGCGTCGGCGCCGAAAACGTCGTGGTCGGCGAAGGCATAGACGGGCTGCTCAGCCTGGTGGCGCGCATGTATGTCGCGCCGGGCGACGCAGTGGTCACCTCGCTCGGCGCCTATCCGACCTTCAACTTCCACATTGCCGGCGTCGGCGGCCGGCTGGTCACGGTGCCTTACGAGAACGACAAGGAAAGCCTGGACGGCCTGCTCAAGGCAGTCATCAAGGAGAAGGCGCCGCTGGTCTATCTCTCCAATCCGGACAATCCGATGGGCAGCTGGTGGGAAGCAGGAGATATCACCCGCTTCGTCGAAGCGTTGCCGGAAACCACCATGCTGGTGCTCGACGAGGCCTATGGCGAATTGGGGCCGGCCTCGGCGCTGCCGCCGATCGATGTCGCGCGGCCCAACGTCATCCGCATGCGCACCTTCTCCAAGGCATACGGGCTGGCCGGCATTCGCTGCGGCTACGCGGTGGCCGAGGCTGAGGTGATCCGCGATTTCGAGAAGATCCGCAACCATTACGGCGTCAGCCGCATGGCGCAGATCGCCGGCGTCGAGGCGCTGGCCGACCAGGACTGGCTGCACAGCGTGGTGGCGCGAGTTGCTGCCGGCCGCACACGTATAGCCGGGATTGCGGAGACGAACGGGCTGAAGCCGCTGCCATCGGCGACCAATTTCGTCACCATCGACTGCGGCCAGGACGGCGCCTTCGCGCTGAAAGTGCTGCAAAACCTTTTGTCGCGCGACGTTTTCATCCGCAAGCCGATGGCGCCAAGGCTCGAACGTTGCATAAGGGTCAGCGTCGGCCTCGATCATGAACTCGACATCTTTGCCGAGGAACTGCCCGGCGCACTCGCCGCTGCGCGGGGAAACTAGCCCCGCCAATTGCCATCGCAACAGAGCCTGCCGAGGCCGCCAAGGCCAAAACAGAATCAGCCGCGACCCCGACTCCGTCGATCCAGCAGCAATCCGACACTCAAGCCTGTTGCTTTCGTCCGATTCCGCGCCAGTTTCTGTGCATGGGAGGCAACGATGGATAACCGGCAAAGGGCAGTGCAGGCGCGTGTGCATGGCAAGGTGCAAGGCGTCGGCTACCGGATGTGGGCGCGAGGCGAAGCGACAGGGCTTGGCCTCGTAGGTTGGGTACGCAATGAACGAGACGGCACCGTGACGGCCTGGATTGCCGGTGCCGATGCTGCGGTTTCCACAATGATCGAACAGCTCCGGCAAGAGCCAAGGGGAGCTTCGGTTTCGAAGGTGGAGACCGAGGAATTCGAACTCCTCGACGCGCCCATCGACTTTCGGATCATCGTCTAGACGGAACCACTTTATTGCCGCTTGAATTAATTGAACGTTCGTTTTATTGCTAGGTATCGGGAGACGTTCATGGCACGCACAACGGGATCCGACGGCGAAAAAACTGAAGCGGCCGTCCGGGAGGCTGCGGTCAGCCTGATCGCCCGCTTCGGCTACGAGGCAATGTCGATGCGGCAGCTTGCCGCCGAGGTCGGCGTCCAGGCCGCCGCGCTCTACCGCTATTTTCCGACCAAGGAAGACCTGCTGTTCACGCTGATGCGCGAACATATGGAAGGGCTGATCGAAGCGTGGGACGCCGCACGCCCCGACGCTGCCGATCCGGCAACGCGGCTTGCCGCCTATGTCGAAAACCACATCGCTTTCCACATCGAGCGCCGCCACTCCACCCATGTCTCGAACATGGAATTGCGCAGCCTGTCGCATGACCGGCTGACGCAGATACTGCGCATGCGCACCGCCTATGAGAAGGAGTTGCGCGCCATCCTGCGCGACGGCGCGGAGGCCGGCGCCTTCAGTGTCGATGACACGGGGCTCACTGCCATGGCCCTGATCCAGATGATGACCGGCGTCATCGTCTGGTTCCGGCCGGGCGAGCGGCTGTCGATGGCTAAAGTCACGGCGACATATCTTTCAATGACAATGCGCCTGGTTGGCGCGAAGATCGAAATCGGGGAGGAACGGCATGTACACGAACACACTCAGCTTCGGGCATGACGAGGACATCGAGGCGCTGCGCGATCTGGTGCGCCGCTTTGCCCAGGAGAAAATAGCGCCGATCGCTGCCGAGATCGACCGCAGCAATCAATTCCCCACGCATCTGTGGAAAGAGCTCGGCGCGCTCGGCCTTCTCGGCATCACCGCCGATCCCGATTTCGGCGGCAGCGGCATGGGCTATCTTGCCCACGTCATTGCGGTGGAAGAGATTTCGCGCGCCTCGGCCTCGGTTGGTCTCTCCTACGGCGCCCATTCGAACCTCTGCGTCAACCAAATCAACCGCTGGGCGACGCCGGCGCAGAAGGAGAAATTCCTGCCGGCATTGTGCTCGGGCGAAAGGGCAGGTGCGCTGGCCATGTCGGAATCGGGCGCCGGCTCCGACGTCGTCTCGCTCAAACTGCGCGCCGAAAAGCGCAACGACCGCTATGTGCTCAACGGCTCGAAAATGTGGATCACCAACGGCCCCGACGCCGAAACGCTGGTGGTCTACGCCAAGACCGATCCGGAGCGGAAATCGCACGGCATCACCGCCTTCATCGTCGAAAAGACGATGGCCGGCTTCTCGGCATCGCCAAAGCTCGACAAGCTCGGCATGCGCGGCTCCAACACCGGCGAACTGGTGTTCGACAATGTCGAGGTGCCCTATGACAATGTGCTGCATGAGGAGGGCCGCGGCGTCGAGGTCCTGATGTCGGGCCTCGACTACGAGCGCACCGTGCTCGCCGGCGGACCGCTCGGGCTCATGGCGGCCTGTCTCGACGTGGCGATCCCCTATGTGCATGAGCGCAAGCAGTTCGGCCAGCCGATCGGCGAGTTCCAGCTCGTGCAGGGCAAACTTGCCGACATGTATTCGACGATGAACGCCGCGCGCGCTTACGTTTATGCTGTCGCGGCTGCCTGCGATCGCGGCCTGACGACACGCAAGGATGCCGCTGGCTGCGTGCTGTTTGCCGCCGAAAAAGCGACGCTGATGGCGCTCGACGCCATCCAGCTGCTTGGCGGCAACGGCTATACCAACGAGTATCCGACCGGCCGGCTGTTGCGCGACGCCAAGCTCTACGAGATCGGCGCCGGGACCAGCGAAATCCGCCGCTGGCTGATCGGGCGCGAGATCATGGCGGAAGGGGTTTAGTACCTGCCAAGATGGCAGGCTGTAGTTTTGCGGGTATCGAGAGACAAGTAGGGCGATAGATGGTTACGTCATCGGGGCATCCAGTCACAAGGCGGGGGATATTTGCGATGGCCTTGTTTTCCACAATCGCTGCCTTTCTCGGGCGCGCGAAGGCTCAGAAGCGTCGCTTTTCTAATATGGCGGAATTCAGAGAGCTCGTAATTGCCGAATTCAAACGGCAGCCGGGTGTCGATAGCGCTGTCGCAGACCCATCGGATCCTGCAAAAATCGGTGCAAAACTCGATGGCGCAGAAGTGACGGCAGACGTCACAAACGTGTTCGGGCACTTGAACTCATACCCCGACGAAGACGCCGATGCGGCCATACGCAGGCTTGTCCGAGGCCTCGCCGAAATACGACCTAGGGCGAGTGAAGAAAGTCTGATCGCGGTGATACGGACCCAGCAGTATGTCGAGCACCTCAAATCGATGGGTTTGGATTTATTGTGCGAACCGCTGGTTGGTGAAATTGCGGTCGTATACACGGCCGACCTTCCCGATTCAGTCTCACCTGTTGCTCCGAAGGACTTCCCCGGCCGGGCGCTTTCGGATTTGCGCGATGTCGCACTAGGCAATGTGAAGAAATGGCTGCCGAAAATTGTCTCCGACGGCCAGATTGGCACATTTTATCTCTATTACGTCGACGGCAATACGATGCTCTCCACGAGCCTTGTGCTGCTCGACGAGTTCTGGCTGTCGATCAAAGCACAGTTTCCCGGCGATGTTTTATTTGCGCTGCCGCGCCGGGATCAATTGTTCATCTTCGATGCGAGCAATCCGCAGGCCCAAAGCGCGGCCAGACAGATGATCGACGTCACGTTCGAGGATGGCTTCAATCTGCTATCCGATAAAATTTTCGAACGCCGCAACGGCAAACTCCTAGCCCAGATGTAGAGCTCGAAATGGCCGTACTCCAGACCCAGATCTCGCCCTCCTCCGAAACCTACCTCGCCAATGCCGAGCGCATGCGGGCGCTGGTTGCCGACATTGCGGACAAGGCGGCAACCGTCGAGCGCGGTGGCTCGGAGGAGGCGCGCGAGCGTCATGTTTCGCGCGGCAAGCTGTTGCCGCGCGAGCGGCTGGCGCAGTTGCTCGACACCGGCTCGCCTTTCCTCGAGATCGGCCAGTTCGCGGCATGGTCCATGTATGGCGAGGAGATTTCCTCGGCCGGCCTCGTCGCCGGCGTCGGCCGTGTCGAAGGCACCGAGGTGATGGTCGTGGTCAATGACGCCACGGTGAAGGGCGGCACCTATTATCCGCTCACGGTGAAGAAGCATTTGCGCGCACAGGAGATCGCGCTGCAAAACAATCTGCCTTGCGTCTATCTGGTCGACAGCGGCGGCGCCAACCTGCCTAATCAGGACGAGGTGTTTCCCGATCGCGAGCATTTCGGCCGCATCTTCTACAACCAGGCCAACATGTCGGCGGCCGGCATTCCGCAGATCGCCTGCGTCATGGGCTCATGTACTGCGGGCGGCGCCTATGTGCCGGCAATGTCGGACGAGACGATCATGGTGCGCAACCAGGCGACCATTTTTCTCGGCGGCCCGCCTCTGGTGAAGGCGGCTACGGGTGAAGATGTCAGCGCCGAGGAGCTTGGCGGCGCCGACGTGCACACCAGGCTGTCCGGTGTCGCCGACCACTATGCGCTGGACGACGAACATGCGCTGGCCATCTGCCGGCGCATCGTCAAAAATCTCAACCGGCGCAAGACTGTAAGCCTGACCTTACAGAAACCCATGCCGCCGCTTCATGACGCGCATGAACTCTACGGCATCGTGCCGACGGATCTGCGCCAGCCCTATGATGTGCGCGAGGTGATCGCGCGCGTCGTCGACGGCTCCGAGTTCGACGAGTTCAAGCAGAATTACGGCACCACGCTGGTCACCGGCTTTGCCCATCTTCAGGGCATGCCGGTCGGCATCATCGCCAACAATGGCGTGCTTTTTTCCGAAAGTGCTGTGAAGGGCGCGCATTTCATCGAGCTGTGCTGCCAGCGCAAGATCCCGCTGATCTTCCTGCAGAACATCACCGGCTTCATGGTCGGGCGAAAATACGAGGCCGGCGGCATCGCCAAGGACGGCGCCAAGCTGGTGATGGCGGTTGCCACCGCCAAGGTGCCGAAGGTGACGATGATCATCGGCGGGTCGTTCGGTGCCGGCAATTACGGCATGTGCGGACGCGCCTACTCGCCGCGGTTCCTGTGGATGTGGCCGAATGCGCGCATTTCGGTGATGGGCGGCGAACAGGCGGCGACCGTGCTGGCGGTGGTCAAGCGCGAGGGCATCGAGCGCAAGGGTGGTGAATGGAGCACTGAGGAGGAAGCGAAATTCAAAAAGCCGATCCTGATGAAATACGAGCATGAGGGCCATCCGCTCTACTCCTCGGCGCGGCTATGGGACGACGGCATCATCGACCCGGCGAAAACGCGCGAGGTGCTGGCGCTCAGCCTGTCGGCCGCGCTCAACGCCGACATCGAGGAAACGAAGTTCGGCGTGTTCAGGATGTAGTGATGAGCAAGCTCGGCCAACGGATACATGTCCACACCGGCGACATCACCAGGCTTGCGGTCGATGCCATCGTCAATGCCGCCAATTCCTCGCTGCTGGGCGGCGGCGGCGTCGACGGCGCCATTCACCGCGCCACCGGCCCGGAGCTCGAATTCGAATGCCGGATGCTGAACGGCTGCAATGTCGGCGAAGCAAAGCTTACCAAGGGCTATCACCTGCCGGCACGTTACATCATCCACACGGTCGGACCTGTCTGGCAAGGCGGCGGCAAAGGCGAAGCCGGACTGCTCGCCTCCTGCTATATCCGATCGCTCGAAATCGCCGCCGCCAGGGATTGCCGGACCGTGGCATTTCGGGCGATCTCCACCGGCATGTACCGCTATCCGAAAATGAGGCGACGCAGATCGCCGTTGGCATCGCAGGTACCTTCGTCGGACAGAACTCAACGGCCGAAACAGTTATTTTCTGCTGCTTCGACGAGCCAATAGCTCAACTATACCGACAAGCCGTTGCTGCCATTGGAGGATGCTAGTCTGCATGGATAAGATGGTTCCTCCACCTACGCAAAAGCAATTTTCGGTGAGCAGGCTGGCGGCACTGGAGAATAGACGCTATTGTTCATCCCACATTGGGCAACGGGGATGGGGTAAAGATGAGGCCGAAATATTCGGGAAAAACGACTGCGTCGGTACTTGCAGTCTTGCTTATATTTGCGGTACCCGGCGTTGGCGCCGCGGCATCGCTGGCGGGAAGCAAAGGCGACATCCATTTCTATCCGTATTTGCCGAAAAGCCCGAAAGACCAGTGCACCATGGCTTACAACGCCTATGTGGCCGCCGGCGGCCATTCGGCCTATGCGACCACGCCCTATGCCCGGATCCGTTCGTTGTACATCATCTGCGGCTCGGGCTTGAATGCACCGTCACAGAAGGCTGCCGAAGAACGGGCGATGAAATCCTGCGAGTCCGCCCGCAGCCACTACAAGGTCATTACAGGGGCTGGCTGCGAAGTTGCGGCATCGAAGTAGGCCGACAAGCATCGGCTTGGGCATTTTTCAAATGGGCGGGGCAAGATGAAATCGACACGCATCAAACGAATTACTGTATCGATGCTTGCCGGCCTGCTCGTATTTACGGCACCCGGTATCGGGGCGGCTGGATCGCTGGCGGGCAGCAAGGGAGACACCCGATTCTGGCCTCCGTTGTCACTGAATCCAAAGGAGCCCTGCACGAAGTCGTACAACGCCTATGTCGCGGCGAGTGGCCACTCGGCCTACGCGACCACATTCTACTCGCGCGTCGACGATCTTTACATCATCTGCGGTGCGCGGCTGAACGCGCCATCTCAGAAGGCCGCGGAAGAGTTGGCGTTGCGAAGCTGTCAGGTTGGCCTGAAAAAGTGGAAGGTTCAGACCGCGAGCGGCGGCTGCAAAATCTCGGCTTCGAAATAGGCTCATTCCTGCCAGACCGGCGCCGCCCGAGACAAACCCGGGAGGCTCCATGTTCGCCAAGATCCTGATCGCCAATCGCGGCGAGATCGCCTGCCGGGTGATACGCACGGCCAGGAAGATGGGGGTGCGCACCGTTGCCGTCTATTCCGACGCGGACGCCAAGGCTCTGCATGTCGAAATGGCCGACGAGGCGGTGCATATCGGCGCTTCGCCCGTCGGTGAAAGCTATCTGCGCGGCGACAGGATTGTTGCGGCGGCGCTGGCGACCGGCGCCGAAGCAATTCACCCCGGCTATGGCTTCCTCTCGGAAAACCCCGATTTCGTCGACCAGGTGGTGGCGGCAGGGCTCACCTTCATCGGCCCGTCGGCCGCCTCGATCCGCGCCATGGGGCTGAAGGACGCGGCCAAGCGGCTGATGGAAAAGGCCGGCGTGCCGGTGGTGCCGGGCTATCATGGCGAGGCGCAGGAGATCGTGCTGCTGGCGTCCAAGGCGCGTGAGATCGGCTATCCCGTTCTGATCAAGGCGCGCGCCGGCGGTGGCGGCAAGGGCATGCGCCGCGTCGAACATCCCGAAGATTTTTCGGAAGCGCTGTCAGGCGCACGGCGCGAGGCCAAGGCCGCGTTCGGCGACGATCGCGTGCTGGTCGAAAAATACGTCGACAAGCCGCGCCACATCGAGGTCCAGGTGTTCGGCGACAATTTTGGCAATGCCGTGCATCTCTACGAGCGCGACTGCTCGGCGCAGCGCCGCCACCAGAAGGTGATCGAGGAAGCGCCGGCGCCCGGCATGACGCTGGCGCTGCGCGAGGCGATGACGGAAGCGGCGGTCAAGGCCGCCAAGGCGATCAGCTATTCCGGCGCCGGCACCATCGAATTCATCGTCGATGCCTCGCAAGGGCTGAAGGCCGACCGCTTCTGGTTCATGGAAATGAACACCCGCCTGCAGGTCGAGCATCCCGTCACCGAAATGGTCACCGGCACCGACCTGGTCGAGTGGCAGTTGCGGGTAGCCGCCGGCGAAAAGCTGCCGAAGACGCAGAGCGAAATCACGCTTTCCGGCCACGCCTTCGAGGCGCGCATCTATGCCGAGGACGCGGCGAAAGGGTTTCTGCCGGCGACCGGCACGCTGCATCACCTGGCGTTTCCCGACAACGCGCCCGAAGGCGCCAGCATGCGCATCGAGACCGGCGTGCGGGCGGGCGATGCGATCTCGCCCTTCTACGATCCGATGATCGCTAAGCTGGTCGTCCACGCCAAGGACAGGCAGGCGGCGCTCGACGCGCTCGGCACTGCGTTGTCGCAGACCGAGATTGCCGGCTCGACCGTCAACACCGCGTTTCTCGCGGCACTTGCCGCGGACGCAGATTTTTCGGCCGGTGATGTCGATACCGGCCTGATCGGCAGGCATCAGGAAGCGCTGACCGCGGTCGCCCCGCCGCGCAGCGAGATCGTTGCCGCGGCGGCCCTTGCCGCGGCGGGCGCCGGTGCCTTGCCGCCGTCGAACGATCCGTGGTCGTCACTTGCCGGCTATGCGCATTTCCACAGCGTTGCGCGCCGCACGCGCCTGCGCCATGGCGAGGACGATATACTGGCGCGTGTTTCAGTGCGGCCGGACGGGCGCTTCGAGGTGGCGCTCGACGCGCCCTATGACAGCGTCAATTCGCATGATCTTCGCGCCGCCCCTCGCCTTGCCCGCTGGCCAGGCCACGTCACCGTGTTCGAAGGCGCCGTCGGCTACAGTTTCCTCGTCCCGGATCCGCTGGCGCGAACCGACGAGGCGGCCGCCGCTTCCGGCAGCCTGCGCGCGCCGATGCCGGGCCTGGTCAAGCTGGTGCACGCGGCAAAGGGCGAAAGGGTGATCAAGGGCCAGCCGCTGTTGATCCTGGAAGCGATGAAGATGGAGCACACGATCGCGGCCAGCCATGACGGCGTGATCGCCGAGATCGCCACAGAGGGCGCGCAGGTCACCGACGGAACGGTGCTGGTGCGCTTCGTTGAAGAGGCTTCATAGCCGGCTGAGGCTTGAACAAAAATGGCCGGGACAAGCCCGGCCATTTCCATGAGTACGCGCCGCTTACTGCGCGATCGGTGCGTATTTGCCGTCGTGCCACTGGTTGATGTCGTAGCTGGCGTTCTTCAGATCGCCCTTCTCGTCGAAGGTCACGTCGCCGACCACGGTGCTGAACGGCGTGCCGTTCTTCAGCGCTTCGGCGACCTTGACCGGATCGTCTGTTCCGGCGCGCTTGACGCCCTCTGCAAACGCCTGAACGACGGCGTAGGAGAACAGCGTGAAGCCTTCCGGCACGAAGCCGCCCGCCTTGATCTTGGCGATGGCTTCCTTGGCTTCCGGCTTGGCCTGCGGGTCCGACGGGAAGACGAACAGGGTGCCTTCACCGGCGGGGCCGGCGACCTGCCAGAATTCCGGCGAGGCGATCGAGTCCGGCATGATCAGCTGGAACTTGACGCTCTGCTCGGCCGACTGACGCAGGATAAGCCCGGCTTCCGGGTGATAGCCGCCGAAATAGACAACGTCGGCCTTGAGGTCCTTCAGCTTGGTGACGAGAGCCGAATAATTCTTCTCGCCGGCATTGATGCCTTCATAGTCGATCTCCTTGAGGCCACCGGCATTCATCGTCGCCTTCACGGCATCGGCAACGCCCTGGCCGTAGGCGCTCTTGTCATGCAGGATAACGACATTCTTGCCGGCATATTTCTTGGCGATCCACGGGCCGATGAAGGCGCCCTGCGCGTCGTCACGCGTATAGAGACGCATGATCGTCGGCCAGCCGGCCTTGGCGGCGGCATCGGTCAGCTCGGGATTTGAAGAGGCCGGGCTCATCATCAGCGCGCCGGCCTCGGCGTAGACGGCGGAAGCCGGGATGCTCGAACCTGAACAGGCATGGCCGTCAATAAACTTGACGCTGTTGGCAACGATCCGGTTGGCCACAGAAACCGCCTGCTTGGGATCGCACTGGTCGTCCTCGATGTCGAGCTTGATCATCAAGCCGTTGACACCGCCGGCGGCGTTGATCGCATCGGCGGCTGCCGTTGCGCCCTGCTTGAACTGATCGCCGATCGTGGCGAGCTGTCCGGTCATCGGGCCGACCACCGAAATGGTGATGTCATCGGCAAAGGCAACCGGCGCGCTCATCATCAGGCCAAATACGGCCGCGCTCAAAATACCCATTTTTTTCATGGTGATAGAACTCCTCCCACACTCGCGCAGCCGCTCTGGCCGCGCTTCTTTCCGAAGGCGGGACAATTTCATCCTTCATTGGGCCTGTCTAGGCGCATCGGCGCCGCTCGATTGGGCCTCATCAACGCAAAAAGCCACGCCAGCCTGTTCCGGCCGCTCGTGGCTTTTTGCTCGTAGAGCAGTCCCCATGCGCCCCCGCGCCAAGAAAAACCTGCCCGCCGTCCCCATTGTGCACGACTGGACCGTGCCGGCCTGCCGCGTTCTTGTTCTTTCATGGTCGGCCGTCTTGTCGCGGCCTTGTCGTTTCACCGGTTCCGACCGTCTTTGCGGTCTTGATCCCGGGGCTTCCCTGTTTTCGATAATCTGCCTGCGATAATCTGCTCGCGATCTCAGTGCATCGTCATCCATTCGCGGGCTTCGCGCAGCGCCTTGGCGATCTCGACCTTGGACATTGCGGCCGACAGTTCCGAGCGCAGTTCCGCGGCGCGGACCGAGCCCTTGATGGCGGCGATGTTGAACCATTTGTGGGCGGCAACGACATCGGTCTCGCAATCGCGGCCGGTCGCATACATCATGCCCAGTTCGAAAAGAATGTCGGCCTGGGCAGTTGCCCCCATGGCGCCGAAGCCGGCTTCAAGCATTTCAAAACGTGCCATTTTAGTCCCCTGTCTGGCTCCCGAGAGCGGGCCTCTTCTGTCCCCCGGTGTTCCCTGGGGAGCCGCTCTTTCGATGCTTCCGAGAATGAGGCCGAGCCTTGAATCCGTCGTTAAATGGCGTGCTTAATTTGGAGAAAACAAAGCTAAAACAAGAGGTAAACGCGGAAATTCGTTAAGGATACAAAGTCAGCAATCCCGCCGTTTTTCGATCGATTTGACGAAAATTTGCAAGGCGCCGATCAACACTCTGCTAACCACGCAAACCAAAGCCAACGCCTCGATCGTTTCATTTTCACGGGCTGCGCTCTCCCGACCCCGCATGAAAATTGCGAAACCTTCCGTCGCGGCACCCGCTTTTGTTTTGCCGGGAGCTGGATTAGCTTACGTTTGCGTAAGGGGCAGAGAGGCGGCTGCCCCACCTAACACCAGGGAGGACAGATATGTTTCGCAAAGTGAGCTTGGCCCTGGCGGCCACCGTGATGATGGCTGGTGCGGCCTGGGCCGATCCGATCGAAGGGAACTGGAAGACACAAGCCGGCGACACAGCAGTTATCGGCGGCAGCGGTTCATTCTCCATCACCCTGAAGACCGGCAAATATGCCGGGAAGACCATCGGTTCGCTCAAGGCGGCCGGGGCCAACAAATATGCCGGCAACATCACCGATCCGGCAAACGACAAGACCTATTCGGGCAAGGCAACACTGTCGGGCACCTCGCTCAAAATGAGCGGCTGCGTGCTCGGCGGGCTGATCTGCAAGAGCCAGACCTGGCACAAGCTCTGATCTTGCTGCTTTGAGTTGACCAACGGGGCCTTCACAGGCCCCGTTTTCTTTTGCAGGACGGTCCGCGCCATAGCGACGACCGTGCCGTTTGCGGCGGCGCAAACCCGAACCGATGCTCTCCCTAAAACATCGTCAATCACTTTGAACCGCAGATGAACGCCGGCATCAGCGCCGGTTCAGTCGCATCAGGGCATTTTGATGGCGTGTTCAAGGAGACACTCCGCAAATGCTCGCTCGCCGCTTCACCATCGTCTGCCTGTTGATGAGCCTGTTCGGGATGCTCTTCGCCATCCTCGTGGCCGAATCCGGCCGTCCGGCCCGTTCCTGGGATGCAGCCAGTTCCTGCCAATTCGATTGCATGAACCATTTTCGCCCCTGAGACGACAAAGACATAGATCCAAACAGAAAAGCAAAAGCCATGAACCGCATCGCCATCAACGCCCTCCAGACCCTTCGGCTCCTGCCGCGGGCGGCGCTCGTCCTGGTCGTGCTGTCGGCGCCGGTCCTGGCCATGCCAATGATGCGGGCCAATGCCGACACGACGATCGACGCGCCGGCGACGAAGAAGCATGGCGTCGGCTTTGTCTTGCTGGTCAGTCTGCAGCGCGGGTAAGGTGTGCCGGTATTAAGGTGATGCCGGCCTGCAAGTGGCGGCCTTGGTGCTCACATGCTTCGAGTACGCTCCGCTCCGGTTCTCGAAGCCAGCCAGTTTGGTCGCTTCGCGCCCGTCCTCGACTCCGGCTCAGCGTTACCTGAATCTCAGCACACCTTGGGCGTGGACGAATAAATCGACCACTTGGCGGCCACCCTCCCCTCCCAAGTGCGGCCTCAAGTCTCTATATTGAGCCATGGAAAAGCGAATCTACCCACAAGCTATCGAATCGGTCGTCATGCCGGAGCCTTTCGGCAAGCAGAGCTTCGACGACGCCAAAAAGGCCGTGGCCGCCTTGCAGGTGCTCTACGACCGCAACACCAAGTTTCTGCGCGACTCCTTTGCCACGCTTGCCGCCGGCGGCGACGAAAGCAAGCGCTACCGCGCCTTCTACCCGGAGATCGGCGTCACCACCAATTCGTTCACCCAGATCGACTCGCGCCAGGCCTACGGCCACATGCCGACCCCCGGGCATTTCTCGACCACCATCACCCAGCCGGTGCTGTTCGAACGCTATCTCGTAGAGCAGCTTCGCCTGATCATGCGCAATCACGGCGTGCCGGTAACGGTTTCGGAATCGACCACGCCGATCCCGCTGCATTTCGCGTTCCTTGAAGGAACCCATGTCGATGGCGCCGCCGCCGACCGCATCAAACGGCCGATCCGCGACCTGTTCGACGTGCCGGATCTCGACGGCACCGACGACCAGATCGCCAACGGCACCTTCGAGGTCGCGTTCGGCGAACCAAGGCCGCTGGCGCCGTTCACGGCGCAGCGCATCGACTATTCGCTGCACCGCATGACGCACTACACGGCGACCAGCCCGCAGCATTTCCAGAACTTCGTGCTGTTCACCAACTACCAGTTCTACATCGACGAGTTCGTCGCCCGCGCGCGGGCCCAGATGGCTGAAGGCGGCCACGGCTATACCGAATTCGTCGAACCGGGCAATGTCATCACCAAGGCAGGGCAAAACGCGCCCAGCGAAGGCGTGGCGGCGCCGCGCCTGCCTCAGATGCCAGCCTATCATCTGAAGAAGCCGAACCATGGCGGCATCACCATGGTCAACATCGGCGTCGGCCCGTCCAACGCCAAGACGATCACCGACCATGTCGCGGTGCTGCGGCCACATGCATGGCTGATGCTCGGCCATTGCGCCGGCCTGCGCAACACTCAGGCGCTGGGCGACTATGTGCTGGCGCATGCCTATGTCCGGGAAGACCATGTGCTGGACGATGACCTGCCGGTGTGGGTGCCGATACCGCCGCTGGCCGAGATCCAGGTGGCGCTGCAGGAGGCGGTCGCCGAAGTCACCGGACTTTCCGGCTACGATCTCAAGCGCATCATGCGCACCGGCACCGTCGCCACCATCGACAACCGCAACTGGGAACTGCGCGACCAGCGCGGACCGGTGCAGCGGCTGTCGCAGTCGCGCGCCATCGCGCTCGATATGGAATCGGCCACGATCGCCGCCAATGGCTTCCGCTTCCGCGTGCCCTACGGCACGCTGCTTTGCGTCTCCGACAAGCCGCTGCATGGCGAGTTGAAGCTGCCCGGCATGGCGACCGAATTCTACAAGCGGCAAGTGGCGCAGCATCTGACCATCGGCATCAAGGCGATGGAGAAGCTGGCGGAAATGCCGATGGAACGGTTGCATTCGCGCAAGCTGAGAAGCTTTTCGGAGACGGCCTTTCAGTAGACCGGCTTGCCGTAAATGTTTGCCGCGAGGCGTTTCGTCATCTTGATTGGGCCGCATTTCAGCCGATAAAGGCCTGCTACCTCGGCAATGTATTACCCGGTCTATGGGCAAACCCCGGTCTGATGGCACGCGTGCGAAAGATGATGGCTTCAATGGCGTTCCTGGCAATGCTCGGCCTCTCGGCCGCGCTTGTAGCCGGGTTCTTTGGCGCACTGCATCCGGCCTTCGATTCCTTCGCCCATTTCCGCATCCATTTTGCCGTGCTGATGGGGCTGATTGCGCTGCCGCTGCTCGCCACCTCGTTTCGCCTGCAGGCGGGCGTGGGCCTGCTGCTGGCCGTGGCCGCCTTCGCCAGCACGTTGAGCACCTTGCCGCGCCTGTGGCCGGTGCAGGCCGCCAATGACGCCTCGCCCGGCAACGAACCGGTCTACCGGCTGCTGCAGATGAACCTGCGTTTCAACAATCCGACACCCAAGAAGGTTCTTTCGCTGATCGCCAGGACCAACCCAGACGTGATCACGCTCGACGAAGTATCGGCCATGTGGGCGACCGAACTCGGCTATATCCAGAACGCCTATCCCTATCGCATCCTGTGCGCCCATCCCGACGGCGTGTGGGGCGTGGCGCTTTTGTCCCGGCGACCCTTTGCGGCCGGCACCGAGCCGCATTGCGAACCGCGCGGCGCGATGGCGGCCGCCACCGTCGATTTCGGCGGCACTCCGGTCGATGTCGCGGCGATCCATTTGAGCTGGCCGTGGCCGAAGGAACAATACTGGCAGATCGGCGAGTTGACCGAGACGCTCACCTCGCTCGGCGAGACGGCGATCATGGCCGGCGACTGCAATGCCGTGCCGTGGAGCGCCGCGGTACGGCGCGTTGCCTCGCTCGGCGGACTGACCGTGATGCCGTCGGCCGGACCGACCTGGATCCACCGGACCCTGCCCGATTTCCTGCGGCGCTATGTGGGCCTGCCGATCGACCAGGTGTTTTCGAAGGGCGGGGTGACCATCCTGTCGTCGACGCAGATGGAAGAGACCGGCTCCGACCATCTGCCGGTGATGGTGGAATTTTCATTGATGCGCGACGAGACCAAGCCGGTCGACGAGGATTCTACCGCGACTGTGTCGCTGACCCAGCCCAGCATGGGCGGCTAGATCGTACGCCACGGGGCTTACGGTTTCACAAGCCTACCAAGGCCTCGATGATGCGCTCGACATGGCCGCCTTCACTGTGCTCGCGCGCGTCGAACGCGATCTGTTTTGCCTCATAGAGCTTGGAAGTGGCTTGCAAGCGCCGCGTGGCTTCGACGCGCGTTTTGTTGCATTGCGGATCGTTGGCAAATTTCAGGCCGCGAACCGACCGCTCGGCAGCCTGCATCATCTGCCCGGCGATACGGCCATGGGTTCCTTCATGAGCGAGAACGCCTGTGAAAAACCGGTTCCAGCGTTTGCGCAGCGCCGGCGTGACGGCCGAGGCGACGCGCGGGTAGGTGTAGGCGATGTTGAGCGTTCCATTGGCCTGGCGCAGGCGGCAGACGCCGTTGACCTGACCCACGTCCAGGCTCCAGTCGGCGGTGTAGCTTGTCTGCGCGATGGCGTGGGTCATGAAACCGTGCTTGGGGCCCCTGCGGTTCATGGCGATAACCAGACCGGCACCTGTCGTGCCGGTGATGTCATAGGTTCGCGTCTTGACGACGGTTTTCACCCCCGCCGACGCCGTCCCGACGACGCCGCAGGCCGCGCTTATGACGGCGACGCAAAACAAGACCAACACGCGCATGCCATTTTCCCCATGGACGCGGCAATGAGACCACAAGCAGACGACGGTTTCAACAATCTTGGCGCCGAGCGCCTTACATGCCTTGGTAAACCCGGCCATCGCCGCCATTTTTGCTGGTTGAGACGGTCCCGGTCGGTGAGGCTCACATGCCCTGATAGACCGGGCCTTCGCCGCCTTGTGGCGGCACCCAGTTGATGTTCTGGTTGGGATCCTTGATGTCGCAGGTCTTGCAGTGCACGCAGTTCTGCGCGTTGATGACGAAGCGCACATCCTTGGCAGACGGATCGGCGGCGGCGTTGCCGTCCTTGTCGACCCATTCGTAAACACCGGCCGGGCAATAGCGGGTCGAAGGCCCGGCAAAGACATCATGCTCGGAACGCTTCTGCAACTCCATGTCGCCGACGATGAGATGCACCGGCTCGTTTTCCTCGTGATTGGTGTTGGACAGGAACACCGAGGACAGGCGGTCGAAGGTCAGCACGCCGTCCGCTTTGGGATAGGCGATCTTCTTGTGCTTGGCCGCGGGCTCAAGCGTGGCATAATCGGCCTTGCCATGTTTCAGCGTGCCGAAGGGCGAGAAGCCGAACAGCGTGTTCAGCCACATGTCGAGACCACCGAGGCCGACGCCGATAATGGTGCCGAAGCGCGACCAGAGCGGCTTGACGTTGCGGACCTTCTTCAAATCCTTGCCGATATCGGTCGCGCGCCAGGCGTCCTCATAAGACGACAGCTCGTCATTGGCGCGGCCGGAGCCGATCGCTTGCGCGACATGCTCGGCCGCCAGCATGCCGGACAGCACCGCATTGTGCGAACCCTTGATGCGCGGCACGTTGACGAAGCCCGCCGCACACCCCATCAGCGCGCCGCCGGGGAAGGAGAGTTTCGGCACCGACTGCCAGCCGCCTTCGGTAATGGCGCGCGCGCCATAGCCGATGCGCTTGGCGCCCTCGAAGGTGCGCGATATCGCCGGATGCGTCTTGAACCGTTGGAATTCCTCGAAGGGCGACAGCCAGGGGTTCTTGTAGTTTAGATGCAGGACGAAGCCGACCGCGACCTGGTTATCCTCGAGGTGGTAGAGGAAGGAGCCGCCGCCTGTCTTCAGGTCGAGCGGCCAGCCGAAGGAGTGCTGCACCAGGCCCGGCCGGTGGTTCTCGGGCTTGACCTGCCACAGCTCCTTGAGGCCGATGCCGTACTTGCCGGGCTCACGGCCGTCGGACAGTTTGTATTTTGCGATCAGCTGCTTGGACAGCGAACCGCGCGCGCCCTCGCCGATCAGCACGTATTTGCCCATCAGCGCCATGCCCGGCGCAAAGCCCGGGCCATGTGTGCCGTCTTTTTCGACGCCCATGTCGCCGGTGACGACGCCCGTGACCGCGCCGGCATCGTTGTAGACGAGGCTGGCGGCAGCAAAGCCCGGATAGATTTCGACGCTTAGCGCTTCAGCCTTGGTTGCCAGCCAGCGGCAGACATTGCCGAGCGAGACGATGTAGTTGCCGTGATTGTTCATCAGCGGCGGCATCAGGATATTGGGCAGACGGAACGAGCCGGCGGGGCCGAGCACCAGGAAATCGTCGGCCGTAACCGGCGTCTTGAAGGGGTGGCCATCTTCCTCCCGCCAGCCCGGCAACAGGCGGTCGATGCCTATGGGATCGACGACGGCGCCTGACAGAATGTGGGCACCAACCTCGCCGCCCTTTTCCAACACCACGACGGAAAGCTCGGGATTGACCTGCTTGAGACGGATCGCTGCGGCAAGGCCCGCCGGGCCGGCCCCGACGATGACCACGTCGAATTCCATGCTCTCGCGTTCGATCTCGCTCATCAACCCCTCCGCTCTGGCCAACCGTTTCCGGCATTTTGCTGGCTCCTGCGCTGCATAGCGCATCAATCCGCGACAGGAAACCGGCGCTGACGTGACAATGCCGATTTCGACAAAAAGTCGCGGATGACAACTCTGCCGCAAGCGTTTTGCGCGCGGCCGCGCTCAGCGTCCCATATTTTAATTGTTCGACGGCTCTCTTATCGGCCATACTTATTTCCATGCGCACGCCGTCCGGCTATTCATTGACGCGCTTCCCCCTTCCGCCCGGCCGGACCTGCCGAGCGATCCTTCTCGCCCTTTCAATGCTTACGCCGGTTCGCGCTCAGGCCGAGCCGGTGAACGTGTGGGCGACCGGCGCCTATTCCTTTTCCGACGAGCTTGGCGGTTTCCACATCACCGGCGCCTCGGGCACCGGCACCAAGGAAGATCCGTTGGTCATCTCCGAGGAGCTGAATTCGTCGACGCCGGTGACGCTCACCATCCGCACCACCAAACCGATCCAGCCGTTCAGCACCAACGGCGAATTCGCCAACGGCATCCTGTACATGCGTATCGAGGTGCTCAACAACAGCGGCCAGGCCTGGGTCGAATTCCAGTTCGAGCTGCAGGAGATACTCAACCAGCCGAGCGTGTTCGGCGACGGCCTGTCCTTCGACCAGCGCAACAAGACGCCCGACAACATCCTGTCGAGCGCGTACGCCGATTTCGACCGCGATTTCGAACCCTATGACCGGCTCTTGTTCAAGAGTGGACAGATCGACCCGCTGAAGAGGGGACGCTTCGAGTTTCTGATCACCGACTACACGCCGCGCTGGACGTTCTATCTGGTGCAGGATCCGCGGATACCGACGGGGTAAGCGGCAGACGCCGTGAAAATCGCCACGAAATGCCCTTCGTGATTGGCGAAAGCCGACGAGCGCGTAATCTCCCTCCTTGAGGGGGAGATTACTAACCGCCCAACCTTGCAAATCGTCTCTCGGCGGACGAATGTGCCCGGTATGACTGCCGCCTCCCCCAACAACCGATCCGACCTGGCCGAGTTGCTCGCCTTCTACGCCTCTGCCGGTGTCGACGAAGCGTTGGAGGACGCGCCGGTGAACCGGTTTGCCGGGGCAGCACCGAAGCGCCCCGAGCGCACAACGGCGCCTGCCGCGCCGCCTCGCGAAAACAAGTTTCCGGAACAAGCCGCCGCCAGCCCCGGGCTGGACGCAAGCCGGGTGCCGGACGCGCCGGCGCGTTCCGTTCCGGCCATGGCGACGGTGCCCGACGAGGCACAGGCGGCCCTGGCCCGGCAAATGGCGGCAAGTGCCTCGACGCTCGACGAACTGCGCCAGCACATGGCGTCGTTCGATGGCTGCAACCTCAAATTCACCGCCAAGAACCTGGTCTTCGCCGACGGCAATCCGGAGGGTTCGGTGATGCTGGTCGGCGAGGCGCCCGGCCGCGACGAGGACATTGAGGGCTTGCCCTTCGCCGGCCGCTCGGGCCGGCTGCTCGACCGCATGCTGGCGGCGATCGGGCTTGACCGGACTTCGGTCTATATCGCCAACGTCATTCCCTGGCGGCCGCCCGGCAACCGCACGCCGACGCCGCACGAGACCGAAATCTGCCGCCCCTTCATCGAGCGGCAGATCGAGCTGGTCAATCCGAAGGTGCTGGTCAATCTCGGCGGCCCTTCGGCCAAGACCTTGCTCAACACGAGCGAAGGTATCTTGCGCCTGCGCGGCAACTGGCGCGTCCACACCACGGCTTCCGGTGTCGCCATTCCGGCGATGCCGACGCTGCATCCGGCCTATCTCTTGCGGACCCCTGCGCACAAGAAGCTGGCCTGGCGGGATTTTCTCGAGGTGAAGGCGAAGTTGCGGGAGGTGGGGTGAAGCGCGCCTCTTCCTTCCACCCTTGTGGGGGAAGGTGGATCGGCGCGCAGCGCCGAGACGGATGAGGGGGTGTTCCAGCGGAGTGAGACGTTGGCGTTCCCTGGAACACCCCTCATCCGACCGAGCTTCGCTCGGCCACCTTCTCCCACAGGGGGAGAAGGGAGAACCGCGCCAATGACCTCCCAGGTAATTGAAATACGCCTCTCCCCGGCCTACTCATCCCCCATGACAACAGCCCAAACCTCCGCCGGCAGCCTGATCCGCGAATGGCGCACGCGCCGGCGCATGAGCCAGCTTGATCTCGCAATGGAGGCTGAGATTTCCCAGCGTCATCTCTCCTTCGTCGAAAGCGGCCGCGCCGCGCCCTCGCGCGAGATGGTGCTGCATCTGGCCGAGCAGCTTGAGATTCCGCTGCGGCAGCGTAATCAGCTGTTGCTGGCTGCCGGCTTTGCCCCGAGCTTCAGCGAGCGGCCACTCACAGATACGACGCTGGCGCCGGCGCTTGCCGCGGTCGAGAGCGTGCTCAAAGGGCATGAGCCGTTCCCCGCCCTGGCCGTCGACCGGCACTGGAACCTGATTTCCGCCAATGCCGCCATCGGCCCGTTTCTGGCCGATGTTGCCGACCCGTCGCTGCTCCAGCCGCCGGTCAATGTGCTGCGCCTCAGCCTGCACCCGAACGGCATCGCACCGCGCATCGTCAATCTCGCGGAATGGCGGGCGCATCTGCTGGAGCGGCTGAAACACCAGAACGATGCCGCCGGCGATCCCGTCCTGGTCGAGCTGGAGCGCGAATTGCGAACCTATCCGTCCGGGCTCAAGGGTGCGCGGCCGGTGCCGGTCGAGCCCAACGGCATCGTCCATCCGCTGCGGCTGGCGCATGGCGACCAGGTGCTGTCCTTCATCAGCACCATCACCGTCTTCGGCACGCCGCTTGACGTGACGCTGTCGGAACTGGCGATCGAGTCTTTCTTCCCGGCCGACGAGCAGACGCGAGCGGTGCTGGTGCGGCTGGCGAAGGAACGTGCGGAAGCTAACTGAGCCAACCCCGCGGACCTCCTCACCCCTGTGGTGGCGCTGCCTTGCGCGTTCGGGTGCGTTCCAGGCCGAGTTGGCGCTCGCGCCAGATGATGAACATGCCGGCGGCAACGACGATCACACCGCCGACGAGCGTGTTGATGGTGGCGATATCGCCAAAGGCGAAATAGCCAACGACGACACCGAGGATCATCGAGGTGTATTCGAACGGCGCCACCACCGAGGCCTCGGCGTGGCGATAGGCTGCCGTCATCAGGATCTGCGCCAGCCCGCCGCAGAAGCCTGCGGCGACCAGAAGGCCGGTCTGCAATAGCGTCAGCGCCTGCCAGCCGAAAGGCAGCGAAAACAGCGCCATGACGCTCGCCGTCGCCGAAAACCACAACACAATGGTCGCTGTCCGTTCGGTCTGAACCAGATTGCGCACGAGCAGGATGGCATTGGCGGAGATTGCCGCTGAGAAGAGAGCAGCGATGACGCCCAGCACCTCCTGGTCGCCGAGTGCGGCGCCCGACGTGAGCAGCGTCAGTTCCGGCCAGGAGATGATCAGCACGCCGACGAGACCAACCGCGACCGCGCTCCAGCGATAGATGCGGATGGCCTCGCCGAGGAAAAGCGAGGAGAACACCACCACCAGCAACGGCTGCGCATAGTTCAGCGTAATCGCCTCCGGCAGCGGCAGCCGGGTCAGCGCGAAGAAGCCGAGCCCCATGGCGCAAACGCCGACGACACCGCGCGCAATGTGGTTCAGCGGACGTTTGGTGGCAAACGCCGTACCCAGTTTTCTCCTGAAGGCCAGGAAGATAATGATCGGGAAGATGGCGAAGAAGGAGCGAAAGAAGACGATCTGGCCGGCCGGCAAGGTGCCGGCTGCCTTGATGCAGGTTTGCATGCCGACGAAGACCGCCACCGACATCACCTTGAGCATGATCCCGGTCAGCACACGGCCTGGATGATCGGACAGTTTCCCTGCCGCCTCGTCTCTCAGCCCTAAAGTCACGCCTCCGCCGCTTCCCGAATCGTTGCCCAGATATGTGTCGTAGGACGCAGCACAGAGGCACCCATGCCGAATTTCGGTGTGACGACGGTCATCAAGGCCTCGCGATGAAGATGGAAGGGGAACGCCGTGAAATAGGCATTGGCGCAGTTTTGTCGAGTGGCCGTTTCGTGTAAAGAGCGCGCAACTTTAGATTTAATGGGCCAGGACACGTCAGCGGCTCCGATAGCGACAGGGAAACCCAAGGGAATGCGAACCGATACCGGCCAGGTCTTCAAGCTCGAAGACTACCGCCCCAACGACTTTTCCATCCCGCAAACCGGCCTCACCTTCCGCCTTTCGCCAGACGCAACGCGTGTCACCGGAGTGCTGACGATCGAACGCCGCGATGGCGCCGCCGCCTCGACGTCGCTGGTGCTGGACGGCGACGGGCTGGTGCTCAAGCGCATTGCCATCGACGGTCGCGAGCTTGCCCCGGCCGAGTATCTCGCCACGCCGGACCAGCTGACCATTTTGAGGCCGCCGGCCCGTTTCCAGCTGCTGCTCGAGACCGAGATCGCGCCGGCCAGCAATGAGGCGCTGATGGGCCTCTACCGCTCCAGCAATGTCTATTGCACGCAATGCGAGGCCGAGGGCTTTCGCCGCATCACCTATTTCCTCGACCGCCCCGACATCCTGTCGGTCTATACCGTGCGTATCGAGGCGAGGCTGGACGAAGCGCCGCTGTTGCTTTCCAACGGCAATCCGGTCGAAAGCGGCGCGCTTGCCGACGGCTGGCACTTTGCAGTCTGGGACGACCCTTTCCCCAAGCCGTCCTATCTGTTTGCGCTCGTGGCCGGCAATCTCGGCAAGGTTGCGGACAGTTTCGTCACCATGTCCGGGCGCGAGGTCGAACTCGGCATCTATGTCGAGCCAGGCAAGGAGGGGCTTGCCGGCTACGCCATGGATGCGCTGAAGCGCTCGATGCAATGGGACGAGCAGGCCTTCGGCCGCGAATACGACCTCGACGTCTTCAACATCGTCGCCGTTTCCGACTTCAACATGGGGGCCATGGAGAACAAGGGCCTCAATATCTTCAACGACAAGTATGTGCTGGCCGACCGGGAAACCGCCACCGATGCCGATTTCGCCAATATCGAGGCGATCATCGCGCATGAGTATTTCCACAACTGGACCGGCAACAGGATCACCTGCCGCGACTGGTTCCAGCTCTGCCTTAAGGAAGGGCTGACGGTCTTTCGCGACCATGAATTCTCCGCCGACCAGCGCTCGCGCGCGGTCAAGCGCATCGCCGAAGTGCGCACGCTGAGGGCACACCAGTTCCCCGAGGACCAGGGACCGCTGGCGCATCCGGTGCGGCCGCGCCGCTACCGCGAGATCAACAATTTCTACACGGCGACCGTCTACGAAAAAGGCTCGGAAGTCGTGCGCATGATCCGCACTATCCTCGGGGCCGAGGCTTTCCGCACCGGCATGGACCTCTATTTCGAGCGCCATGATGGCGAGGCCGCGACGATCGAGGACTTCCTGAAGGTGTTCGAGGACGTCTCCGGGCGCGACCTGTCGCAGTTCGCGCTCTGGTATCACCAGGCGGGCACGCCGAACCTGACCGTCAGTTCGACGCACAATCCGGCGACGCGCGAGTTTACGCTCGAGATCGAGCAGTCGGTGCCGCCGACACCGTCGGAGAGCCGCAAGCGCCTGATGCACATTCCGCTCGCCTTTGGCTTGGTCGGCGCCGGCGGCGAACCGGTCGCCTATGGCGGCGTCGAAGGCGCCACCGTCGAAGACGGTGTCATCCATATCCGCAAGCGCCGACATATGGTGCGCTTCTCAGGCGTCGCCGAGCGGCCGGCGGTGTCGCTCAATCGCGGCTTTTCGGCGCCGATCACACTTTCGGTCGAGCAGAAGGCCGACGACCAGTTCTTCCTCGCCGGCCATGACAGCGATGCCTTCGCGCGCTGGCAGGCGTTCAACACGCTGCTCACCGATGCGCTGATAGCGGGCTTCCGCCAGATCCTCGGCGGCGCGAAGCCGGCTTTCACCGCCAGGCTGACCGGACTTGCCGGCAAGATCGCCGGCGACGAGACCCTGGAACCTGCCTACCGGGCGCTGGCGCTGTCACTTCCGGGCGAGGCCGACATTGCCCGCGACATCGGCACGAACATCGATCCCGACGCCATCTTTGCCGCTCGCGAGGCGTTGGCGCTGGCAATCGCGCGCGCCAATCAGCAAACGTTCACCGACCTATACGGCCGCCTCGCCGGCGACGGGCCGTTCAGCCCCGACGCGGCAAGTGCGGGACGCCGCGCGCTGCGCAACATCCTGCTCGACTACCTCTCGCTGCTGCCGAAAGGTGCTGCGCTCGCCGCCCGGCATTTCGAAACCGCGACCAACATGACCGACCGCGCCGCAGCGCTGACCGTCCTTGCGCACCGCCATGACGGTTCGCCGGAGGCGACCAAGGCGCTGGCCGATTTCGAGGCGCGTTATGGCGCCGATCCGCTGGTCATGGACAAATGGTTCCAGATCCAGGCCAGCGTGCCGGGACGCCGGACAGTCGACACGGTACGCGAGCTGACTGGTCACGCAGCTTTCTCGATGGCCAATCCGAACCGGGTGCGCTCGCTGGTCGGCACATTCGCCAGCGCCAACCAGACCGGCTTCCACCGAGCCGATGGCCAAGGCTACCGGTTTTTTACCCAGACCGTACTCGAGGTTGAAAAACGCAATCCGCAGGTGGCGGCCAGGCTGGCGACAGCGCTGCGCTCGTGGCGCTCGCTGGAGCCGGGCAGGCAAGCTCAGGCCAGGGAAGCGCTGCTGGCGATCGCCGGTGCCGAGAACCTGTCGGCGGATTTGCGGGATATTGTGGAGCGAACGCTAGCCTGATCCCTCCCCCTTGAGGGAACGGTGGACAGCCGCCGAAGGCGGATGGACGGGTGGGGTCGTTGCGGCAGTGCGCGACCTCGACCAACTTCGACCGTGATTGAGAGAGTCGAGCGCTTCGCCGAGGACCCCACCCGGCCCTTCGGGCCACTCTCGCCTCAAGGAGGGATTTCAGCGTTATTTCAATCAATTTTTAATGTTTTTCGGCCGCGCCTCTGGACAAGGCGAATCACCTTTGATTCTTTACAGACGATTCGGACGTGCGGTGTTGCCGGATCGTCAAGCGTACGGAAATTCGGGGAGTGCCATTTATGGCCAAGGCGGACGCGTGGGGCGCGCCCGAAGGGACGGCTTTTGAGCGGCGCAAGGCGCGAGGCGACGGCCTCGCCGGCAATACGCGGCTCATCGCTGAACCAGCCTACCGGCGGCTCCTGGCTGCCGAACCCCTTCTGCGCCGTTCGATACCGGCTCTCATCATCATCTTCCTGATCGTCATCGCCGCACTGCGCGTGCTGTCGCTGATGAACGAGCGCGACGAGGCCGAGCGCGACGTCAAGGCGGTGCTGGGTCTCGCCGCCGGCCAGATGGCGAACGCAATCTCGGCCGACCCGACCGCGGCATCCAGCGGTGCAATTGATCTTCTGGAAAGCACGAGCCGCCAGGGCGCCATGGGCAGAAGCCATGTGCTTGTGATCACCGACAGCGCCTTCAAGATCATTGCCGTCTCGCCGCTGTCGACCGGCTGGCAAGGGCGATCGCTGGACAGCCTGGTGCTGGACGGCCAGCCGCTGTTCATGTTCGGCGACCGCGCCGGGGTCATGGATGTCAGCATCGGCGGCCAGGACTGGTACGCGGCGGTGAGCCTGACCCGGGACCGCAAGAACGCCGCCGCCGTGCTGGTGCCGCAGGAAGCGGTGTTCGACAGCTGGCGCAAGACCGTCTCGCTCAACGTCACGCTGTTTGTGCTGACAGCCGGCGTGCTGATCATCATCCTCTACGCCTATTTCGGCCAGGCATCGCGCGCTCAGACAGCCGACCGCATCTATCTCGAAGCCCATCAGCGCATCGACATGGCGCTGGTGCGCGGTCGCTGCGGCCTGTGGGACTGGGACATGGTGCGCGGCAAGATGTACTGGTCGCGCTCGATGTACGACATGCTGGGCTACGAGCCCTGCAACTCGATGCTGTCGTTCGGCGAGGTCGACGACATCATCCACCCCGAAGACGGCGACCTGTTCGAGCTCGCCAACAAAATCGTCGAGCGCGAGATCGACCATATCGACCAGGTGTTCCGGATGCGTCACGCCGACGGCCAGTGGGTATGGATGCGCGCCAGGGCCCAGGTGATCGACCCGGAAGCGCCTGAGATCCAGCTGATCGGCATTGCCGTCGACGTCACCGAGCAGCGGCATCTGGCGCTGCGCTCGGAGGCGGCCGACCTGCGCCTGCGGACCGCGATCGAAAACATCAACGAATCCTTCGTGCTGTGGGATGCCGCCCAGCGCCTGATCATGTGCAATTCCAAATACCAGAAGGACAACGGCCTGTCGGACCGCGACGTCATGCCGGGCGCTGCGCGCGCCGTGCTTGAAGAGCGCATGCTTGCCTTCGCCTCTGAACGGCGGCTGGCCAACACCAACGGGCCGCAAGGGGGCGCAACCTTCGAGCGGCAGCTCTCCGACGGCCGCTGGCTGCAGGTCAACGAACTGAGGACCCGGGACGGCGGCACGGTCTCCGTCGGCTCCGACATCACCCAGATCAAGCTGCACCAGGAAAAGCTGGTCGACAGCGAGCGCCGGCTGATGGCGACCATCCACGACCTCAGCCTCGCCCGCCGGGCCGAGGAAGAGCGCGCCAAGGAACTGGTCGAGCTCAACCGCGAATATATGAAGGAAACCGAGCGCGCCGAGGCCGCCAATCGGGCCAAATCCGAATTCCTAGCCAACATGTCGCACGAGCTGCGCACGCCGCTCAACGCCATCATCGGGTTCTCCGAACTGATGGAACAAGGCCTGTTCGGGCCGCTCGGTTCGCCGCGCTACGAGGAATATGCCAACGACATCAACGGCAGCGGCAAATATCTGCTCGGCGTCATCAACGACATACTCGATATGTCGAAGATCGAAGCCGGCCAATTCTCGGTGGACCGCGAGGAAATCGATCTCTGCCCGCTGATCCGCGAGACGGTGCGGGTGATCTCGCTGCAGGCGGCGGAGAAATCGATCACGGTCGAAACCCGCATCGCCGATACGATGACGCTGTTCGCCGACCGCCGGGCGATCAAGCAGATCGCCATCAATCTGCTGTCGAATGCGGTGAAGTTCACCGGCCGGGGCGGCCATATCTCGGTGCGCGCCCGCAACACGTCAGGCGCGCTGGTGCTGACCATCGAGGACAATGGCTGCGGCATTCCGAAGGAGGCACTGAGCAAGCTTGGCCGCCCCTTCGAACAGGTGCAGAACCAGTTTTCGAAGAACCACGCCGGCTCCGGCCTCGGCCTTGCCATCTCGCGCTCGCTGGCCGAGCTGCAGGGCGGCGCGCTGAAAATCCGCTCGACCGAAGGCGTCGGCACGATCGTGTCGGTGCGCATTCCGGTGAAGAAGCCGGCGCTGGCGGTGAAGGCGGCGGCCTGACGGCCCGCCAATGCGAGCGGTGCTCTCCGCCGCGTTCAAGGACTGAGTAGCCCCGGTCATGTAAGGGCTCCGGCGGCTTTCGCCGCCGGAGACATATCGCCATTTCACTCCATGCTGTCGTCGCCGCCGTCCCATTGGTGGTGGCGGCCCATGCGGCCTTTCTTTGGCAGTTCGTTGCGCTCGATCTTGCCGTCATTGTTGCGGTCGAGCATGGCGAACACCTTCTTCTCGCGCCCGGTGATGTCGTCCGTGGTCAGCGTGCCGTCGCCCTTGCTGTCGTAGCGGGCAACTATGCGCTTGGCCATTTCCTCGAACCGCGCCTTCTCCAGCGCGTCAGCGAGCTGGGCGACTGTCAGCTTGCCGCCATTATCGGCGACCAGCTTCTTCAGCCGCGCGTTCATGGCGTCGGAAAACTGGTCGAAGCTGATGGTGCCGTTGGAATCCTTCATCGCCTTGTCGAGGCGCATCATCGCGCCCTCGCGCATTCTGGCGCTGGCATTGTTCTCGGCATAGGCGGTGGTGCCAACGGCGCCGGCAAGCGCGACAAAGGCAAGGGCAAGTCCGGTTGTCTTTCTCATGGGTATCTCCTGTTGCATCGTCACCCCCGATGCGATCCGAAACAGCCGCCAACGCTTCACGCCCTCACGACCGTTTCGTACGAAGCAAAAGGTTGAAATCCTTTCTGACCTTTTGCGACGTTTCCTTGAGATGTGCTTCCAGCACACCGAAATCCGGCAGGTCAGTCACCGCCAGAAGCAGATCCGACAATCCCGGCGGAACGTCATCGCGTTCGAATGCACCGGTGAGGCAAAGCCGCGTCATCTGGGTCAGCGCCAGATAGAGTTGGTAGGCTTCGCAAAGCTGCTGCCTGACGTCAGCCTCGGCGAAACCCGGCGACAGATGCGCCAGGATTTCGCCGGTCGCGGTCACCCTGCGGCCGGCTTCGACCTGCCCGGTTATAACCGCCACCTGCGCGATGAATTCGAGGTCGATGAGGCCGCCGGAGATGAGCTTGATGTCCCAGAGATCGCGCGGCGATTTTTCCTTCTCGATCAGCGCGCGCATCTCGGATGCCTCCGCCCTCACCTTGGCGGCGTCGCGCGGCAAGGCCAGAAGTGCCGCCACCTCGGCCTCGACCTCGGCGCAAAGGGCCGCGTCGCCGCCGATGGCGCGCCCCCGGGCCAGCGCCATGTGCTCCCAGGTCCAGGCCTCCTGGCGCTGGTATTTCTTGAAGGCATCGATGTGGGTGGCCACCGGCCCCTTGTTGCCGGATGGCCGCAAGCGCAGGTCGAGCTCGTAGAGAACGCCTTCGGCGGTCGGCGCCGAGACAGCCGCGATCAGCCGCTGCGTCATCCTGGTATAGTAGTGCGATGGTGCGAGCGGCTTGTCGCCGTCGGACTCGTCGGCATTCGCGTCGTGGTCGTAGAGCAGAATGAGGTCGACATCGGAGCCGGCGGTGAGCTCGCGGCTGCCGAGTTTGCCCATGCCGAGCAGCGACACGGTGCCGCCGGCGATACCGCCGTGGCGCAGCGCGAATTCGGTGGTCACCGCCTGCAATGCGGCGTCGATGGTGAGGTCGGCGAGATCGGAAAAGGCGCGGCCGGCGCGCGCCGGGTCGATCGAGCCGGCGAGCAGCCTGACACCGATCAGGAATTTCTGCTCGGAGGCAAAGATGCGCAGCCGGTCAAGCACATCCTCGTAGGGCCTGTCGCCATCGATGAAAGCGGCCAACCGCGCTGAGAGATAGGCGCGGTTGGGCAGTTCGGTGAGCAGCGCCGGGTCGAGCAGACCGTCGAAGACATGCGGGCGCCTTGTGATGATTGCCGCCAGCCGAGGCGCGGCGCCCATGATCGTCGCCATAAGCTTCAGCAGAGCGGGATTCGACTGCAGCAGCGAAAACAGCTGGATGCCGGCGGGCAGGCCGGCGAGGAGTTCATCGAAGCGAACCAGCGCCTCGTCGGCCCGGCGCGTCTGGCCGAAGGCTTTGAGCAGCGCCGGCGTCAGTTCGGTCAGCCGCTCGCGCGCTTCCGCCGACTGGGTGGCGCGATAGCGGCCGAAATGCCAGCCTCGAATCACGCGGCAGATGTCGCTTGGCCGCTGGAAGCCAAGGCCGTGCAAGGTCTGCAGCGTGTCGGGATCGTCGACATCGCCGGTGAAGACCAGATTGCCGACGCCGGCCGACAATTCAGGCGCGGTCTCGAACAGCGCGGCGTAATGGCGCTCGACCTCGTGCAAAGCCGCGCGAAAGGTTTCGGCAAATCTGGCGGCATCGGCAAAGCCCAGCATATGGGCGATGCGTTCCAGCCCTTCATCATCGTCGGGCAGAATATGTGTCTGCTCGTCGGCGACCATCTGGATGGCGTGCTCGACGCGGCGCAGGAACCAGTATTGGCGGGTGAGCGCGCCGCGGGCATCGGCGGTGATCCAGTTGCGAGCCGCCAGCGCCCTCAGCATCGGCACCGTCTCGCGGCCGCGCAGCTCCGGAAAACGGCCGCCGGCGATCAGTTGCTGGGTCTGGACGAAGAACTCGATTTCGCGAATGCCGCCGCGGCCGAGCTTGACGTTGTGTCCTTTGACCGCGATCTCGCCATGACCCTTGTGGGCATGGATCTGGCGCTTGATCGAATGAACGTCGGCGATCGCCGCATAGTCCATGTATTTGCGCCAGACATAGGGCTGCAATTCCCGCAGGAACGCATCCCCGGCATCGAGATCGCCGGCCACGGGACGCGCCTTGATCATGGCGGCGCGCTCCCAGTTCTGGCCGCGCGCCTCATAGTAGCGAAGTGCTGCCTCGACCGGGATCGCCAGCGGCGTCGAGCCTGGATCGGGACGAAGCCTCAAATCGGTGCGGAAGACATAGCCGTGCCCGGTGCGGTCCTGCAGGATGCGGACCAGCCTGCGGGTCAGGCGCGCAAACAGCTCTGTGGCGTCGAGCGGATCGACGATTGCCGGCGCATCCGGATCGAAGAAGACGACGAGGTCGATGTCGGAGGAGAAATTCAGTTCATGCGCGCCAAGCTTGCCCATGCCGAGCACGATCCAGCCGGATTGCCGTGACGGATTTTCGGGATCGGGCAATTTGAGCTTGCCTTGGCTGTGCGCCTCGCGCAGCAGGAAGTCGACCGCCGCGCAGGTGCAGGCATCGGCGAGATTGCTGAGGCGCCTTACCGTCAGCGCTGCATCGGCCTCGCCGGAGAGGTCTGCAAGTGCGATCAGGAAGTGAGCTTCACCCTTCCACTGCCTGAGTTCCATCATCAGGCTGGATTCGGAAACGGTCTCGGAAAAGGCGGCCTTGCCGATCGCTTCGGCGATGGCGAGCAGCCGAGCCTCGACACTGCCATCGAACAGCGCGTCGAGGATTTGCGGCCGGCGGCGCGCGACATCGCGGAGGAAAGGCGAGAGATCGAAGACGGCAGCGAGAAACTCCTGGGCCGCGCCCTTGCCTCCTAGGAATTTCGCCAGCCGCGGCAGGTTCTCGTCCTTGGCATCGCCAGCGATCTCCGACAGTTCACGCCGGGCGCGGGTCTCATCCAGCGGCGCGAGCTGCGCCGCCAGTTGCAGGCGCCATTCGGTCTCGATCCGTTTCTGCGCCATCCGCACCGCCATCAATGGTCCTCCCGCCCCGGGAAGCTCATGATAACGGACAATCCGGGATTGGCAGGCAGAAGTTCAAGCCGGCCATTGTGAAAAGTCATGATCGCCTTGGCGAGGCTGAGACCAAGGCCGGATCCCGGCTGCGAGCGGCTCTTTTCCAGCCGCACGAAGCGCTCGGTCGCCCTGGCGCGGTCGGCATCGTCGGGGATGCCATGGCCATTGTCGGAAACGGAAAGGCGGATTTCGTGACCAACGCGCTGCAGGGCTACGCGCACGGCAGGCTTTTCCGTCGCATCGGTCGAGTATTTGATGGCGTTGTCGACGATGTTCGACAGTGCCTGGCCGATCAGCTCGCGGTTGCCATCGACGGAAAAATTCCCGTCCGCGGCAGTTTCAAGCACCACGCCAGCCTCCTCCGCGACCGGCTCATAAAGCTCGACAACGTCATGCACCGCGGCGGCGAGATCGACCTTGCTGGTGCTCTCCGAGGAATAGCCGGCCTCCAGCCTGGAGATCATCAGGATGGCGTTGAAGGTTTTTATCAGCTGGTCGGATTCGGCGATGGTGCCTTCCAGCGCCTGCCGGTAGTCGGTGGTCTTGTGCTTGCCCGAAAGTGTCGCCTCGGCGCGGTTGCGCAGTCTGGTCAGCGGCGTCTTCAAATCATGGGCGATGTTGTCGGAGACCTGCTTCAGCCCTTCGTTGAGCGTCGCTATCCTGGCCAGCATGGTGTTGAGGTTTTCCGACAGGCGGTCGAACTCATCACCGGCGCCGGTCACCGGCAGCCGTCCCGTGAGATCGCCGCCCATGATGCGGCGGCTTGCCTCCGAGACGCTGTCGATGCGCTTCAGCGCGGCGCGGCCGACAAGGAACCAGATCAGCAGCCCGCCCAGGCCCATCATGCCCAGCGCCAGCATCAGGGCGCGGCGGACGACGGCGCGGAAGCGCTCGGGCTCGCCGAGATCGCGGCCGACCAGCATGATCATCTGGTTGGGCAGCCGCAGCACCAGCGCGATGGCGTTGTGGCCCTTCTCGCCCTCGGACTGAATTTCGCTCTCGCCGGGCTCCGCGCCGTTCGGGTCAGCAGCCTGGTTGCGCTGCCGTTCGAGCTCACCTTCGCCGAAACGGCGATAGGAGAAGGGCTCGGTCGTCCAGCCATCGGTCTCGAGCACCCCCGGTGCCAGGCTCTGCACGTTGCCGGTGAGGATCTGGCCGTTGACGTCGGCAATGAGATAGAGGTTGGCGCCGGGCTGGCGCGAGCGCTGCTCGACGACGCGCACCAGCCGCGGCAGGCCGCCGCTCTGATAGGCACGGGCGAGGCCGAGCACCTCGTCATTGATGGTCTGCTGGGTCTGGCCGGTCAGCATGCGGGCCGACAACGACGTCATGTAGAAGACCAGCAACACGGCACATAGCGCGAAAAGCAGGAAATAAAGCGCTGAAAGCCGCGCCGCCGTCGTCCTCATGATGGCCGGCAGGGAAAGGGCCATCGAGTTCTAGCTCATGATGAGATTTGGCTGAAATCTCATCATGACCTACCCCTTTGTTGGAGCATGATCTTCTCCAAAAACCGGTACCCACTTTTTGGGATCATGCTCTAGCCGCTCTTCAGCATATAGCCGGCGCCGCGAACCGTATGCAGGATCGGCTTGTCGAAACCCTTCTCGATCTTGCCACGCAGGCGCGAGACGTGAACGTCGATGACGTTGGTCTGCGGATCGAAATGATAGTCCCAGACATTTTCGAGCAGCATGGTGCGCGTCACCACCTGGCCGGCATGGCGCATCAGATATTCGAGCAGGCGGAATTCGCGCGGCTGCAGCGTGATCTCGCGCGCCGCGCGCTTGACCGAATGGGACAGCCGGTCAAGCTCGAGATCGCCGACCCTGTAGACGGTTTCGGCCTCCCTGGCGCTGGCGCGGCGGTTCAGCACCTCGACGCGGGCGAGCAATTCGGAAAATGCATAGGGCTTGGTCAGATAGTCGTCCCCGCCGGCGCGCAGACCGGTGACGCGGTCATCGACTTCGCCCAGCGCCGACAGGATCAGCACCGGCGTGGTGTTGCCGCGCGAGCGCAGGCCGGCAATGACGGAGAGCCCGTCGCGGCGTGGCATCATGCGGTCGACGACCATCACGTCATAGTCGCCGGCATCGGCCAGCGCAAAGCCGGTTTCGCCGTCGCCGGCGACATGGGCGGTGTGCCCAGCCTCGGCAAAGGCCTTCTGCATATAGTCGGCCGCCTCGCGATCGTCTTCTATGACGAGAATCTTCATAGAGCCGTTATACGCGATTTCGCCGGAAGATTGAGGGGCCGCCATGAGCGCAAAAGCTTTCGTTCAAGCATGTCGTTTTGCCAAAACCGCAGTGCACTTTTGGGCGACATGCTCCGCTGTTAGAGCGGCAGCGGGCGATGGGGGCCCGCTGCCGCCGGGGGCAGAACACGATGACTGACTAACGCGTTCGGCCCCTTGCTTCCCGTGCGGCGGCTCGGGGGTGTTGAAACCGCCGCACTGGAAACTGTGTGATGTCAGCCTTTGGCGACTGGCAGCGCGACGAAGCGGTTTGAATCGTCGCGGGTGATCTGCATCAGCACCGCCTTGCGGCCGGACTTGACCGCATCGGCCATCGCCTTGGCGACGTCGTCGGTGCCGTTCACCTCCGTCGAGTTGACCGAGGTGATGACATCGCCGGGCTGGATGCCGCGGTCGGCGGCATCGCTGTCGGGATCGACATCGGTCACCACCAGGCCCTTGCCGTTTTCCGACTTGGTGACGGTGAGGCCGAGATCGGCCAGCGCGGCGGGCTTTGCCGGTGCCGCGGGCTGCTGCGGGTCGGCCGAGGCCTGCTTGTCGGTGGATGGCAACGTGCCGAGATCGACCTTGATGGTCTGGCTCTTGCCGTCGCGCCACACCGTGACGTCGACCGACTTGCCGGGTGGGTAGGCGCCGATCAGACGAGCCAGTTCCTTCGGCGATGCGACGTCCTTGCCTTCGACCTGGGTGATCACGTCACCGGCGGTGATGCCGGCCTTCTTGCCGGGGCCACCGTCCTGGGCGCCCGAAACCAGAGCCCCGTTCTGCGACTTCAGGCCCAGCGATTCGGCGATGTCCGATGTAACCGGCTGGATTTCGACGCCGAGCCAGCCACGCTGCACCGAGCCGCTCTTCATCAGATCCTGCACCACCTGCTTGGCGGTCGAGGCCGGAATGTCGAAGGCGATGCCGACGCTTCCGCCCGACGGCGAGAAGATCGCGGTGTTGATGCCGACGACCTGGCCGTTGAGGTTGAAGGTCGGGCCGCCCGAATTGCCGCGGTTGACCGAGGCGTCGATCTGGATGAAGTCGTCGTAGGGACCGGCGCCGATATCACGGCCACGGGCCGAGACGATGCCGGCGGTGACGGTGCCGCCGAGGCCGAACGGATTGCCGACGGCCACCACCCAGTCGCCGACGCGAACCTTGGAATCGTCGGCGAAATCGACATAGGTGAACTTGCCGACGCCATCGACCTTGAGCACCGCCAGATCGGTGCGCGGATCGGTGCCGACCAGCTTGGCGTCAAGCTCCTTGCCGTCATTCATCACCACTGTGAAGGCGGAGCCTTCCTCGACGACATGGTTGTTGGTGACGAGATAGCCGTCATCGGAGATGAAGAAGCCAGAACCCTGCGCCACCGGACGCGGCTGGTCGTTGTTATGGTCGCGGTGGCTGAAGCGACGATTGCCGCCGTCATGGCCGTTCTGATCACCAAAGCCGCGGAATTGCTTGAAGAACTGGCGCAGCTGCGGATTGTCGGGCAGGTTGTTCATGCCGTCCGGATCGTCGGACTGGTCGGAGCCGTCATCGGCGGCAGGCTCGATCTTGGCCTTGACCTTGACGCTGACCACGGCCGGCGAAACGCGCTCGACGACATCGGCAAAGCCCGGCACCTGGGGCGCTTCGACCCGCACGGCGTCGGCCAGAACGGGAGCTGTACCAGTGGCAACGGCGCCGAAACCGATGCCGCCGGCAATGGCCAGCGAAGCGGCGGCGGCCAACAGGCGTTTGCGGGTGCGGGAATATGGGTTGGGGGCGATAGTCATGGGTCTCGTATCCTCTTTTCACTGGATGCGGCTCAGGCAGAGCATCCTCGGACAAGAGAAATAGAGAGGCGCACATTACGGCGCCATTTCCGGTGCATGAAAGTTTTGTAATGTTGGGCGGTCGCACAAATCGCTTGGTTGCGCTCGCCTGCTGCCCTATGGTGTACACAACTCAGCACAAGGCTTTCACAATGACAGCAAGCACCACCATGACCATTCGAGTCTCGTCCGAGACCAAGCTGAAGCTGGAGCAGATCGCTACCGATACCAGGCGTAGTAAATCGTTCCTCGCCGCCGAGGCGGTCTCAGCCTATGTCGATCGCGAGCTGGATATCATCGAAGGCATAAAACGTGGCATGGCCGACGCAGAGGCTGGCCGTGTCGTGCCCCACGACGACGCCATGGCGGAGCTCGACGCGGTGATCGAAGCAGCGAAAGCCAGGCGCGCAGGCAAGGCGTGAAGCGGTTCGTCACCTGGTCGCGAGAAGCGCTGGACGATCTCACGCAGCAAGTTGCCTTTATCGCTCAGGACAATCCTGCCGCCGCCCGACGCCTCGCGGACCGTATCCGTGAAATGGGCCGGGGCCTTGGTGATATGGCGACGGGCCGACCTGGCCGGGTAACAGGCACTTATGAGAAGCCCATCGGCCGCCTGCCCTACATCATTGCCTATGAATTGCGCCTGGTCGCCGGCCGTCAGAGCATTGTTATCCTGCGCGCCATCCACACGTCGCGGGACTGGCCTTTGGAGGAATGGCCGAGCTAGTCGCTCAGCATCTTGTCCAGCGCCGCCTGTTCCTCGGCGCTCAGCGCCTTGGTTGCCAACGAGCGGCGGGAGCGTGTGGTCAGCACAATGAAAATGCCGCCGACCAGAAGCAGAAGCACCGGCGTGCCCCACAGCAAGGCGTTGCGCGGGCTGAAGCGCGGCTTCAACAGCACGAACTCGCCGTAGCGCGACACGATATAGTCCATCACCTGCTGGTCGGTATCGCCGGCAACCAGGCGCTGGCGCACCAGGATGCGCAGGTCGCGGGCGAGGTCTGCATCGGATTCGTCGATGGACTGGTTCTGGCAGACCATGCAGCGCAGGCCTTCCGACAGCAGCCGCGCCCTCGCCTCGAGCGCCGGATCGGTGAGAACCTCGTCCGGTTTCACCGCTTGCGCCGCGCCGGCAAACAGCAGCGCCAGAAGCAGGGTGAGCGAGGCCAACGAGAACCTGGTGCTCACGGCGCGCCTGCCGACGGCATGGAGGCTGCCTGCTTGCGGCGGCGCGAGGGTGCGCCAACCCGCAGGCGACGGTCGAGCAGCGACATTGCGGCTCCCGCCATCATCACCAGAGCTCCGCCCCAGATCAGCGTCACCAGCGGCTTCCACCACAGGCGCACCACGACGGATCCATCGGTGCCTTCATCGCCCAGCGACAGATAGAGCTGGCTGAAGCCGATCGTCTCGATGCCGGATTCGGTCGTCGTCGTCTGCCGCACCGGAAAGAAGCGCTTGGCCGAGGTGATCTCGGCTGAAACGCCGCCACCGGCGCCGATCAGGGAAAAGCGGCCGCGCTGCTCGCTGTAATTCGGACCCTGCGCCGGGAAGAGGCCGTCGAAACGCAGCGTGTGGCCGGAGAGTTCGACGCTCTCGCCGGCATGCATCGACAGTATCCTTTCGGTGCCGAAGCACAGCGTGCCGACAATGCCGAGCGTCGTCAGCCCGAGGCCGAGATGGGCAAGTGCAGTGCCGAACACCGAACGCGGCAGGCCGGCGAAACGGCGCAGCATGATGGCGGGCGACACATTGCCAAAGCCGGACTTGACGGCGAGGTCGGTAAGCGCGCCGCAGACCAGCCAGCAGGCGAGGCCGACACCAAGGGCGGCGAACACCGACGCGCCGTCGATGAACAGCCCCGTGACCAGCATCGCCAGGAGAGCGGCGCCGAAAGCCGCCATCAGGCGCTGAGCGACGGCATAGAGGTCGCCGCGCTTCCAGGCTAGCAGCGGCCCGAACGGAACCACGACCAGCAGCGGCACCATCAGCGGGCCGAATGTCAGGTTGAAGAAGGGGGCGCCGACTGAGATCTTGCCGGCCGAAAGCGCTTCGACCGCCAGCGGATAGAGCGTGCCGACCAGCACGGTGGCCGTGGCCGTGGTCAGGAACAGATTGTTGAGGACGAGTGCGCCTTCGCGCGAGATCGGGTGGAACAGGCCGCCGGCCGTCAGCCGCGAGGCGCGCAGCGCAAACAGGGCCAGCGAGCCGCCGATGAACAGCGTCAAAATGCACAGGATGAAGATGCCGCGGGTCGGATCGGTGGCGAAAGCATGCACCGAGGTCAGCACGCCGGAGCGCACCAGGAAGGTGCCGAGCAGCGACAGCGAGAAGGTGAGGATGGCAAGCAGCAGCGTCCAGATCTTGAGCGCCGAACGCTTCTCCATGACGATCGCCGAATGCAGAAGAGCCGTGCCGGCCAGCCACGGCATAAAGGAGGCGTTTTCGACCGGATCCCAGAACCAGAAGCCGCCCCAGCCGAGCTCGTAGTAGGCCCAGTAGGAGCCCATCGCGATGCCGCCGGTGAGGAACATCCAGGCGACCAGCGTCCACGGCCGCACCCAGCGCGCCCAGGAGGCATCGATGCGGCCTTCGATGAGGGCGGCGACCGAGAAGGAAAAGCAGATGGAGAACCCGACATAGCCGAGATAGAGCAGCGGCGGATGGATGGCGAGGCCAAGATCCTGCAGGACCGGGTTGAGATCGCGGCCCTCGATCGGCGCCGGATTGAGCCGGGTGAACGGATTGGATGTCGCCAGAATGAACAGGAAGAAGGTGGCGCCGATAGCCCCCTGCACGGCCAGCACATTGGCGCGCAGCGTCGCCGGAAGGTTGGAGCCGAAGACAGCGACCAGCGCACCGAAGAAGGTCAGGATCAGCACCCAGAGCAGCATCGAGCCTTCGTGATTGCCCCAGGTTCCGGTGATCTTGTAGATCAGCGGCTGCAGCGAATGCGAGTTTTCCCACACGCTCGCCACCGAGAAATCGGAACTTGCATAGGCGCCGGCGAGTGCTGCGAACGATAGCGCCGTGAGCGCGAAGCCTGTGACCGTGACGGGACCGCCGACAGCCATCAGCCTCTGGTTGCCGGTACGGGCGCCGATCAGCGGCACCAGCGTCTGCACCAGCGACAGCACAAAGGCGAGGACGAGCGCGAAGTGTCCGGTCTCAACCATTACTGGCTCTTGCTCTCTTGCCACACGCCCTTGGCCTTCAGCCCGTCAGCGACTTCCTTGGGCATGTAGCGCTCGTCATGCTTGGCCAGCACGCTGTCGGCGACGAAAACGCCGTCGGCGCCAAAGCTGCCTTCGGTGATGACGCCCTGCTCCTCGCGGAACAGATCGGGCAGGATGCCGGTATAGCTGACCTTGACCGATTTGTGCGTGTCGGTGACCGAGAACGCAACCGTCGCGCCCTGCCCGCGCACGACCGTGCCCTTTTCGACGAGGCCGCCGAGCCTGATGCGCTGTCCCGGCTGCAAGCTGGCGGTGGTCAGATCGGCGGGCATATAGAAATAGGAGGCCTTCTGGCCCAACGCATAGAAGGTCAGCCCGGTGGCGGCGCCGAGGAAGGCAAGACCTCCGACAATCACCGACAATCGCTTCTGCTTGCGCGTCATGTCCTACTCCGTCGCCGTCAGGCCGAGCGAGGCGGCAAAGGCGGTGAATTTCTTCGCTTCCTCACTGTCGGCGCCAAACACGGCAATACCGCGATGCAGCGCGTCGCGCGCCTGGTCGGCCTTGCCCAGCACAACATAGGAACGAATGAGCCGCATCCATCCTTCCGTGTCGCGCGGATTTTGCCGCAATTTTTCGTCGAGGCCGGCGACCATGGTTTCGATCATGGCCTGCCTGTCCTGCGGCGCCATCGACGAGGCGGCATCGACGGCTGCGGCGTCGGGGCCTTTGGCGGGCTCTCCTGACGCGACGCTGCGGTTGGCGGCCTCGGCCAGTGCCTGTTGGACAGCTCCGCGCCATGGCGAATCCTGCGGCAGGGAATCGAGCATTTTCTGCCAAGCCGTGGTTGCCTCGGGTATGTGGCCTTCCTGGGCCAGCGCCATCGCCAAATAGAACGAGGCTTTCGCGTTTCCCGGGTCGAGTTTTAGCGCCTGTTCGAAAGCGTATTGCGCATCGGCCGAAACGATGCCGCCGGCCGCATTGGCGATCGCTTCGCCGAGACCGGCCTCGCGGGCAGCCGTGTCGCCATCGAGGCGGATGGCATTGCGATAGGCGGTCACGGCATCGGGAAAGCGCTGCAGGCGCAGATAGATCGGGGCGAGCACGTCCCAGCCGCGTCCATCGCCAGGGTTGGCGGCAAGATGGGCCTCGGCGCGCGCCACCAACTCGTCGACCGAACTATCGGCCGGATTCTTGGCCAGCCGTTCGGCAAGCGGCTGCGACGGCAGATCCGGCGAGCCGAGCTGGCTGTAAAGGCCCCAGCTGAGCAGAGGGACCGCCAGTACCGCAGCCGTTGCCACCAGCCTTGCCGCCTTTGACGGCTGCCGCGTGCCAGGCGCATCGGCTTGACCGACATTGGCTTGACCAACATCTCCCAGGCGAAGGATGCGGCGGGCGATCTCAGTGCGCGCCTCCTCGGCTTCCGCCGGCTGGATCAGCCCGCGCGCGGCGTCACGCTCAAGCTCGGCCAGTTGGTCGCGATAGACTTCGAGGTCGTGGTCGCTGCTGGTCGGAGCGTCCTTGCCGCCACTGGTCAGCGGCAGCAGCACCGTCAGGCTTGCGCCTAGCGTGAGGATTGCGGCTATGACCCAGAACAGCATGGTTCTTCCAATAGAGCGAGAGCCCTGCTCTCACAACATGAGGGTGCTGCGACGCTTTGACGGGATTCCGACCCCGGCCCAATGTTCAGGTCAGCGGCGTCCAGCTGCCGTCGGCGTTGCGGCATGCGGTGCCCCGCGCGGTCTGGCCGGCCGTGCCGGTAAACACCGTATGGGTGTACTGGCGGCAATCCTGCGAGCCGACGCGGTAGGGCTGGGCCGCGACGACTTCGCCGGAATGAGCCGAACTGTCGCTCTTCCACGTCACCTTCTGGCCGCTCGCCGTATATTCGAGCGCCTTGTATTCCGCCTCGAGCGCCTTGCGCTTCTCGGTGCTGTTCAGGCCGCTGCCGATCGATCCGCCGACGAGCCCGCCGGCCATGGCCGAGATGATCGTCGTCGCGACTTTGGCCCCTGAAGGAGGCGACGCGGGGGGGGTGGTGATGGAGATATCCGGGCCACTGCCCTTGCCCAGCGTTCCGCAGCCGGAAAGAGCGAGCAGTGCGGAAACGAGCGCAACGCGAATCTTCATGCCAACAACCGGTTTTCTTGAACGGGATGCGCTGGGGGCCGCGTCATCGGGGGCGTCAGGACGTCATACTATTGACATTTGTCGGAAATTTGGCCGTTTTTAACGGCCTTTGTGCAATCGAGGGGCCGCCATAACACAGGCATTCGGCCGTGTCGATTGGCCCTGGGCAGTACATCATTGCAAGCTCCGCAAGCGCACAACCGCCTTCAGCCCGCCCATCGTGGAGCGTTCCAACGCCAGCGCCCCGCCATACTCGTTGACGAGGTCGGCAACGATGGCAAGTCCGAGCCCGGTTCCCGGCTTTGTCTCGTCGAGGCGCCGGCCGCGTTTCAAGACATCGCGGGCCTTGTCCTCGGGGATGCCGGGACCGTCATCCTCGATCGATAGCTCGAACAGGCCGGCTGCGGCCGGCGTGACGGATACGGCAACAGTGCTCTTCGCCCATTTCATCGCATTGTCGAGAAGGTTGCCGAGCAGTTCCTCCAAATCCTCGCGCTCGCCAGCAAAGACGATGTCGGCCGCCGGCAGCGTAAGCGACAGGCTGACATCAGGCTTGAGTTTTTGCAGCACGCGCACCATGCGCTGCACCAGCGGGGTCACCGGCGTGCGGTAGACGACGCTGTCGCGCTGCGCGGCGACCCGAGCCCGCTGCAGATAATGGTCGACCTGCTTCTGCATCGAGGCGGCCTGGTCGGCGATGAGCTGGCCCTTGGCGCCGCCGAGCGCCCGGCCCTCGTTGATCAAAACTGCGAGCGGCGTCTTCAGCGAATGGGCGAGGTTGCCGACCTGCGTGCGCGAGCGCTCGACGATGCGCTTGTTGTTTTCGATCAGCGCATTGGTCTCGTTGGCGAGCGGCTCGATCTCGGCGGGAAACCGGCCATCGAGCCGCTGCGCCGTGCCTTCGCGCACCTGGGCAAGCGCGTTGCGAACCCGGCGCAAGGGCTGGAGGCCGAGCAGGATAGCAATCGCATTGATGGCGATCATGCCGACGCCGAACAGGCTGAGATAGGTCAGCAATCGGCCCTGGAAGGTGGCGATCTCCTGTTCGAGCTCGGTCTTGTTGCCCATCACGCGGAAGCGCGCGGCGCGGTTCTTGGCATCGAGCACGAATTCGCTCTCGAACACTTCGAGCTGCTCGTCGCCGATACCGTCGGTGGAGTAGCTGCGCTGGAAGCTCGAATTGAACGGCACCTCGGCGACGGTCGGCGACGGGATCGTCGTGGTCATCGAGGACGAATGAAGGTTGCCGTGCACACCTTCGGAAGCCGGCTCCACCGACCAGTACCAGCCCGAATTCGGCTCCGAGAAGCGCAGGTCGCCAAGGTCGGGAGCACCGGTGAGCTGGCCGGATTCGGAAACGCCGACCGAGCCGATCAGATTGAACAGATGCGCCGACAGCAGGCTGTCGAAGCCGCGCTCGCTGGCCTGGCGGTAGAGCGTGGTGATCAGAGTGAAGATGACGATCAGGGTGAGGATCGCCCAGATCGTGGAAAAGCCGATGACGCGGAAGGCCAGCGAGCGCGGCCAGAGCCGCGCCGAAAAAGGCTTCCTTGCTGGTATGGGGAGCGGTTCCGCCTTACGCCTCCGGCTCACGCATGCGATAGCCCATGCCGCGCACGGTTTCGATCATGTCGATGCCCATCTTCTTGCGCAGCCGGCCGACAAAGACCTCGATGGTGTTGGAATCGCGGTCGAAATCCTGGTCGTAAAGATGCTCGACCAGCTCGGTGCGCGACACCACCTCGCCCATATGGTGCATCAGATAGGCCAGCAGGCGGAACTCATGCGAGGTCAGCTTCAGCGGCACGCCGTTGACATCGGCCTTGGAGGCCTTGGTGTCGAGGCGCAGCGGCCCGCAAGTGAGCTCGGACGAGGCATGGCCGGCGGCGCGGCGGATCAGCGCCCTCACCCTGGCCAGCACCTCCTCGATGTGGAACGGCTTGGTGACATAGTCGTCGGCGCCGGCATCGATGCCCGACACCTTGTCGCTCCAGCGGTCGCGCGCTGTCAGGATCAGCACCGGCATCTTGCGGCCGTTGCGGCGCCAGCGCTCGACGACGCTGATGCCGTCCATCTGCGGCAGGCCGATGTCGAGCACGACGGCATCGTAGGGCTCCGTGTCGCCGAGGAAATGCCCCTCCTCGCCGTCATAGGAGCGGTCGACGACATAGCCGGCATCGACCAGCGCGTCGGCCAGCTGCCGGTTGAGATCCTTGTCATCTTCTACGACGAGTACGCGCATGATCGGTCAGGCCTGTTGATGTGTCAGCTATAGGCCGATTCCGGTGGTCTGGGAAACGAGCCCTGCAAGAGGGAAGATTGGATCAGTTCGCCGGGACGACGATCTCGGAACGGCGCGGACGCTGGCCGTCCTTGCCCGGCACAAGCACGACGATGACGCAGACCTCCTGGCCGCCACGCGTCGTCTGCGAAGCCTTGGCCAGCGTGCCGCCATTCTGCTCGGCAACCTGCTGGCCGATCGCGTAGCAATCCGCCGCGGCTGCCGGCGTCGCTTGCGACGCCAACAGGCCGGCCGCTGTGAGCGCCAGTATCGCGGTTCTGACATGAGAGCGAAGCGTTTTCATGGTCGGCGTTGTAACGCAACTGTGCTGAACGTGAAATGAACGGTGAACGGGTGAAAATCCATCCCCGCAATACCCCCTGCGCGCGCAACGAATGAATGCGATCCTACCGCCCAGTCCCTCAGACCGGGCAATGGATTCATAACCGGAAAACCGGCTGCGCGGCTATGGTTTTTGCGCGCAGGTTCTCAATTCGCAGCCAGATTGGGAACAGGTCAAGGCGAGACCATTCTGAAGGCCGCCCTAAATAGCGCGGGAAACGCCAAATCATCGGAGGGCGCCATGACGGATAAAGACCTTGCCGACCTTTACCGGGGCTATATCGCTTGCCTGAATGCCCAGGACTGGGCGAAACTTGGAGACTTTGTCGGCGACGAGGTGCAGCACAATGGCGAAATGCTCGGCCTGTCGGGTTATCGCCGTATGCTCGAAGGCGATTTCGAGGCGATTCCCGACCTCCGCTTCAACATCGAACTGCTGGTCTGCCAGCCGCCGCGCGTGGCGGCGCGCCTGCATTTCGACTGTCATCCCAAGGGCGTGCTGTTCGGCCTGCCGGTGAACGGCAAGCGCGTGTCGTTCGCTGAGAATGTTTTCTACGAATTCGGAGAGGGTCGCATCCGCGAGGTGTGGTCAGTCATCGACAAGGCCGAGATTCAGGCGCAAATCTAGGTTGCTTCAATCACTTTGCTCGGTGAGAGCGCGTATCCGCAGCACCCCGTGGTAGAGCGCCAGGTCCTCGTCGTAGCGGGCCTCGGCGAACTCCAGGGACAGGCGGGTCTGGTCGCGCGAGCCGGTGGCGAAAGCGGCGCCGTCAAGGCGCGCCCGGATGCTGTCCATGATCAGACGCGTCTCGGCCTCGCCTTGCGCCTTCGACCAGACATGCAGCGTGATGAGCTGGTCGTCATCATTGTCGGCGCCGGTGTCCAGATCGAATGCGCTGGTCCTGCCATAGGTCACATAAGGGAAGGCGGCACTGTCGGCCGCCTGCTCGCGCAACCCGGCGCCGCCGAGCAGCGCCGTCAGCGAGGCATCGCTCTTCAATCTCATGAACAAGGCTTGCAGCAAATCGCCGGGCGCCGTCATCGTCGTCTCCGTTCGCCTGTCACGCTTTGAACAACCTCAGTTTCGCGCGCAACCTAACCGCGTTGCACGGATTTCGCCAGATGACGATCCGCCTGATGGAAGGCGGCGAATCGGGCGGCATGGCCCTTTCACGGACCGGGTTCTATTTGGCATGCGGGGAGTTTCAAGAAGGGTGTTATGAGGAGCCCTGTTTTCTCCGGCAATTCGAGGTCATTTCATGCGAACGCCACCGCTGCTGCCGGCTTTTGGAAAGCTCGGCGTCAAGCCCCCGGTCGCGATTGCGGCAGCACCCGCCCTGTCGAAGAGCACCGTGGCCCTGCGCATGCGCGAGATACTTTCAATGCATGGCGGCCTGGCCTTGAAGCTGTCGGTGGTGGCCTGGACAATCCTGATCCTGGCGGCGGCATTTTTCATGTCAAGGGCCTGATGCCGATATGGCAAACCGCTACGCGTTGCGCATGGACGAGCCCGAGAGCTGGACTATCTTCGACATCTTCACCGGCCAGCCTGTCGAGCTTAAGCAACAGGTAATGGTGGCCATGAATTTGCGGGATGCGGAAGCGATGGCCGACCGCCTGAACAGCCGGGACGTCAAGCGGCGGGCAAAAGCCGACCGCAAGTCCTGACGCACGCTGATCTCAGCCGCCCTGATGCAAGACGAACGCGCGCTAGCCGAAATCCGCGGCTGTGAGCACATAAATGCTCTTGCGGGTGCGGGCGTAGGCCTTGCTGGCAATGTCATGGATGGAGCTGGACGCGGTGTCGAAGGCCGCCAGATAGGTGGCTTCCGCGGTCGCCGTCCCTGATGGCACCTTCGAGAGGGCATCGGCTGCGACGGAGAAGGAAATCTGGAACATGCCGTCATGGCCGACAAAGCGGATGCGCTTGCCGGCCTCGTCATAGAAGCGGCTTGGATTGGGGAATGTCAGGCTCATGACGTGCCCCCCTTCGGCGCGGCGGCGGCTTTCTTGACGGTAGCCCGCTTCTTCTTCGGTGTCGGGTTCAAGGCTTCCGCGACGCGGTCGGCCTCTTCCTTGGCCAGGCGCAATTCCCTGAGCCTTGCCGTCTTGATCTCCCTGGCCCTCGCTTCGGACATGTAGTCGGAGGTTGCCTTGTTGCGCTCGGCCGTCTTCTTCTGCTTGTCCATGAAGCGGGCTTCAGCTTTTTCCATGATGCTCTGATTGCCTTCGGCCATCGCATAAATCTCCTCGTGCCTGAAATTGTGAAATCGAACTTACGATATAAATAGTCGCTTTGGCCTCGAAATTCAATTTTTCGAAATATCTAGGCGCCTCGCGACGTTTCGAACCCGGCAGACATCATAATACTTTTTAATATTTAATTTTGGCCACGAATAATTTTTGGCACTCCTATCTATCGAGTGCCAACACGCCTATAAGAACGGCGCGGTCGCCTATGCCGGCCCCAGAAAGAAGTTCTCATGAAGTTTCGGCCACTCCACGACCGCGTCGTCATCCGGCGCGCCGAAGGCGATGTCAAATCCAAGGGCGGCATCATCATTCCCGACAATGCCAAGGAAAAGCCGCAGGAAGGCGAAGTCATCGCCGTTGGGCCGGGCGCACGCGACGAAAACGGCGCGCTTGTTCCGCTCGACGTCAAGGCCGGCGACTTCATCCTGTTCGGCAAATGGTCGGGCACCGAGGTCAAGATCGACGGCGAGGACCTGCTGATCATGAAGGAAGCCGACATTATGGGCGTCATCGACAAGAGCGAGACGGCCGCTATCGGCAAGAGCGGGACGGTCGTCACCGAGAAGAGCGTCAAAGCCAAGAAGGCTGCCTGACCGGCCTGGCTTTGCCAGGCTCCGGCGAGCCGCTTGCTTCACCACACCAACGGGATTGAAAAAAATGTCTGCCAAGGAAATCAAATTCGCCACCGACGCGCGCGACCGCATGCTGCGCGGCGTCGAGATCCTCACCAATGCGGTGAAGGTCACGCTCGGCCCCAAGGGCCGCAACGTCATCATCGACAAGGCCTATGGCGCGCCGCGCATCACCAAGGACGGTGTGACGGTGGCCAAGGAAATCGAGCTTGCTGACAAGTTCGAGAACATGGGCGCGCAGATGGTGCGCGAAGTGGCTTCGAAGACCAACGACCTCGCCGGTGACGGCACCACCACCGCCACGGTGCTGGCCGCATCGATCCTGCGCGAAGGCGCCAAGCTGGTTGCCGCGGGCATGAACCCGATGGACCTCAAGCGTGGCATCGACCAGGCTGTCGCCGCCGTGGTCAAGGACATCAAGGCGAAGGCCAAGAAGGTCAAGTCGTCGGCCGAGATCGCGCAGGTCGGCACCATCGCCGCCAATGGCGATGCCAGCGTCGGCGCCATGATCGCCAAGGCGATGGACAAGGTCGGCAATGACGGCGTCATCACCGTCGAGGAGGCCAAGACCGCCGACACCGAACTCGACGTCGTCGAAGGCATGCAGTTCGACCGCGGCTATCTCTCACCCTATTTCGTCACCAATGCCGACAAGATGCGCGTCGAACTGGAAGAGCCTTACGTGCTCATCCACGAGAAGAAGCTCGGCAATCTGCAGGCGATGCTGCCGATCCTCGAAGCAGTGGTGCAGAGCGGCAGGCCGTTGCTGATCATCTCGGAAGACGTCGAAGGCGAAGCACTGGCGACGCTGGTCGTCAACAAGCTGCGCGGCGGCCTCAAGGTCGCGGCCGTCAAGGCGCCGGGCTTCGGCGATCGCCGCAAGGCGATGCTGGAAGACATCGCCGTGCTGACATCGGGCCAGATGATTTCCGAGGATCTCGGCATCAAGCTCGAAAACGTCACCATCGAGATGCTTGGCCGCGCCAAGCGCGTACTGATCGAGAAGGACACCACCACGATCATCGACGGCGCCGGCACCAAGGCGACCATCCAGGCGCGCATCGCGCAGATCAAGGGCCAGATCGAGGAGACCACGTCCGATTACGATAAGGAGAAGCTGCAGGAGCGGCTGGCCAAGCTCGCCGGCGGCGTCGCCGTGATCCGCGTCGGCGGCGTCACCGAGTCTGAAGTGAAGGAAAAGAAGGACCGCATCGACGACGCGCTGAATGCGACGCGCGCGGCGGTGGAAGAAGGCATCGTGCCCGGCGGTGGCGTGGCGCTTCTGCGCGCCAGATCGGCGCTGGCCGGGCTGACTGGCGCCAATGACGATGTGACGGCAGGCATTTCGATCGTGCTCAGGGCACTCGAAGCGCCGATCCGCCAGATCGCCGAGAATTCCGGTGTCGAAGGCTCGATCGTCGTCGGCAGGCTGTCCGACAGCAAGGACCACAATCAGGGCTTTGATGCCCAGAACGAGGTCTATGTCGACATGATCAAGGCGGGCATCGTCGATCCGGCGAAAGTGGTGCGCACCGCACTGCAGGATGCCGGCTCGATTGCAGCGCTTCTGATCACCGCCGAAGCGATGATCACCGACGTTCCGGCCAAGGATGCGGCGCCTGCGGGCGGCGGTGGCGGCATGGGCGGCTACTGACCATCGCCCGAAAATTGCCCGCCTGGGAATCTGGGCGGGCATAAATCAGAACAGGCTGCCGGGGACATTTCCCCGGCGAGCCAGGAATTTCCGTCAGTCAGTCAAGACCAGTCAGCAACGACAGGGAGATCGACAGATGATCACATTTGCCCCGAAGCCAAACGCTGTATCCGCGACCAAGCCGGCGGAGGAGAGCCGCTTCGATCGCATCCGCCGGATCGCCGCCGACAAGCACACGCAGGCCGATGCCGGGCCGATTGGCCGCGAGCCGTCGAAGACCGGCGACAAGCGGCCGATGTGACGGCTGCCAACCTCACGACATCGGCAACGCTCCGCCCTCTTCGGTGCGGCGGGCAATGAACTCGTCGAGCACATCGGATGTGGCAACGGCCGACGCCGGCGGCTGGAACTCGGCCAGCGTCCGCTTCCAGATGCCGGTGGCGCGCTCGGTGGCCGACTTCGAACCGGACTGCGTCCAGCTGCCGAAATTCGACCAGTCGGCGACCAGCGGCTCGTAGAAGGCGGTGCGGTAGCGCGTCATGGTGTGGCCGGCGGAGAAGAAATGCCCGCCCGGCTGGACTTCGGCGATCGCCTCGAAGCCGATAGAATCCTCGTCGCCGGGGGTCCTAGCGCAGAGTTCGGCAACCGTCTGCAATGCCTCGATATCGGTGATCAGCTTCTCGTAGGAGACGCTGAGGCCACCCTCCAGCCAGCCCGCGGCATGGATGCAGACGGTGGCGCCGGCAAGCACCGAGCCCCACAGCGCGAACTGCGTCTCGTGCGCCGCCTGCACATCGGAAATGTTGGCCGCACTGCCGCCGCCGGACCGCCAAGGCAGGCCGGTGAAGCGCGCCAGCTGGCCGGCGCCCAGCGTCGCCTTGACGTGCTCGGGCGTGCCGAAGGCCGGTGCGCCGGACTTCATGTCGACATTGGAGGAGAAGGATCCGTAAACCACCGGTGCGCCCGGCCGCACCATCTGCGCCAGCGCGAGACCAGCCAGCGCCTCGGCATGCTGCAGCGTCAATGCGCCGGCGACGGTGATCGGCGCCATGGCGCCGGCCAGGCAGAAGGGCGTGATGATGGACACCTGGCCGGCCTTGGCGAAGTCGATGATGCCCTGCGCCATCGGGATATCGAGCTGGCGCGGCGAATTGGTGTTAATGACGGTATAGCAATGGACGCCGGCAAGGAACTCGTCCTGCGAGAGGCCGCGCGCCAACCTGATCATCTCGAACCCGTCCTCGACCTGCGGCGTGCCACGGGCGAAGACGAAGGGAAACTTGTCCGACAGGGTCAGCTGCGCACGGTTGACGGCATAGTGGCGCAAACGGTTGTCGACATCCTGAGGCTCGATCCAGGGGCCGAGCATATGCAGCACGTCGAAATTCTGAACAAGCTTGGTCAGTTCTTCGAAAGCGGCGAGCGTGCCCGGACGCCGTCCGCGTTCGAGATCGGTGACGTTGGGCGCCCCGGCTCCGGCCAGGAACGTCATCGAGCCGAGCTCCAGCATGAGATCGCGGCTACGGTTGCCCGCCAGCGCCCGGATGGATTTCGGCGCCGAGGCCAGTGCCGCAGTGACAATATCGCGGCCGATGCGCACCATCTGGCTGTCCTCGTCGACCAGCGCACCGGCTTTGGCGTAGATCGCCCGTGCCTCCGGCAGCAGCACCTTGATGCCGAGCTCTTCCAGCACGCGCAACGCCGTGTCGTGGATGGCCGCGACCTGGTCGTCCGAAAACACCGGCTGCGGCAGGAACGGGTTCTTGAGCGAGCGATAGTTCGGGTGGCGGCTTGACCCGCTGCCGGCCTCACCGGTGTGCCCGCGCCGGCGCTCGCGCCTGGTCTCCCTTATAATGTCATCGACCATGGCCAAAACTCCTCATTGCCGCATCGCCTGCCCTCGGGGTCGTATGGCGAGGCCGGAATAATTCGCGCCGGCCGCTCGACGCCGACAATGTGCACCCAAAGCGCGGTCCCCTCCCCGGCGAATTCGTCGCCCAGCAACGTCAGCGCGACGCTTTTGCCTATTGTGTAGCCATAGCCGGCTGAGGCGACGAAGCCGACGCGCCGGCCCTTGTGCCAGACTGGCTCGAAGCCACTGGCGTCGGCATCGACGGCGTCGACCTCCAGCGTCACGATCCGGGCGGCGCTCAACAAACCGTGCGGTGTGGCCTGGCTGCCCTTGTGAGCCGGGCTGAAATGGAAGAATAGTCTTCGCCGGGTATGCCCGCCCTGAAATTGCCCGCTTGCGGTTCTCAGGTGGGTTGGGTGAGTTTCGGGAATGGCCAGTCCTTTAGAACGACGTCCAAGACGAAGAGGTCCGATCGCCGCCGCACTGCTGGCGGTGGACGCGTGGATCGATTCCTCGCTCTACGAAATCGGCTTCAAGGCCGGCCAGTTCTGGGAATCGGCGACCATTTTTTCGCGGCGCTTCCGAGTCACCGGCTGGCGACGCGGCATCATCGAGGTGCTGAGCGAAGGTTTTACGATGGGCGCCGGCGGCGTCGTCGTGCTGCTCGCACTCGCGATGCCGGCCTTCCAGATCACCACCGGCGACTGGCGCAGTCAGGGCGATTTCGCCGTCACCTTCCTCGACCGCTACGGCAACGAGATTGGCCAGCGCGGCATCATCCAGCGCGATTCCGTGCCTGTCGACGAGATGCCGGACCATGTCATCAAAGCAGTGCTGGCGACCGAGGACCGGCGCTTCTTCGAGCACTACGGCATCGACGTGCTCGGCCTGTCGCGCGCCATCTTCGAGAATGTGCGGGCCAATTCCGTCGTCCAGGGCGGCTCCAGCATCACCCAGCAGCTGGCCAAGAACCTGTTCCTGTCGAATGAGCGGACCTTCCAACGCAAGATCAAGGAAGCCTTCCTGTCGCTGTGGCTGGAGGCCAATCTGTCGAAGAAGGAGATCCTGCAGCTTTATCTCGACCGCGCCTATATGGGCGGCGGCACGTTCGGCATCGAGGCGGCGGCGGATTTCTATTTCGGCAAGAGCGTCAAGGATCTGAACCTCGCCGAGGCGGCGATGCTGGCCGGCCTGTTCAAGGCGCCGACCAAATACGCCCCGCACATCAACCTGCCCGCCGCCCGTGCTCGCGCCAATGTGGTGCTGTCGAACCTCGTCGATTCCGGTTTCATGACCGAAGGCCAGGTGCTGCAGGCAAGGCTGCATCCAGCCGAGATCGTCGACCGCGGCGAGCAGAAGAGCCCGGATTATTACCTCGACTGGGCCTTCGATGAGGTCAAGAAAATCGCCAAGCCCGGCCAGCATTCGCTGGTCGCCCACACCACTTTCGACGCCAACATCCAGAAAGCGGCGGAGGAATCCGTCGAATTCCATCTCCGCCAGTTCGGCAAGGAATACAACGTCACCGAGGGCGCCGTTGTAGTGATCGAGACCAATGGCGCGGTACGCGCCATTGTCGGCGGCCGCGACTATGGCGCAAGCCAGTTCAACCGCGCCACCAAGGCGCTGCGCCAGACCGGCTCCTCGTTCAAACCTTACGTCTACGCCACCGCCATGGAGCACGGGTTCACCCCGGACTCCGTCGTCTCAGGCGGGCCGATCAGCTGGGGCGGCTGGTCACCGCACAATTACAATGGCGGCTCGGCCGGCTATGTGACGCTGATCACGGCGATCGCCAAATCGATCAACACCGTGCCGGTACGGCTGGCCAAGGACTATCTCGGCATCGGCCCGATCAAGGCGATGGCCGAATCATTCGGCGTGGAATCGCCGCTGGAGTCGCACAAGACCATGGTGCTCGGCACATCGGGCATGACGGTCATGGACCAGGCGACGGGCTACAGCGTGTTCGCGCAGAACGGCTTCGCCGGCTCGCGGCACGGCATCACCCAGCTCGTCACCCGCACCGGCGATGTCGTCTACGACTTTGCCAAGGATGCGCCGGCGCCGCATCGGGTTCTGTCGGAACAGGCTTTGAAATACATGAACACCATGCTGGCTGCGGTGCCGGCGATCGGCACCGCGCGGCGCGCGCAGCTGCCCAACATCGTCGTCGCTGGCAAGACGGGGACGACGCAATCCTACCGCGACGCCTGGTTCGTCGGCTTCACCGGCAATTACACGGCTGCCGTCTGGCTCGGCAATGACGACTTCACCCCGACCCGCAACATGACCGGCGGCACGCTGCCGGCGATGGTGTGGCAGCGGCTGATGGTCTACGCGCACCAGAATATCGACCTGAAGCCGATCCCCGGCCTAGACAAGCCCTTCGTCGACGAAGAGATCGCGGCCAAAGCCGAGGAAGCGGAGAAGAAAAACGCCGATCAGGCAGCCGCCGATGCCGCGGCCGAGCGCCCGGCGGTGTTGTCCAGCCGCACGACACAGACGCTGCGCGAGATGACCAAGGTGTTCCAGACAGCGCCCGTGCTCGGCTCGCCGCAGACACCGGAGACCCTGTCGGCGCTTTGATTCCACAGCGCTGCTTGCTCTGTGGCCTGCCCCGCTATATCCCCGAACGATAATTCTCTCGTCCCGGTTCTTCATGCTCAAGACCGCCTTTTTCACGCTGCTTTCGCTTGCCATAGCCATCGGCCTCGGCGGCGGCAGCGTCTGGTATGCGCTGCAGGCGCAGAGCGGCGTCGGCGCGATCAGCATCGGCCAATGGACCGCCTTCCCCGAGATCGGCACGCAAGATGCCGACCCCTATTCGAAGGCGCGCGTGGCGCGCGAGGGCGTGCTGGCGCTCGGCAAGGCGGAAGGCTTGTCCTTCATCGCCGAACGCGATGCGGCCGGCGATGAGCTTCAGCGGCAATGCGACTACAGGATCGAAGGCAGTTTCCCGACCGCCCGGTTCTGGACGCTCTATGCCGCGGATCAATCGCTCGGCGTGGTCGACACCGGCAAGCCGAGGCTGGCGGCGCTGCAATCCTACCAGGTGCTGCGTCAGCCCGACAATTCGGTGATCATCGCCGTCGGCAACCGTCCGGCCCCCGGCAACTGGCTTCTGACCGAAGGTTTTGGCCGGATGTATTTCGTGCTCACCTTCTACGACACGCCGATTGCCTCAAGCACCGGCCTTTCCGACGTGTCGCTGCCCCGGATCGTCAAGGCTGGCTGCAATGCGTAGGTTGCTGCACGCCATCCTGCTCGGCCTGCTCGGCGCCGGCATCGTCCACATCGTGGTGCTTTTGCTGGTGCCGGAATTTACCGAGCGCGATGCCTGGTCACGGCTGGCGATGGCGTCCGACCTCTACAAGATGACCAGGCTGGATGCCGAGGCGGGCGGCGCGCCGGTGGTGAAGTCGGTGGATCCGCTGTTTTACGCCGCCGCCTGCCGCTTCGACCTTGCCGAAGGCGTGGTGCGGATCAAGGCGCCGGGCAGCGTGCCGTTCTGGTCGGTGTCGGTCTATGACCGCAACGGCCACAATTTCTATTCATTCAACGACCGCACGGCGACCGGCAACAAGCTGGACACCGTGGTGCTGACGCCGGCACAGATGATCGACGTGCGCAGGGAGCTTCCCGAAGACCTGCAAGGGGCGATCTTCGTCGAGGCGCCGATCGAGGAAGGCATCTTCGTCATCCGCGCCTTGGTGCCTGACGACAGCTGGAAGCCGGTTGTGTCGCAGTTCCTGGACCAGAGCTCCTGCGAACTGCAGGACTACTGACCTCACCCCGACGACCAGCAAATTCAGTGGTGCGGAACGGGCGTCCGTGGTGTGCCCGGCTGGTCCGCCGGTCGCGCCTGGCCCGCCAATGGCGGATGCTCGTAGCGGACGCCGGGAAAAATGATCACCGCCGCCGGCGTACCGGTGTCCTGAACTGCTCGATTGACTGGTGCCGATCGCGGCACGAAAGACAGTACCATGCCCATGGTTCGCGTATTCCTCTCGGTTGCCCCGGAGCACAACGCAACGCCTCCAAATGTGATTAAGGCCGGCAGAGGGTTAACGGAGCGCTAACGGATCGCGGCTAATTTGATGTTTGTTCCAGGCCTTGCGCGAAACCGACATAGTTGCGGTTGAGCATGGTCCGGGTTGTGTCGAGTGTCGGGCGTATCTTCCGTGTCAGCTTCGGATTTCAGGCAAATCGCCATACGGACGGAATCGGGAAAAGCCGAAAGGCTGTTTCGCGCCGCCGTGTCGGCGTTCTGCTCGCTGACCCGCCCGTCGCGCCGCGAGATCGCCCAGCTCGAGGATCTGACGCTGCCGCTGTTCGACAGCGTACCGGTCGAATCGCGCCGCTATGTCGCCGCCGCCCTGTCCGAATGCGAATATGTGCCGGCCGCCCTGGTGCGGCGGCTTTGCGAGGAGCCGGTCGATGTCTGCGCGCCCTTGCTCGTCCGTTCGCGGGCGCTGGGCGACATCGACCTGATCGCGTTGATCGGCCGCCACGGCCTGCCGCATGCGCGCGCCATTGCCCGCCGCAAGGATTTGAACCCGACCATCGCGCAGTTGATCAAGGCGCTGGAAAAGCCGACCCTGGTGCGCGTGCGGCAGCCCGAGCCGATCGCCGACGTGGCGGGCGCCGACGCCGAAGCCGCTGCCGCCGCTCCCAGCGCACCAAAACTGCCCGGCAGCGCCGCCGAAACCGCCAGGCGCCGCCTGCGCTCGATGATGCTCGCCGAGGGCGAGGCGACATCGGTCAATCCCTTCGTCGGCTTAGCAACTTACAGCAAGCTGCGCGAGACGGCGCTGACCGGCAAGGCCGCCTTCTTCCAGACCGCGCTTGCCGACGCGCTCGACATCGACTTCTCGACGGCGCGGTCGCTGACCGAGCATTCGAGCTATGTCTCGCTGCTCGCCGCGCTGCGGGCGCTCGACCTCAGTGAGGACAGGGCATTCCTGATCGTGGTCGCGGTTTACCCCCGGGAGTTTCCGCACCCGCAGGCGATCCGCATCTTCCTCGACCGCTACCGGCTGCTGCACCACGAGGCGGCGCTCGACAAGGTGCGCGGCTGGAAGGCCGAAACATTGTCGCGAGCGGTGCGCGGCAACACCCCTGTCGCCGCGAATGGCGACCAAGCGCCGGACGTCGACAAAGCCAGCTTAGGGGCCAGCCTCAAGGCGTCTTGACGGAGAGAAGCTCCTCGACGGAAACCGTTCCGGCCTCGATCTCGACCACCCAGATGTCGGGATCGAATTTTTTCTCCCGCTCAAGCCTGGCGTCAAGCGCGGCGGCATCGTCGCCGGCGCCGAGCAGCGTGAAAAAGCGATCATCCGGTTTGTCCGAATCGTAGCTCGTCTGCGGCGCCGGGCCGAACAGGGAGACGTCGCCCAGCCTGCCGCGGGAGAGCACGAAGACAGCGCCGGCCTCGGTCGCGCCGCGCTTGACGACGGCCGCAAAGCCGCCGGCGCCGAAGACACGGCGCAGCAGGGCCGACACCCAAAACTCGGTGGTTACGCGCATGACGAGGCTCCGGAGGACATGCGCGGCGTCTTAGCCGGATTTTCGGCTATCCGCGAGCGGTCGTCTTGACCACTCAATTGGTCAGGCCGATCTCGCGCATCTTGACGTAGACGACCTCGTCGGGCTCGCCCGTTTCCGGCAGGCCGAACAGCGACTGGAATTCCTTGATCGCCGCCTTGGTGCGGGCGCCGACGACGCCGTCGAGTTGCATGTCGTCATTGCCGAATGCCTTCAGGCCGGCCTGGATCTTGACGATGCGGGCATCGGGCGCTTGGGCGGATACCGGCGCGGAAACCGGGATGGGCGCAGGCGCGGCCTCGGGCGCGGCAACTCGAGCGACGGCCATATCCACGGGCCGCGGCAGCGGATGCGGGATGCCAGCTGTGGTCTGCTTGGCGCCGAGCTGGTCGAGCAGCACGGCGTCGATCTCACCGGAGGCCGGCAGGCCAACTTTCTGCTGGTAGGCCTGGATCGCCTTTTGGGTATTCGGCCCGGAAATGCCGTCGACCGTTCCCGTGTAGAAATCGAGATCCTTCAGGATGCCCTGGACCTGCTCGACGGTCGGGTCGCTTTTGACCGGTGCCGGGCCGGGCCGCAGGATGTTGATGGTGGTTTCGGGTTCGTCCGCGCCGGGGTGCGGAAAACCCTCGATGCTGCGGGTGGCGAAGAAGGCGCCGGCATGCGGAAACGGCTGGTACCACAGCGCGTTGGCGGAAACGTAGAACAGCGTCACCAGGAAGGCGGTCGACCCGCCGACCAGGACCGGATTGCGCGAGATCGCGCCGCCGAGCGCAATCGCGCCGGCCTCGAACGCGCCGCTGCGGCGCTTGACCGCCTTAGGCTGTTTTGCGGAGCGAGCCATTCCTGTCCCCTTTCGCGTCGCCTTTCGTCCTGGTCGCGGACATCGGCAGCACGCCGTTCCTGTCGGTCGCGCTCCTCTTCGGCCCGTTCACCGGCAGGCTGATCGTGACCGTCGTCCCCTCGCCAGGCATGCTTTCGATCGACATCGTGCCGTCGTGCAGCGCCACCAGGCCCTTGACCAGCGACAGGCCGAGCCCGGTGCCCTCGAAGCGGCGCGTATAGTCGTTCTGGACCTGCATGAACGGCTTGCCGAGATTGACAAAATCTTCCTCGGCGATGCCGATGCCGGTGTCCCTGACCCAGAAATGCAGCCGCGAGCCGATCCGCTTGGCGCCGACGACGACATCGCCGCCATCGGGCGTGAATTTGACCGCATTGGAGACGAGGTTGATCAGGATCTGCTGCACGGCACGACGGTCGGCATTGATCTCCCCGGCGTCCGGCGCAATCTGCGCCTGGAGACCGATGTTCTTGGCATTCGCCTGCAGCTGCATCATCGACTGGCACATCTCGACCGCTTCGATGAAGCGGAACGGTTCGGGCTCGGTCGCGTAGGCGCCGGCCTCGATCCTCGAGACATCAAGGATTGAGGTGACGACGGCAAGCAGATGCTGGCCCGACTCTTTCACCAGGCCGACATACTCCTTCTGGCGCGGGTCCTTGAAGCCGCCGAACATCTCATGCAGCAGCATGTCGGAAAAACCGATGATGGCGTTGAGCGGCGTCCGAAGCTCGTGGCTGACGACCGCCAGGAAGCGGCCCTTCGCCACCTCGGCCGACGCTGCGGCCTCATTGGCGGCAGCAAGCTCGTCGCGCAATTCGGCAGTCTCGTCGTTCTCGCGCAGCAGCAGGGTGAAGGTCTCCTGCTGCCCTTCGGCCCGCACCAGTTCGAGCTGGAATGGCCGGTAATTGTCGGCCGTCGAGGCGCTGCCGTCCTGCGGCAGCCTTACCCGAAGATCGAGCCGGCGCGCCAGGGCGCCATCGCGCATGTCGGCAAGCGCGCTGAGATAAGCGACGCGATCGGACAGGTGGATGCGGTCGAACAGCCCGGCGCCGAAAAGCAGTTCCGGCGGCAGCTTCAGGATGGTGCGCGCCTTGGCCGAGGCATCCAGGACCTCGCCATGCCGGGCGACATGCAGGACAACGGCGTCGATCATGTCTTCAATGCGGTCGTTTGGAAGCAGCGCGGGCTGCGCGCGTGCGGCATCGCCTAGGGCTGCGAGCCGGGGAACCAGCGTCAGGCCCCAGGCGAGCGGCAGCAGCCAGTGCCACGCCGCGACTTGCGCCCCGCCGAGCGGGACGACAGAGGCGACAAAGGGCTGCAGCAGCATTGCGGCCAAGGCCGAGAGGCCGCCCCAAAGTGCCGCGCGCTTTGAACCGCCGATCCACCAGGCCTCGAATGGCAGTGCCAGGGCCAGCAGCGCAACCGGCGACGCCAGGCCGCCTGCTGCCGCGACGGCGCCGGCAAGCGCAAGACCGCCGGCGGCAAGGGCAACCTGGGCTGCCAGCGTCATCTTGCCTGACGCCGCCACCAGCAAGGCGGCGAACCAGCAAAGACCGAAGGCGGCGAAAATGGCTGCGACGGTGACGGCGGCGCCCATGCCCGAGGTGACCAGTGTCACCGCCGCACCGGCGGCGAAGAACGGAGCGGCAAGCATGATGCCGATGAACCGGCGCTGGCGCAGGCGATCGCCCTGGCCGATGATGGCCGGATGGACCATGCGTTCGCAACCGGCCGCCAGCGCGCCAGGCAGTTCAATATATCTGGCAGTTGTCAAACTCAACGCACTCGCACCCGGTCGTGACTGCCCTGCTTTGCAGGTCGCTTTTGCTTGTTTGAAACTCGCATCCAGCGTTTAAGGAATGAATAAGGCTGACCGGAACAACGAGCGCGCTGCGGCAAAAATTGGAGCGCCGGCACCGGAATGCACCGCCATTTGTGGCCATAGTAAACGGAGCGTTATGTGCAAAGGGCGTGCCCGTGGCTGCGAAACCCTGAGCCGGCATGCCTGCTCTTCTGAAGATATCCATGCGCAACAATCGCTTAGATGGTTACTGCAAGGTTAAGAAAATTGCCGGCATTTGAGGCTAATGCACTGCAAAACGCCTCGCTTCGAATTTGCCTAAAATTTGAGGAAAATTTTCGCTGAGCAAGAAAGCCGTCCTTTGCGCCTCATGTGCCATTGTCGCTGATATAAAGAGGTCATTGCGCATGGACGCATGATCCGGTCATTGGACGAGAGGGCAGATCGATGGGCTTTTTGATAAGAATGGCGTTCTGGTTTTCGCTGGTGTTGCTGGCGCTGCCGCTGACCGTCGGCCCCGACGAGGATGGCCGCGAGAGCGTCGGGCCGTTCCAGGCGCTTTTTGCGGCGCGCGAAGCGGTCGGCGACATCGCGGGCATTTGCGAGCGCAAGCCGGACGTCTGCGAAACCGGCAAGTCGGCGATGCATACGATCAGCGCCCGGGCCAAGGAAACCGCCAAGATCGCCGCCGCCATGCTGGACGACAAGAGCGCCGAGACCTCGCCCGATACATCGCTGGCCACCGGCAGCGTCGCCAAGGACATCGTGCTGCCGGCGACAGTCAACATACCTGCCAAGCTGGTGGCGAAGAACTAAACACCGTTTCAGCTGTATCTACAGCGACACCGCAGGCCGGTCGGACCTCTCGATGCCTGCGGTGCTTTTCTTCTTTTTCCGTGACGCCGCAGCCGCGGATGACTATATCCCGAGCAATGGCCACGACGATCCAGACGATCCGCGACGACTTCTCCCTGCTCGACGAGTGGGAAGACCGCTATCGCTATGTGATCGAGCTCGGCGAAGCGCTGCCGCCATTTCCCGACGCCGAACGCAACGCCGCCAACAAGGTGCCGGGCTGCGTCAGCCAGGTCTGGCTGACCACGAGCCGAGCGCCGGGCGCCGATCCGGTCATCACCTTCACAGGCGATTCAGACGCTCATATCGTGCGCGGTCTGGTCGCCATCATGCTGGCGCTGTTTTCGGGACGGACTGCCAGCCAGATCCTTGAAACGGACGCAGAGGCGACGCTGAGGTCGCTTGGCCTCGACGAACATCTGTCGCCGCAGCGGGCCAATGGCCTGCGCTCGATGGTCAAGCGCGTCAAGCGGGACGCCGAGATGGCTCTCAAGCAGACTGCTTGATTGCTCTATCTTCTCTTCTTTCGACGCAATTCCAAGGGAAAGCGCTCGGCAGTTTTCCTGGAATTGTTCTAGAAACAAAAACGGCGCCGTAAGGGGCGCCGTTGATCTTGTCCATTGGAGCCGGTGTTACCGCCCCTTGCGCTTGCGGCCGAGGCCCATCTTCTTGGCCAGCTGCGAACGGGCAGCGGCATAGTTAGGGGCAACCATCGGATAGCTGGCGTCGAGATTCCACTTCTCGCGGTATTCATCGGGCGTCAGACCGTAATGGGTCATCAGGTGGCGCTTCAGCGACTTGAACTTCTTGCCATCTTCAAGGCAGACGATGTAATCGTCATGAACAGAGCGCTTCGGGTTTACCGCAGGCTTCTGCTTGTCGGCCGGAGGCTGTTCGCTTGCTCCGCCCACGCGCCCGAGAGCGGCATGGACATCAGCGATAAGGTTCGGCAATTCGCCGACCGGCACGGGATTGTTGCTGACATAGGCTGCCACCACATCGGCGGTCAGCTCGATCAGCGCATCGCTATTTCTGGAAGGTGTTTCGACGATATCCATGGTTTAGGCCCCAACGAAGGATGTTTCTGTTTGCGCCCTTTTTGGAAGATCGGGCATGGCGCGAATTTCACGCGGGAAGAGCTTCATGGATTCGCGTCCGGGCATCTTAATGAGCCCACAGACAAAGTAAGTCAATTCGCATCTTGCGCTATATTCAACGATATTCATCGAATAGTCGCTCTTCAGCTTCAATCTTTCGTGCACTCTGTAACTTCGCGATATTTTCTGGTCGGACCAGGACTAGCATGACGTAAGGTCACGCCATCGCTAAATCAGCAGGGACTCATAAAGTGGGCAGCGATGCTTGATCTATGCTTCAAGGTTTGGGCAGCTGATTGTCGGATTCGTACCAAACCGCAAGTTGCAAAGCGTTGGCGAAACCCGCCGAAGAAGATCTTCGGTCTGACCGGATTCAATACGGCGTGAGGTATTTTCCATAGACCCAGCCACTAACAAAACCACCATTTTGCGCCGGGTCGTGCCAAACTTGACACCATTGATAGCGAATTGCCTGTTTCTGTTTCCAGTGCGGCTGGCCGGCGATCTCCAGAAGATTCAAGCCGCCGGTGCACTTGCCGGTCATCTGCAGGATCGTCCCGTTGGGATAGGCGGCCTGCTTCTGCGAGGTGCCGGACGGATATTTGCGAACGTTGAGCGTGTCGCCGAACGGCACGCCAGCCACTTGCCAAGCGGCGAACGCGGTTGCATGAGACTGGCCGGTGAAAGCCAGAACGGTCGAAGCGACGACGGCGAGAGCCGCAGCGGTGTTGATATGGAAATTCATCATCCTCTCCTTTTGGCTCATCTCCCGAGCCCGCCGCAACCAATACATCCCGGCCCTTGAACCCGTGCTGATCGGCGTGTTCATTTGCCATTCAAGTAATTTCTTCAGTGAGACGCAATGACCAAGACCTCAGCTTTTCCGTCCGCCAGCCCGCCGATCCCCGAGAAACACCCCGTCTTCGACACGCATCACGGCATTACCCGCACAGATGACTATGCCTGGCTGAGGGCCGAGAACTGGCAGGCGATGTTCAGGGACCCTTCCCTGCTTGAGGGCCGCATCCGCGCCCATCTCGAAGCCGAAAACGCCTATCAAGCAGTGCTTATGGCCGATACGCTAGAGCTTCGGAAGCAGCTGTTCGGCGAGATGAAGGGGCGCATCAAGGAAGATGATTCGACGGTGCCGATGAAGGATGGCCCCTATGCTTACGGCTCATCCTTCAAGCTTGGCGGCGAACAGCCCCGCTATTTCCGCATGCCGCGCGATGGCGGCGATGAGCAGATCCTGCTCGATGGCGACGCGGAAGCCGAGGGCAAGCCCTATTTCCGCCTCGGCGGCGTCGACCATTCGGCCGATCACCGCAAGCTGTTGTGGGCGTTCGACGACAAGGGCTCTGAATTCTTCACACTTCGCGTGCGCGATCTCACCAGCGGCAAGGAACTGAGCGACCAGATCGAGGCCACCAGTGGTGGCGGGGTCTGGAATGCCGCCGATGACGGTTTCTTCTACACAAGGCTCGACGACAATCATCGCCCGTCCAAGGTGCTGTTCCACGCGCTCGGCGGCAGCCCCCTTAATGACCGGCTGATTTATGAGGAAACCGATCCCGGCTTCTTCATGGATGTCGGCGGCACGCGCTCCAACGAATGGATCATGATCGGGATCAACGATCACGAAACCTCGGAATATCACCTGATGCGCGCCGATGAGCCTTTCGCCGAGCCAAAGCTGGTGGCAAAGCGCGAGACTGGCCTGCAATATGATCTGGAAGAAGGCGGCGACATCTTCTTCGTCCTCACCAATGCCGACGGCGCCAAGGACTTCAAGATCATGACGGCGCCGGCTAATGACCCGGTTCGCGCCAATTGGGAAGAGCTGGTGGCGCACGAGCCAGGCCGGCTGATCCTGTCGGTGGTCGGCTTCAGGGATCATATGGTCAGGCTCGAGCGCAAGGAAGGGCTGCCGCGCATCGTCGTTCGCGATCGCCGCAGCGGCGAGGAGCATCTGATCTCGTTCGACGAAGAGGCGTTCTCGCTCGGCCTGTCGGGGTCCTATGAATACGACACCGAGATCATGCGCTTCACCTATTCGTCGATGACGACCCCGGCGCAGGTCTTCGACTACAATATGCGCAGCCGCGAGCGTGTGCTGCTGAAGACCCAGGAAGTGCCGTCCGGTCACAATCCGGATCATTATGTCACGCGCCGGCTGATGGCGCCGGCCGCCGATGGCGAACTGGTGCCGGTCTCGCTGCTGCACCACCGCGACACGCCGCTCGATGGCTCCGCACCGTGCCTGCTTTACGGCTACGGCTCTTACGGCATTGCCATTCCGGCGGCGTTCAACACCAACTGGTTCTCGCTGGTCGACCGTGGCTTTGTCTTTGCCATCGCCCATGTCCGCGGCGGCAAGGACAAGGGCTATGGCTGGTATGACGACGGCAAGCGGGCGCACAAGATGAACACGTTCACCGATTTCATCGCCGTCGCGCAGCATCTCGTCGCCGAGCGTTACACCCAACACGACCGCATCGTCGCGCAAGGCGGCTCGGCCGGCGGCATGCTGATGGGTGCGATCGCCAACATGGCGCCGCAAAATTTCGGCGCCATCGTTGCCGAGGTCCCCTTTGTCGACGTGCTGACCACGATGCTCGACGCAAGCTTGCCGCTGACGCCGCCGGAGTGGCCGGAATGGGGCAACCCGATCGCGTCGGCGGAAGATTACCAAACGATCGCCGCCTACTCACCCTATGACAATGTCGCCGATCACGACTACCCGCCGATCCTGGCGCTGGCCGGCCTCACCGATCCGCGCGTCACCTATTGGGAGCCGGCCAAATGGGTGGCGCGGCTGCGCGAGCGCAAGAGCGGCGACAATCCGGTGCTGTTCAAGATCAACATGGATTCCGGCCATGCCGGCGCCTCCGGCCGCTTTTCAAGGCTGGAGGAGATCGCCTATACCTACTCCTTCGCGCTCAAGGTTACGGCCAAGCCCGAACCCGAGGTTACGGGCAAGGCTGAGAATGCAACGGAGGCGTCGCAATGATCGATCTATCCACCTTGACGGCTTACATAGCGGTTGTGCTTGGCTTTGTGTTTATTCCAGGCCCAGCCACGCTTTTGACGGTCGCGCGAGCGACGAGTTCCGGAACCAGGGTTGGCGTCGCGACGGGCGCGGGCGTCGCGGCTGGCGATGTGTTCCATACCATCATGGCGATGGTCGGCATTTCGGCGATCATCGCCACTTCGGCAACGCTGTTCAGCGTCGTAAAATACATCGGCGCGGCGTATCTCGTTTACCTCGGCCTTCGCGCAATCATCGAGAGAATACCGGCCGATCCTACTGCCGGTGCACTCGCGATCTCCGCCAGCAAGGCGTTTCGTCAAGCTGTCCTGACCGAAGTGCTTAATCCAAAGACGGCGCTTTTCTTCCTTGCCTTCCTGCCCCAGTTCGTGCGGCCTGAAAACGGATCGGTGATGCTCCAGCTGATGACGCTGGGCATAATCTTTGTTCTGCTCGGCCTTTTCAGCACAGTCGTCTTTGCCGTGAGTGCGGGCCGGCTCGGCACGTTCCTGCGCCGCAATCCGTCGGTGGTGAAATGGCAAGGCAAGGTGGTTGGCGGCATCTACTGCGCGTTAGGCGTTCGTCTGGCCTTGCAGCAGCGCTGATGTCGAAGCGAAAAGCGCGCCCGTCGAGGCGCGCCGGTCGTCACTTTTTGAATTCCGGGCTGCTCATTTTCACTCGCATTTGCAATGGCTGCGCGCTACCCATGCGCGCCACCTTCCAGACCATGACATACGCAAAGGGGCCACTATGTTGCTCGTCGACACCTATCTCGAGAAATCACCGATCCAGGGCATCGGGGTTTTCGCCAGGAACCACATTGCCAAGGGCACGCTGGTCTGGAAGCTCGACCCCAGATTCGACCGGATCATCGACGTCGAGACCTATGAAGGCGAGAGCGGCCCGGTGAAGAACTATCTCGACCGTTATTCCTATCCAGACCGCCGGGATCCGAACTACATCGTCTTCGAAGCCGACGACGCCCGCTACATGAACCATGACGACGAACCGAATTGCGATGTCTCCTCGCCCGAGGAAACCTATGCCTTGCGCGACATCGCACCCGGCGAGGAACTGACCTGCAATTACAGCCATTTCTTCGAGACGGGCTTCGACTTCCTCGGCGATCGCCACCTGTAGATGGCCACCTGTAGCCGGGATCACTTGGCCGGCTTGCTGCGCACCGGGTAGCCGTTGGGATGCGGCGGCACCGCCTTGAGATAGGCGGCTATTGCCGCGCGATCTCCCGGCGGCAGTTCGGCCATGTTGCGCTGCACGTCGACCATGGCGCCGCCTACCGAGTCGAAATCGGGGGTAAAACCGGTTTCGAGATAGTTGGCGATGTCGGCTTCCGACCAGTCACCGAGCCCGCCCTCGCCCGATGTGATGTTCGGCACGATGCCGCTGCCTTCGGCGGCCGCCGCGCCAGCCAGCCACTGGCTCTTCCTGATGCCGCCGGTGACGTCGCGCGGCGTGTGGCATTCGCCGCAATGGCCGGGTCCCTCGACCAGATAGCGGCCGGCCAGTACCGGATCAGGCGTGCCATCGGCCAAGGCAATCACCGGCTCCTTGCTGAGATAGAGCCGCTTCCACAGGCCGAGCGCGCGACGGATGTTGAAGGGGAAACTCAGCGAATTGTCCGGCGCCTTGCCGGCGACCGCCGGCAGCGTCTTCAGGAACGCATAGAGATCGGCAATATCAGCCGGCTTCATGCGGGCGTAGGATGTGTAGGGGAAGGCCGGATAGAAATGCTCGCCCGACGGCGACACGCCCTTCAGCATGGCGTTGGCAAGGTCCTCGACCGTCCAGGCGCCGATGCCGTCCTTGGGATCCTGCGAGATGTTGGGCGGCACGAAGGTGCCGAACGGCGTCTTGAGCTCGAGGCCGCCGACCAGTTGCAAACGGCCGTCGCCTTGCGAGCCCGGCTTGGCGTGACAGGAGGTGCAGCCGCCGGCATTGAAAATGCGCTTCCCCCTGGCGGCGTCGCCGGGGCCGAGCTGCGCCAGGGTGCCAGTGTCGAGCTTGACCGGCGCCGACAACAGCCAGCCGGCGCCCGCACCGACGACGCCCAGGACAAGGGCGGCGCCGACAAATTTTTTCCACAAGGGCATTGCCCGGGATCAGCTCTTCTTCACCCGATAGGTCTTGTGGCAGGTGCCGCAATCACTGCCGAGCGTATCGATCTGCGCCTTCAACGCATCGACATCGGCGGGGGCGGCGGCGACTGCGGCCTTGACGTCGGCGAGGTACTTGTCTTCGGTCGATTTGAAGCCCGCCATGTCTTTCCAGATTTTGGGCGAGGCGGTGGTATCACCGCTGTCGCTGCCGGCCGGGAACAGCGTGTCGACATCGAACTTCTCGGCATTGACTTGCAGCGCCTGCAGCGCCGTCAGCACGGCGGCGGCATCGAAGTCTGCCTCGCCCTTGGCGATTTTTGACAGGCCGCCGACGATCTTGCCTCGTTCCTTCATCAGTCCCTGTCGGTCGAGGATCGGGTCGGCAAAAGCCGCCGAGGCGGCGAGGCTGAGCATAGAGATGGCGATAACAAGCTTTCTCATTCAATTGGCTCCAGGATGATGAGGGGTCGCGACCTAACGTTAACGGAGGGCGGGCCGGGATTATTCCCTGTCCGCCGGCCGGATTCTGCCGAATTTTGTGTGCCTGCTGCTTCAGCTGAGAAAGAAAAGCCCCGGAGTACCGGGGCTTCTCTGGGTCGATCAGGCTTTCGCCTCTTCGTACATTTCAAGGACATGGTCCCAGTTGATGAGGCTGTCGACGAAGGCCTCGAGATATTTCGGCCGCGCGTTGCGGTAGTCGATGTAATAGGAATGTTCCCAGACATCGACGCCGAGGATCGGCGATGCGCCATGGACGAGCGGGTTCTCGCCGTTCGGCGTCTTGGATATCGCCAGCTTGCCGTCCTTGACCGAGACCCAGGCCCAGCCCGAACCGAACTGCGTGGTGCCGGCGGCGATGAAGTCGGCCTTGAACTTGTCGTACCCGCCGAGATCCGCGTCGAAAGCCTTCTGCAGGGCGCCCGGAAGCTTGTTGCCGCCGCCGCCCTTCTTCATCCACTTCCAGAAATGGATGTGGTTGTAGTGCTGGGCTGCGTTGTTGAAGAGGCCGGCATTCTTGCCGAACGACTGTTTGACCACCTCTTCGACCGACAGATCGCCAAGGCCCGCTTCGGCGGCCAGCTTGTTGCCGTTGTCGACATAGGCCTTGTGGTGCTTGTCGTGGTGATACTCCAGCGTCTCCTTCGACATGTAAGGCTGCAAGGCCTCGTAGTCGTAGGGCAAGGCGGGCAATTCAAAAGCCATCGGTCATACTCCTCATGGAAAAATCCGGTGCGGATACCGGATTAAGATAGGGCTGCATTGATCTGGAACAACTCCGGAATGAAGCGCCAATTGCCTTTTAGCGGCTCAACCGGCGGAAGTCGAATGCGCCCATTCCCAATAAAGGTCGCGCGCTTTCTTGGCCACCGGCCCGGGCTGCAGATCGCGGTCCTCGATGCGGGTGATCGGCACGACCTTGGAATGGTTTCCGGTCGAAAAGATCTCGTCGGCTTCGAGAAAGTCGCGCACCGACAGCATCTTCTCCGTGGTCTTGAAGCCGTAATCGCCAAGCAGCGTCATGGTGCGCGAGCGGGTGATGCCGGACAGGAAGGTGCCGTTCGGCGCCGGCGTCAACACGTGGCTGTCCTTGACCAGGAAGATGTTCGAGGTTCCGGTCTCGGCGACATTGCCCAGCATGTCCAGCACCAGCGCATTGTCGAAGCCGCGTCCCTTGGCTTCGAGAATGGCGCGGCCATTGTTGGGATAGAGGCAGCCGGCCTTGGCATTGGTCGGCATGGTCTCGATGGTCGGCCGCCGGAACGGCGACACGGTGATCGAAAAGCCGGTCGGCGAGATCATCGGCGATTCGTAAAGGCAGAGGCAGAAACGGGTCGAGGCCGGATCGGCCGGCACGCCCATATAGCCGCCATGCTCGGCCCAGTACATCGGCCTGATGTAGACCGCTGTCTTGCCGTCGAACTTCTTCAGCCCGTCCCAGGTCAGTCCAACAATCTCATCGGCGCTCATCGACGGCGCGAGGCCGAGCGCGGTCGCCGATGCGTTCACCCTGGCGGCATGCAGCTCGAGATCGGGGGCGACGCCTTCGAACCAGCGGGCGCCGTCGAAGACGCTGGTGCCGAGCCACATGGCGTGGCTGCGCGGACCCAGAATGGCGACGTTGCCTTCGTACCAGTCGCCGTCGACGAAGGTCCATGTCGCCGATAGCGCCGCAGTCACCAGTGTCATTGTTCGGTTCCGCTTCAAAGCTGCCTGTGCCAAGCATTGGAAGATGCTTTGACCGGCGCCGTCAACCGGCATGGAGCGGTTTTTGTTGAGGCCAGAGCGCCCCAAGAAAGCGATCAAGACCACAATCGATGCTTGCACCTTGCGCCGCCTGCCCTCAAAACTGTCGCCATGCATTACGCGGCTTACGTTTTCGACGCCTATGGCACGTTGTTCGACGTGCACGCAGCCGTGCGCCGTCATGACGGCGAGATCGGCCCCGACGGCCCGCTGCTTTCGGAAATCTGGCGCGCCAAGCAGCTGGAATATTCCTGGGTGCGCACGCTGATGGGCGGCTATGCCGATTTCTGGCAGCTCACCGAACAGGCGCTCGATTTCGCCCTGCTCAAGGTTCCCTCCGCCGACAAGGGACTGAAGGCCAAGCTGCTCGAAGCCTATTGGCGGCTCGACTGCTATCCGGAAGTGCCGGCCGTGCTCAAGGCGCTGAAAGCATCCGGCGCCAAGCTCGCAATCCTGTCCAACGGCTCGCCCGAGATGCTGGAAGCGGCGGTCAAGTCGGCCGCCCTCGACCAGGTGCTGGACGATATCTTTTCGGTCGACGCCGTCAGGCGCTTCAAGACCGACCCGTCGACCTACGACATGGTGGCGACGGGCTGGCGACTCTATCCGGGCGCCGTCTCGTTCCAGTCGTCCAACCGCTGGGACGTCGCCGGCGCCACCAAATTCGGCTTTCGCACCGTATGGATCAACCGCGCCAACCAGCCCGAGGAATACCGGGATTTCCCGCCGGCGCTGATCCTGCCGTCGCTTGAAGGCCTGCTGACCGGCGGCTGATCACTCTGTTGCCTTCGAGCAACAGTGGCAGGGCGGTCACAGCTTCGCCTTTGTTTGTCCACCCTCAGGCCAGAATCGGAACCGCCTATCGCGTCAGGCATTGGGGGAGGCCGACCACTGCGCCGCTTGAAGGCATTCACGCTTTCTTGCGATTCGAGACTTAAAAAAGGCAACCATGTTGAAGACCGAAATCGACCCCTATCGCCTGAGCCGTCGCGGCTTTCTGAATGCTGCAGCCCTTGGCGCCGCTTCGATTGCGGTCTCCGCCTGCACCACCACCGGACCGGCGCCGGCGCCGGTCGAACCGCCACCGCCGACCTATGACGAGCCGCCGCTCGGCGACTATGCGACGATGTACGGCCCGATTTCCGACAGCGGGTTCGAGCTCCCGGCCATCCCGATCAAGAAGATGGACCCGCAGTTCCTGCGCCAGATCGTTCCCGATCCGACCGGCCAGCGGCCAGGCACCATCATCGTCGATACGACCAACCATTTCCTCTATCTGGTGCGCGAAGGCGGCCAGGCGATCCGTTACGGCGTCGGCCTCGGCCGCGCCGGCTTCGAATGGTCGGGAGACGCCGTCGTCCAGTGGAAGCAGAAATGGCCGAAATGGACGCCGCCCGATGAGATGGTTGCCCGCCAGCCTGAACTGGAAGAATACAGCGCCAAGAACGGCGGCATGCCCGGCGGCCTCAAGAACCCGCTCGGCGCCCGCGCGCTCTACCTGTTCCACGACAACGTCGACACGCTCTACCGCCTGCATGGCTCGCCGGAATGGAACTCGATCGGCAAATCCGTCTCGTCAGGCTGCGTGCGCCTGATAAATCAGGACATCATCGACCTCTACGACCGCGTGCCGTCGAAGAGCCCGGTCATCGTGACGTCCGACATCGGCCAGCCGATGGCGGCGAGCGCAAACCGCAGAGCCATCCCGATCGATGGCGGGGTGCCGGATGGCTCGGTCCTGCTCGGCCCGGTGACCTGATCGACTTCATCGATGCCATGAAGCGGCAGGTTCCGCTCCATGCGGCAAAGCTCGCCAGGATCCCGATAGCTTTACGCGAATGCCTGGGGTTCGCATCCAAGATGTGCAATGCCGGCAACAGGAGGCCAAAAAAGACGTCCAGACGAACCATGGAGCCGCTGCAATCGGGGCGGCCATGCCCTGTCAATCTCGACGCTGCTGTGTTTCGTTACCGATTGATGTATATTAGACGGGAGTATGATTGCAGAGACATACATTTCATTAGATCATTGATGGCGGGGGAACGCCGATGGTGGGATTTGATTTCGATAGTCCGCCTGCCGACGGCGCCGAGGCCAACCTGTCGGCCGAATGCGAGCGCCAATTGCTGCCGCTCGTCCGCGGAATTGTCGAGGCGGCGGTTGCCGCCGGGTGGAGCCAGGAAGACGTTCTTCTGGCCATGGTCGAGCTGTCCTGGGATCTGTACGAGAAACGCCGAGGCGATCTTTAGCAGGCCTGCGTGAGCCGGATAATTCCGTAGCGCCGGCCAAGCCAGGCCATGTTTTTCTCGCGCGAACTTTTTTCTTCACTTACAATGTTTTTTCTATCCGCGGGATGCGCTACGCTGCCTTTGGGCAGGACTATGGGGGATACAAATTACCGTCCGGATTTCCGGGTTGGCTGTTTGCACGGCACGGAATTTCGATGGGCTGGCAAAGCGGCTGAGGCAAGGCTGAATGAAAAATGCGGGCGAGGTTCAGGAACGCAGCGCAGGCGCCGATCGGGTCGATCGGCACGCCCTCGGACATAATCCCCGAAAATGCCAATCCCAGAAGAGCAACCATGCGGGGGAGCGGGATATGCTCTGTCCGCAGCCCTGGATCGCTCCCGGAGGGTCGCCATCGCCGAAGTCGCCTACCTCGCGGGATTTTCGGATCAAGGCCATTTGGCCACCGCCATGAAGAAGCACAAGGGAAAGAAGCCATGATTCGGGCGATAACTGCTGCCGGATCGTCCGTGGCAATGACAGATAGTCGACCAGCTCTGTCAATGGCCGCGCGATCTATATTCGGAATACAACGCTGGATTGCGACGGCACACTATGCACAATAACTAGGCAAAATGGTAAGATAAGATCGGAAAATAGTCAGGTAGCCTTGGCTAAAAATTCAAACCTGTAAATTTATAGTCAAAATCCTGGTAAAATTTTCATTTGAGCTCAAATTCTTCTTTGCAATATAAAGCAGCATCTGTAGGATTCGAAGGAACGCCCAGGAGCAAACGTGAATTCTGGGCGCCTCGATACAGCACAGGATTGGATTGATCGGCGCAGCAGTGGCAGAGACGAAGATGCAACATAGAGGCAACGTCCAGGAAAGCGCCGGGACAGAGCGGCGGCGCGCGGATCGTCGCATCTTCGACGGAATTCCGGAAAGCGCGGGGCGCTACCTGGTCACGTTTCGAGGCGGCGCGGCACATGTCGTTCATGGGCCGGGATCACACACATTCAAAGCGGCGGAACATTTCGCTTCGGTTCTGCTTACACCCTCACCAGGGATTGCGGCATCGCTGGGCAGCGACAAAGTCCACGAATACGACGGCGACGTCGGCATGATCATGATCGTCCCAGCCGACCTCGGCGGCAAGGTGACTCGGTCATCCACCACGGAAAGCGTAATCGTGGCGCTCACCCCCGAGAGTCTCTTCGAGCTGGCAACGCGTGAATTCGACACCGGCCATGCCGAGCTTCAGCCGCCGCCGTACGGGACCGTCGACTTCCAAGCGCTGCAACTCGCGCAGTTGCTGAAGGCGGAACTGACGGATCGGGAAACTCCAAACGAGTTCTATATCGATTCGTTGGTCACCATGTTCGGCGTCCATTTGCTTCGGAACTACGCAGGAGCGCGAAAGTTGCCACAAGCCCCAAAGGGCGGTCTGTCGAACCGCAGCGCCCGGCGGGTGCGCGAATTCCTGGAGGTAAATTTTTCCAGCAAAATCGCGGTGGCCGAGCTGGCCGCACTCTGTGGCCTTTCGCCGAGCCATTTCATCCTGGCATTCACCAAGACCTTTGGCGAGCCGCCGCACAAATACCTGCTGCGGCTGCGTCTCGATTTCGCCGAAAAACTTCTCATCGAGAGCGACCTGTCGATTGCGGAAGTCGCTCATCTCAGTGGATTCTCGGACCAGAGCCACTTGACAGTCACCATGTCCAGATACCGGAACAGAACCCCCAGGCAGGTGAAGCTGCAACGTTAACGACTGTTGCGGTGCGCATGATTGTCCGCGGCGATACCTCGATTGATCTTCAGTATAGTCGAAGGTTGTGTGGCAGAGCAGTCACAGTTGTCGCGCAGGGACCAAATACCGGATTTTCCTACAAAGATTCCGGATTATTCCAAAATACCTGCACCGCGAATGTGCTCATGGTCGCGATTGAAGTCATTTGGGGCGGGGGAGCAACCAGATGATACAGCATGTCGGATTGTCCCATGGACATTCAATTCGCGGAAATCGAGGTCTTCGCGCCTAAGGCCGAAGCGGCCTGGGCTGCACTGCAACGCCAATACGCCAGCCGGATCAGCGCTGCGGAACTCGACCATCTCCTGGCCTGTTTCGTGCTTGGACTGACCTCTCCGGCTTGTGGTGAAGGCGATCCGGGATTTCATTTCGATCTCTGCCGCGCGCTGGTGGCGGTAAACCTGCCGCCGGAACGGACGGAGGCTGCACTGCATGCGGTTCCAGAACCGACGCAGCCATGGGTCGCGAGCGCCTATCAGCTGATTGAAAAACAAGGCGCGAAGGTCGGTCTCTCGTTGCGGGAGAAGACGCGCAATTTCGAAGATTTTTTGGCCACCGAGGCGAATGGTGCGGCACATCAGAGCGCCTCGGCAATTGCGAGGAAAAACTAGCATGACCAAACGCGTCGAGGGGCGGAGAAGGATCGAACTTTCTTCAAGCTTTGTCGGAAACTGGATCGCGGGCGCGGCCGACAGCCGCTCGGTGCGGCGCCGCCTGATGGCGGTGCTGCGCAACGCGTGCCGCGTGCTCGGCATGCGACGCAAATGTCTGGGGCTTGGCACGCTGGGCAGCGGCAGAATTGCGGCAGCGGCGCTGGGTGCAATCGCATTCGGGAGCATCGCCACCCCGGCGTCCGCGCAGTATGCCGCCGGCGGCGGCACCGCGACGGCCAGTGGCTCAGTCGCTATCGGCCCGGCCGCGACGGCCTCTCAGCTCAATGCTGTTGCGATCGGGACCCGGTCTGTCGGGTCAACGCAATACGCAGTGGCAATCGGCCAGGATGCGCAGGCCACAGGCACCGGCGGCGCGGTGGCGATCGGCGGCGGCGCGATTTCAAACAACATCAATACGGTAGCCATTGGCGTTCAGTCCGACGCCACTGCGGCCGGGGCCAGCGCACTGGGCACAAACTCCCACGCTTCGGGATCGAACTCCACCGCGGTCGGTGTCGGCGCCACGGCCAGCAACAATTATGCGTTCGCCACTGGCTACGGGTCGGTAGCCAGCGCCCAATACGCATACGCCATGGGCTATCAGTCCAGTGCTAGTGGCCTGCGCGGTATGGCGCTTGGATATCAAGCAACCCAGAGCGGAATCGATTCCCTTGCCCAAGGCACCAACGCCAATGCAGGCAGTCAAAACGCCATCGCGATAGGCTTCCAGTCGGTCGCGTCCGATATCAACTCTATCAATATCGGCGCGCGCACCGTTGCGGGGTCAGGGGCCTTGGCCCAAGGCGCCATCGCCCTTGGCACGGATGTCACAGCAAATCAGCAAAACGCCCTTGCCATTGGCGTCCTGACCAAAGCAACGGGAACGAACGCCGCAGCGGTGGGTAGAGGAGCCAGTGCATGGGGCAACCAGTCCATCGCATTCGGCACGGGCGCGCAGGCGGGCGTTCAGGCCAACACGGCTGTGCCCAACAGCATCGCGATCGGTACCAATTCGCTCTCTTCGGGCGCTTTCGCCACGGCGATGGGTGCTACCTCGGTTGCGAGTGGCTCCGCCAGCACAGCGATCGGCAACACGGCTGTCGCCAGCGGCGCGAACGCCTCCTCATTCGGGTCCGGCGCGAATGCGACGGGAGACAATTCTCTTGCCGCCGGTGTCAGCGCCGCCGCTAGCGGGATTGCCAGCACCGCGCTCGGCATCGGCTCCAAGGCCAGTGCCACCAACGCCGTGGCGATCGGTAATGCTGCGGTCGCCAATTCCGCCGACGCGGTTGCCATCGGCACGGCCGCGACGGCCACGGGCGGCAAGGCTGTCGCCATTGGCGCCGGCAACACGGCTTACGGCAACGGCGCGGTCTCCATCGGCGATCCGAGCTATGCCAGCGGCACCGGCGCCTTCACCGGCGGCGCCAACAACATCGCCAACAGCGACGGCACGGCAACCGCCACAGCCGCAAACCAGGCCGCAGGCGCGGTTGCCATCGGCAACAACAACAAGGCCGTCGGGCAAGGCTCCGTGGCGCTGGGCAATGGCTCGACGGCGGGTGCAGCCGGCCTTGCCGGCAATGTCGCGCTGGGCAACGGCGCGACGGCGACGGCAAGCTCCGGCGACGTAGCGCTCGGTTCGGGCTCGGTGACCGCGACGGCGGTCGGCACCAGCGGCGTGACGATCGGCGGCACGGCCTACAGCTTCGCCGGCACGACGCCGACGAGCACTGTCAGCGTCGGCGCGCTCGGCGCGGAGCGGACCATCACCAATGTCGCGGCGGGCCGGCTCAGCAACTCGTCGACCGACGCGATCAACGGCTCGCAGCTGTTTGCGACCAACCAGCAGGTGACGCAGAACACGGCGGCGATCGCCGCCAACACCGCCGACATCACCAATCTCGGCAACACGATCAACAGCATCAGCACCGGCGGCGGCATCAAGTATTTCCATGCCAACTCGACGGCGGCGGATTCGTCGGCAACGGGCACGGACTCCGTCGCCATCGGACCGGTCTCCACCGCGACGGGGACGAACGCCATCGCGGCGGGTGTCAATTCGAGCGCCTCCAATGCCAACGCCTCGGCCATTGGCAGCGGCGCCGTCGCATCGGCGCTTGACGCAACGGCGATGGGATACATCTCCAAGGCCTCGGGCCAATACAGCACCGCCGTCGGCGCCAACGCCAATGCCACAGCCACGTCCAGCACCGCGATCGGCCAGAACGCGCTTGCAACCGCCTTTCAAGCGACCGCTCTCGGCGTAGGAGCGAATGCCGGCGCCCAGAATGCAATCGCGCTGGGCGCCGGCTCTGCTGCCAGCAACGCAGGTGACGTGGCGCTCGGCTCCGGCTCGGTAACCGCCGCGGCGGTCGGCACCGCCGGCACGACGATCGGCGGCGTCGCCTACAACTTCGCCGGTACGACGCCAGCGAGCACCGTCAGCGTTGGCGCGGTCGGCGCGGAGCGGACCATCACCAATGTCGCGGCGGGGCGGCTCAGCAATTCGTCGACCGACGCGATCAACGGCTCGCAGCTCTTCGCCACCAACCAGCAGGTGACGCAGAACACCACGGCGATCGCCGCCAACACCGCCGACATCACCAATCTCGGCAACACGATCAACAGCATCAGCACCGGCGGCGGCATCAAGTATTTCCACGCCAATTCGACGCTGGCGGATTCGCAGGCGCTGGGGACGGATTCCGTTGCCATCGGCCCGAATGCCGTGGCCAACAATGCCGGCGACGTGGCGATCGGCGCGAATGCGGTGTCGACCGCGACCACGGCGGTCGGCGGCACCACGATCGGCGGCGTTGCCTACACCTTCGCCGGAACCACGCCGGCGGGAGCGTTTTCGGTCGGCTCGGTGGGCGCGGAACGCCAGATCCAGAATGTCGCGGCCGGGCAGTTGAGCGGCTCCTCGACCGATGCGGTCAACGGCTCGCAGCTGTTTGCGACCAACCAGCAGGTGACGCAGAACACCACCGATATCGCCGCCAATACTGCTGACATCACCAATCTCGGCAATTCGATCAGCAATATTACCGGCGACACCTCGCTGGCTTACACCGACGCCAATGGCGACGGCATCCGCTATGTGCGCACCAACGATAGGACGCTTGCCGTCGCGGACTCCTTCGCGCAAGGGATCGGCTCTTCCGCCCTGGGCTACCAGGCGACCGCGAGCGCCGACAATGCGCTGGCGCTCGGCCGCGACACCCAGGCCAGCGTCATCGGCGGCGTGGCGCTCGGCGCCGGCTCGGTTTCGGATCGGGCGGTCGCACCCGTATCGGGATCGATCCTCTCCGGCACCGGCCTCATTCCCTACAACACCGCGGACATGAGCCTGCTCGGCGCCGTCTCGGTCGGCACCTCCACCTCCTATCGCCAGATCATCAACGTGGCCGACGGCACGCAGGACCAGGACGCGGTCACGCTTCGCCAGTTGAAGGGCGCGCTGAGCTCGTTCGCGGTGACGGGGAGCCTGTACTTCCACGCCAATTCGACGGCCGCGGATTCGCTTGCGGTCGGCGTCGATTCGGTTGCGGTCGGTCCGCGCACCACCGTCAATGGCGACAACGGCATCGGCATCGGCAATGGCGCCATCGTGCAGCAGACGGCGCCGGGAGGCATCGCGATCGGCCAGAATTCGACGGTCAACCAGGCCGACAGCATCGCCCTCGGTACCAACGCGACCACCAACGGAGCGCAGGCGGTGGCGCTCGGCGCCGGCGCAAAGGCCAACGAGCCGGGCAGCGTCGCGCTCGGCGCGGGCTCGACGACGGCGGCGGCGGTCGCCACCACCGGCACCACGATCAACGGCGTTGCCTATACCTTCGCCGGAACAGCTCCGACGAGCACGGTCAGCGTCGGCACCGTCGGCAACGAGCGCACCGTCACCAATGTCGCGGCGGGCCGGATCAGCGGCACCTCCACCGACGCCATCAACGGCAGCCAGCTCTTCGCCACCAACCAGGCGGTCGAAGCCATGCAGGGTAGCGTCGGCGACCTGAATCAGTTCGCCGTCCAGTACGACAAGGACGGGAACGGCAACAAGTCCAACTCGATTACCCTTGCCGGCGGCGACCCGAACACGCCGGTGGTCATCCACAATGTCGGGCCGGGCGTTGCCAACACCGATGCGGTCAATGTTCAGCAGTTCAACAGCGGGTTAGCACTCAACCTGGACAATTCGAAGAACTACACCAACCAGGTGGCGGCCACCACGCTGCAGCAAGCCAATGCGTATGCGGACTCCAAACTCAGCCAGCTCAACATGGACATGGGAGAGGTCAGGGGCGAGGCGCGCCAGGCTGCGGCAATCGGCTTGGCGGCCGGCTCGCTGCGCTACGACGATCGTCCCGGCAAGCTGAGCGTGGCCGCCGGCGGAGGCTATTGGCGCGGTGAAGGCGCCCTGGCCTTCGGCGCCGGCTACACCAGCGAGGAAGGACGTGTTCGAGCGAACCTGTCCGGTACGACGGCAGGCGGACACTGGGGTGTCGGCGCGGGCGTCAGCCTTACGCTGAACTAGAGCCCGGCCATGATCAGGCAGGCAGTCCTTGCTGTCGCGATATCCATGACGTCAATGCTCCTGTCCGGCCAGTTAGCGGCCGGGCAGGAAGCAATCCCTTCCGGCTACAGGGTAAAACCTTCCGACGTAGCGATCCCTGCGGATGCGAAGCTTGGCGAATATCAACGGACCACCCGTCCGTTCGAGAACTGGACGCTGATCTGCGACGAGAACCTGAAGGCGCGCCAAAAGGTCTGCAATGTCACCCAGATCATCGAGGACCAGGCAGGACAGGTTGCGTTCAGCTGGTCGCTTGCCGCCACCAAGGAAGGCAACCCCTACATGATCTTGCGCGCCCCGCCGATCGCCAAGAGCGACGCTCCTGTCTCGCTGACATTCGAGGGGCGCAAGGAGCCGATAAAAATTCAACTCGACGGATGCAATCAGGCCGTCTGCGTCGGCATGCTGCCGGTTGGTCCGATCATGCGCGAACAGATTTCGAAGGCCGCGGCATCCGTCATCTCCTTCCCGACCACGGATGGCAGGACGATCAACGTAACCGCGACCCTCAAGGGCTTGGCCGCGGCCGTTGCGGCGATCAATTGACGAGGCAATCGCGATGAACCAGCAATCGATCCATGACCGGATAATGTCCCGCAACCAGGGAAAGGATGCTGTCCGGGCCGGCATCGAAGACCGGAGCAGACCGCAACGAAACCGCGCGAGGACCGCTGTCTTCTCGTTGCTCGCCATTGCCGTCGTCGCCACGGCCGGCTTCGCGGCCATGCGCTACGACCTGCTCCACAATTTATTGCCGCAGCCGGCGGTCGCGGAGACCAACCAGCCCAATCCGGCCCTGGCCGAGACGCCATTTCTGCAACACGCCAAAGAGGCAGGCTTGCAGTCTTGTTCCAACATTTTCCCAGCCCTTGGGCAGATGCTGACAACCGGCACGACGTACAGCGTCCAGTCGATCTGGAACAACGAGGCCCCCGACAAACACCTCGTGGAAGCCCTGGTCGGCATGAACTACGCCACACAGGGCTACAGCGGCCCGGCGGCAGGCCTGGTGTTCGCGGCACCCACCGCATCCGTTTGCGAAGGTACGATGGTCAGGGTGGCGCCATTCGCGGCCAATTGCGCCGATGTTCCGGCCCTGCTTCCGAAAGACAGCAAGCTCGCCAATAATCTTGGACAAATCAGCGTCTATGAACTGGCCAATGGAGGGGGCAACGCGATGCTGCTGCCAACCGGCAACAGCTGCGTTGTCATTTCCGTGGCCTCGGCAGCAGGTAAACAAGGAGGCGTACAATGAGGGTGAATTCCGCCATTGCGGCGATCGGCATGCTGTTGCTTTGCGCCGGACGGCTGGGCGCGGCGGACCTCGCCCCGGCGGCGGACGTGCCCGAGCCGCCGGCCCAGGAGGAGAGAGGCATCTGGGCGGCGATCGCCTATTCGAGCCCCGACGAGAAGCACGGCTTCTTTTGGGGCGCCGACAAGCGGCAGGAGGCGATGGACATCGCGCTGAAGCATTGCCAGAACGCCGGCGGCGGCAGCTGCGCCGTGGTCAGCGTATTCCGCAATCATCGCCATTGGGACGATGACGACAATACCGGCTTTCCCTACAAGCATTGCGGCGCCCTCGCCGTAGGCGAGAAGCCGGAAGGGCGGCTGACCAGTTGGGGCGCCGAGACGGCGCAAACACGCCGGGATGCCGAAGACCTGACACTGCAGGCGTGCGAGCGGAACGGACAAAAATGCAAGATCCGCGAGTGGGTGTGCACATGACGCATCAGAGCGAAGCAGCGGAACGCCAATCGAGGCGCATGCTTGCACTCAGCGTAGCGCCGTGCTCAAGCGGGGTCAGCCCTTTGCCGTGATGCGCATCGACGGTATGCGACACCGGCTCGAAGCAGAAGAAATCCGCATCAATCGACGGCGAATAGAGGATAAAGACGTCGAGCAATGGCGAGGCGGTGAGCGAGATAGCGATCCTGTCCTCGGGCCGGGTGATCCTGGCGCGGCGGTCCCAGCCGTCGAAGGCGTTGTTGACCCAGCTCCGCGGCAACAGGGAGGCGTTCGAGAAATTCCACGCGGGGTAATCGGCCACCGGCGCCACGCCGACCGGCAGATGATGCTTGTCCTCCAGCCAGACCCGCGCCGCCTTCGCCTCGAGCGTCGTTCCGACGCTGCGCGGGAACCAGGGATGAAAGCCGAGCCCGTAAGGCAGGCGAATGCCGGTGCGATTCTCCACCGTCAGCGTGGCATCCAAGGCTCCGTCATGCAGCTCATAGGCGACCCGCGCCGTATATCGGTAGGGGCCGATTTCACCGGCGTCGAGGACCAGTTCCGCCTCGGTGGCGCTGTGGCTGGCAATCCGCCACTCCCTCTGGAAGCCGTCGCCATGGATTGGAAAGGCCTCCCCCGGCACGTTCGGCTCGATCGCATGGAAGCGGCCGTCGAAGGCGAAACCGCCGCCTGAGATGCGGTTCGACCAGGGAACCAGAAGCTGGCAGCCGGAGGCGCCGGTGCCATCGTCGGGGCGGAGCAGCGGCACCGTTGCGCCGCCGACCAGTGCATCGAAGCGGGCGATCGCCGCGCCCTTTTGCGGCGCCAGGACCAGACGGGCGCTGTCGTCGCGCAGTTCCAGGAGGCCGGCCATCCCTACCAACCGCCGTCAATAGCGATATTTTGGCCGCTGATCATGTCCGAGGCGGGCTGATGCCTTTTACCGCCCCCTGGACAGGCTGCCCAGAATCCCGCGCACGATCGCGCGGCCGACCGACGAGCCGACCGAGCGCACCACCGCTTTGATCGCGGCTTCGGCCACCGTCTGGCGGTTGGACGGGCGCGGCGCCGGGGCGCGGCGACCGCCTGATTGCGGCGGCGGCGGATCGTCATTGCCGAAGCCCGGAATGGTCCAGCGCGAGCGGCCAGTGTCGGCCTGCTGCGCCTGCTCGTCCTGCGCGCCCATGGCTTTCTTCTGCAGCATCTCGAAGGCCGATTCGCGGTCGATGGTCTGGTCGTACTGGCCGACGACCGGGCTCTGGTCGATCAACTTGCGGCGCTCGTCCGCTGTGATCGGGCCAAGCCTGGACGATGGCGGCCGGATCAATGTCCGCTGCACCATGGACGGCACGCCCTTGACCTCCAGCGTCGAGACCAGCGCCTCGCCGGTGCCGAGCTGGGTGATGGCGGTGGCGCAGTCGAAATCGGGATTGGGCCGGAAGGTGTCGGCGGCGGTCTTGACCGCCTGCTGCTCACGCGGCGTATAGGCGCGCAGCGCGTGCTGCACACGGTTGCCGAGCTGGGCGAGAACCTTTTCAGGGATGTCCAAAGGGTTCTGCGTGACGAAATAGACACCGACGCCTTTCGAACGGATCAAGCGAACCACCTGCTCGACGCGGTCGATCAGCACCTTCGGCGCATCGTCGAAAAGCAGATGCGCCTCGTCGAAGAAGAACACCAGCTTCGGCCTTTCGGGATCGCCGACCTCGGGCAATTCCTCGAACAGCTCCGACATCAGCCAGAGCAGGAAGGTGGCGTAGAGCCTGGGGTTCATCATCAATCTGTCGGCAGCGAGCACGCTGATGGCGCCGCGGCCGTCGCGGGTGGTGCGCATGATGTCGGCGATGCGCAAAGCCGGTTCGCCGAAGAAATGCGCCGCGCCCTGCTGTTCCAGCACCAGAAGCGTGCGCTGGATTGCGCCGACCGACGGCTTGGTGACATTGCCGTAGCGCGAGCTGATCTCGTCGGCGCGCGCTGCGATGTTGGCCAGCAGTGCTTGCAGATCCTTCATGTCGAGCAGCAGCAGGCCATCCTCATCGGCGATGCGGAAGGCGATGTTCATGATGCCTTCCTGCGCTTCGGAGAGGTTCATCAGCCGCGACAGAAGCAGCGGCCCCATTTCCGAGACGGTGGCGCGGATCGGATGGCCCTGCTCGCCGAACAGGTCCCAGAAGATGACCGGGAATTCCTGGAAGTCGTAAGGGTCGAGCTTGACCTGCTCGGCCCGCTTGACCAGGAAATCCTGCGCCTTGCCCATCATGGCAATGCCGGACAGGTCGCCCTTGATATCGGCGCAGAACACAGGCACGCCGGCATTGGAAAACCCCTCGGCCAGGATCTGCAGGCTGACTGTCTTGCCGGTGCCGGTGGCGCCGGTGATCAGGCCATGGCGGTTCCCATATTGCAGCAAGAGCTGTTCGGCGCGCTGATAGCTGTCGTCGGGCTTGCGGCTGGCGCCGAGGAAAATGCTGGTGTCGTCAGCCATATGACCATGTCTCCGCAAACTGATGTGTTAAAAGCCTGTGGCCGTGCCGCAGGGTATAGTCAGGCCATTGCGCAGCGACAATGCTATTCTCCAATTGGGCTATCCATCCAGTTGGCTATTCATCCAGATTGGGCCAATCGTCTAAATTGAACCAATCCTCCAAATCGGTTTTTGGAACTTGCGGATTTTGCCGCTGTTTGGCAATCGTTCCATGGTTCGTCCACGCAGGCTGCCCTATGTCAGGGAAGCGAATCCCAACCGCGCAAGCGCATTGCATTGCGATATCTGGCAGGGAACCGTAGACTGGACGGCTGACGCTGGTGCGGCCGCATAAAAACGAGGAACATGGATGGGCGCCGGATCCTTGACCAGGAGCATCGAACCCGCTGACGTCGAGCGCCAGCGTTGGCTGGCCTTGGCCGAAAAGGCGCTCGCCGGCGCCTCCTTCGAGGAAAAACTGGTCTCGCATACCGACGATCAGATTCGCATCGAACCGCTCTACGATCGCGCCGCCGGCGCCGAGCCGCTTGTGCGCGCCAACCCCAAATTGCCCTGGATCGTCAGCCAGCGCATTGACGATCCCGATATCGGCCGCGCCAAGGCGCAGGCCCTGGACGATGTGGCACAAGGCGCGACGGGATTGTCGCTTGTCTTCGAGGGTGCTCCGAATGCGTTCGGCTATGGCCTGCCAAGGACGGCGCAGGCGCTGGAAACGGTGCTGGATGGCGTACCGCTCAACCGCACGCAGATCCGCATCGACGCCCATCCCTGGAGCCGTGCCGTCGCCGACTGGCTGGTGGCGTTCCTGAGCAAGCGCCGCTCCGACCCGGCAAAGCTGAACCTCTCCTTCGGCATCGACCCGGCGGCAATCTTTGCCGGAACCGGCCGGCTGCGCATGTCGATCGAGGCGTTGCAGGCATCGATGCCGCAATCGCTGGCGCATTTCTTCTCGCTGGGCGTGCCGGGTGTGCTGCTGGAGGCCGACGGGCGGGTGTTCCACAATGCCGGCGCCACGGAAGCGCAGGAACTCGGCACCATGCTCGCTTCCGCCGTGTCATACCTCAGGATGTTCGAGGATGCGCGCCAGCCGCTTGTCTATGCCGCTCCCCATATCGGCTTTGCGCTGAGCGTCGACCAGGACCAGTTCCTGTCGATGGCCAAGGTCCGGGCCTTGCGCAGGCTGTGGGCGCGCATCCAGGAAACCTGTTCCATCCCGGCATCGACAGCCAACATCCATGCCGAGACGTCGTTCCGCATGATGACGGCGGCGGATCCCGAAACCAACATCCTGCGCACCACCATCGCCAGCTTTGCAGCGGCAGCAGGCGGCGCGGACTCGATCTCCATCCTGCCACACACCGTCGCCCTCGGGCTGCCGGCCGGCTTTGCCCGCCGCATCGCCCGCAATGCGCAGTTGATCATGGCCAATGAAAGCCATATCGACCATGTCGCCGACCCAGCATTTGGGTCGGGCGCAGTCGAGGCGCTGACCCTGGGCCTGTGCGAAGCGGCGTGGGAAGAGTTCCAGCGGATCGAAGCGGAAGGCGGCGTTCTGGCAAGCCTGCAGCAAGGGCATATCCAGAAGCGCGTCAAGGCAGCATCCGAGCGCCGCGCCGAGGCCTACCGGTCGGGTGAACGGGCAATCATCGGCACCACGCTTTACCCGCTGAAAAACGATGCCCCGGTCGAGACGCTGGCGGCTGAGCGGCGGCCGCCTTTCACAGAGGGCGTGGCGGTGTGCGAGGCGCTGTTTCCGGTCCGCATCGACCAGGCAATCGGAGCCGCACAGTGATCCCGGATTTCAGCCACATTGGCTGGTCGGCGCCACGGCGCGCGCCGGTCGAGGTCAAGGGCCAGCGGCTGACGCCGGAAGGTATTGCCGTCAAGCATCTCTACAGCCAGGGCGATCTCAAGGGGCTGCCGCATCTCGACACCTATCCGGGAATGCCGCCCTTCGTGCGCGGTCCCTACCCGACCATGTATGTCCAGCAGCCGTGGACGATCCGGCAATATGCCGGCTTCTCGACGGCCGAGGAATCCAACGCCTTCTACCGGCGCAATCTCGCCGCCGGCCAAAAGGGCCTTTCGGTCGCTTTCGATCTGCCCACCCATCGCGGCTATGACAGCGACCATCCGCGCGTTGCCGGCGATGTCGGCATGGCGGGCGTGGCCATCGATTCCATCCTCGACATGCGGCAATTGTTCGACGGCATTCCGCTGGGCGAGATGACGGTGTCGATGACCATGAACGGCGCGGTGCTGCCGATCATGGCGCTCTATATCGTCGCGGCCGAAGAACAGGGCGTTGCTCAGAAGGATCTCGCCGGCACCATTCAGAACGACATTCTGAAGGAGTTCATGGTCCGCAACACCTACATCTATCCGCCGAAGCCCTCGATGCGGATCGTGTCTGACATCTTCTCCTATACCTCCCAGCACATGCCGAAGTTCAATTCGATCTCGATCTCCGGCTATCACATGCAGGAGGCCGGCGCGACCGCGGACCTGGAGCTCGCCTACACCATCGCCGACGGCATCGAATATGCCCGCGCCGGCGTCGCCGCCGGGCTCGACATCGACCGTTTCGCCCCGCGGCTTTCCTTCTTCTGGGCGATCGGCATGAACTTCTTCATGGAGATCGCCAAGCTCCGCGCGGCGCGCCTGTTGTGGGCGACCCTGATGCAGAAGAATTTTGCACCGAACGACGAACGCTCGCTGTCGCTGCGCACCCATTGCCAGACCTCCGGCTGGTCGCTGACGGCGCAGGACCCCTACAACAACATCACCCGCACCATGATCGAGGCGATGGCGGCGACGCAGGGACATACCCAGTCGCTGCACACCAACTCCTTCGACGAGGCGATGGCGCTGCCGACCGACCACTCGGCGCGCATCGCCCGCAACACGCAGTTGATCCTGCAGAAGGAATCCGGCACCACCTGCATCATCGATCCGTGGGGCGGCTCGGCCTATATCGAACGGCTGACGCACGATCTGGCGGCGCGTGCGCTCGCCCATATCGAAGAGGTCGAGGCGCTTGGCGGCATGGCGGCAGCAACCGAACAGGGCATTCCAAAACTTCGCATCGAGGAAGCGGCGGCGCGCACGCAGGCGCGTATCGATTCCGGCGAGCAGATACTGGTTGGCGTAAACGCGCATCGCCCCGAGAACGAAATCGACGTCGACGTGCTGAAGATCGACAATGCCGAGGTCAAGGCCCGGCAATTGTCGAAGCTGCAGAACCTGAAAGGCACGCGCAATGTCGGCGCGGTCGAGAGCGCGCTCGATGCGCTGACCCGCGCTGCGCAGGGTAACGAAAACCTGCTGGAATTTGCCATCCGCGCCGCGCGCGCCAATGCCACGGTCGGCGAGATCTCGCTGGCGCTCGAAAAGGTCTTTGGCCGTCACGTCGCCTCGGTGCAAACGATCTCCGGCGTTTATCGCAATGCGCTTGGCGACAATCTGACGGTCGACCGATTGCTGGAGAAGCTCGAAGCTTTCGAGAAGAAGTCCGGCGGCAAGCCGCGCATCCTGGTCGCAAAGATGGGACAGGACGGCCACGACCGTGGCCAGAAGGTGATCGCCACGGCCTTCGCCGATCTCGGCTTCGACGTGACGGTCGGCGCGATGTTCCAGACACCCGACGAGATCGCCAGGCTGGCGGTGGCGCAGGACGTCCATGTCATCGGCGCCTCATCGCTGGCGGCGGGGCACCTGACGCTGATCCCCGAACTACGCGACGCGCTGAAGAAGCTCGGCCGCAGCGACATGCTGATCGTCGCCGGCGGCGTCATCCCGCCGCAGGATTACGGCGCAGTGCTGGAAGCGGGTGCCGCGGAAATCTTCCCGCCAGGGACGGTTATCCCGGAGGCTGCGGATCGGTTGCTGGACCGGCTGCTGGCGGGCTGATTGAAACAGTTGCACTGCTTATCAAAGTTGCGTTGCAATATCGGGCGCAACCTATGGTATAGCTATGAACACCATCATTCACGGACTTGAGGACGGATCGGGCGTTGTAATCCTGCCGCGGGAAACGCTCGACAGCTTGAGCCTGCAAGTGGGCGATGAACTCCAGATCATCGAAACCGACGACGGCATCATCCTAAGGCCGGTGCCGTGTGACGACGTCGAACGGCAAATACGTGCTGCTCGCGATGTCATGGCCAAGTATGAGCCCGCGTTGCGAAAGCTGGCTGTGCAAATAGGGTGAGCTGGCGTCAGGCGTCCGACAGCTTGAGGATTTCCCATTCTTTGCCGTTGACGCTTGCGACGTCGCCGACCTTCTTGCCGAACAGCGCCACGGCCATTGGCGAGACGTGTGAGATGCTGCCCTTTGAGGGGTCGGCCTCGTCCTCGCCGACTATCTTCCAGTGCACTCTCTTGCCGTCATCGCCTTCCAGCGTGACACCCATGCCGAAGCGCACCTGGTCGCTGCCCGGTTCCGGCACGGAAAGCTCGGCGCTTTCGCGGCGCGCTGTCCAGTAGCGCAGGTCGCGCGAGACAACGGCAATGCGCTCGCGATCGGCTTTTCGCTCGGCTTTCGCCAAAATGTCGCGCAGATCGGCCAGATTGTCCTCGATCATCGCCAGGCCGCGCTCCGTCACCAGATTGCGGTGTTGGCTGATCGGCCGCTCGCCGATGCCGGCAATGGCGTTTTCGCTGTCTTCCTCGCGGGTAAAAGCTCTGCTCATCGGATAAACTTAGGCCCGCTTCCGTGACTGCACAAGCCACTTGCCGGACCCGGTCATTGGCCGGACTATGGCCGAGCGGAGACCGATGCGGCTGGCCCAATTCCTGCGATCAGCCGGATGATCGCAAGGGATGTGCCGATGTTGAACAGACGAACGCTTCTGAAGGGGACGGCCGGCTTTGCCGTGCTCGGCCTTTCGGTGGGCAACGCCTTGGCGAAAACGGCGGTGCGCGGCTCGATCAACGCCGCCGAGCTTGGCGTGGAGCCGGACGCACCGGACGACCAGAGCAAGGCCTTCGCCAGGATGCTAGCCGAGGCCAGCGACCGCAACGCGCCGGTGTTCCTGCCGCCGGGCACCTATGTCGTGTCCAACCTGACCCTGCCCGCCCGCGTCAGGCTTTCGGGCGTGCCGGGCGCCTCGCGCATCCTCTATGGCGGCAATGGCCATTTGCTGACGGCCGAACAGGCCGAGCATATAGAGTTCACCGCATTGGTCTTCGACGGCGCCAACGGCGAGTTGGCCGACGATGCCCAAGGCCTGCTCGACCTGCGCCGCGTCGCCCATCTCGTCATCGACAATTGCACGATCACCGGCAGCGGCAAGCATGGGCTGGCGCTGGAGCATGCGTCGGGCCGCATCGAGCGCTCCGAGATTTCGGGGGCTGCGGACGCCGGCATCTACTCCGTCGAGGCCGCTGGCCTGGCGATATCCGACAACACCGTATCCGACTGCGGCAATGGCGGCATTCTTGTCCATCGCTGGCAGCAGGCCGAGGACGGCACGATGGTCAGCGGCAACCGCGTGCAGCGGATCGGCGCGCGCGGCGGCGGCACCGGGCAGAACGGCAATGGCATCAACGCCTTCCGTGCCGGCAATGTCTCGCTCACCGGCAACTTCGTCTCGGACTGCGCCTTCTCGGCGATCCGCGCCAACAGTTCCAGCAATCTGCAGATGACCGGCAACACGTGCTCGCGGTCGGGCGAAACGGCGCTCTATTCCGAATTCTCCTTCGAAGGCGCCATCATCGGCAACAACATCGTCGATGGTGCCGCTAACGGCATCTCGATCGTCAATTTCAACGACGGCGGCCGTATGGGTGTCTGCTCGAACAACATCGTGCGCAACCTCTCGGCCACCGGCCCCTACCCCGCCGACGCGCCGGGCTTCGGCGTCGGTATCAGCGTCGAGGCCGACACCACCGTCTCGGGCAATGTCATCGAGAACGCGCCGCTCTACGGCATGCAGATCGGCTGGGGCGCTTATATGCGCAATGTTGTGGCGACGGGAAACATCATCCGTCAGGCCGGAACCGGCATCGCCGTCACTGTGGTAGAAGGCGCTGGAAACGCCATCATTTCCGACAACGTCATCGACGGCGCCAAGAACGGCGCCATCATCGGCCAGCGCTGGGCCGAACCGGCGACCGGCGACCTCGCGCGGTCAAGCGTAAGCGGCTATGCGCATCTGACGGTTGAGCGAAACAGGGTCAGCTGAGCGCCGTCGTCGGCCGCAGCGAGCCGACCTTGGCGCCGATGCGGCTTTCGATCGGCGGATTGGCCCGCTCCAGAAGGTTCGCCTCCAGTGCGCCGTCGGCGCTGAGAAGTTTTGCCAGCACAGCGGCAATCATCACCTCGGCGGCGCGGCCGGCGCCGTCATCACATTTTAGCGCGATGCCGAGGCCAAGCTCCGGAACGGCGGCGCAATAGACACCCTCGGCGCCCGTCTTGACGAATATGCGGCCGGGCGCGGCCTGCATCAGCGCCACATCCACTTTGCCGGTGCCGGCGACCAGGAAAGGCTCGGCCATACAGGCAGACAGCAGGCGTTTGGCCGCCTTGGCGCGCTCAGGGCCAAGGCTCCTGCCCGTCGCCATGCGGGCAAAGCCCAGCGCAAAGCTTTTCAGCGGCACGGCATAGGTGGGGATCGAGCAGCCATCGGTTGCCCGGTGATCCGCATCGTGGGCAGCGCCGGTCACCGCCTGCATGGCGTCGCGCACCATCTCCTGCAAAGCATGGCTGGCCTTGACGTAGCCCTGATGGGCAATTCCAGAGTGCACGCAGGTGCAGAGAAAGCCGGAATGCTTGCCGGAGCAATTGTTGTGCAGCGCGTTCGGAGAGACGCCTGTGCGGGCCAGTGCGATCGTCGCGTCGTGGCTCGACGGCCAATGGGCGCCGCATTCCAGCGCCGACTCGTCGAGGCCGGCCTTGGCCAGCATCGCCTGCGCCAGTTCGACATGCGCGGGTTCGCCTGAATGTGAAGCGCAGGCCAGCGCCAGTTCGCGGTCGCCGAAGCCATAGGCATCGGCGGCACCCGTTTCGACCAGCGGCAGCGCCTGGATCGCCTTGACCGCCGAGCGCGGAAACACCGGCCGCGCCGTATCGCCGATCTCCAGGACAGGCTTGCCGTCCCCGTCGAAGATTGCGACAGCACCGCGATGGGCGCTCTCGACGATCGCGCCGCGCAAGACCTCGACCAGAACCGGATTTGTCATCACCACGCCCCAAAAATACGGGCCGCTTCTACCTGATCCGGTCGAGGATGGAAACGTAGTTGGCGACGGCCGCCCCCCCCATATTGAAGATGCCGCCGAGCGTTGCCCCCAGCACCTGGATGCCGCCTGCCTCGCCGGTCAACTGCATGGCGGTCAGCACATGCATCGACACACCGGTGGCGCCGATCGGATGGCCCTTGGCCTTCAGCCCGCCCGAAGGATTGACCGGCAGCCTGCCGTCCTTGGCCGTCGTGCCGTCCAGCGCCAACTTGGCGCCTTCGCCGGGCTTGGCCAGGCCCATCGCCTCATATTCGATCAGTTCGGCGATGGTGAAGCAGTCATGTGTTTCGACGAAGGAGAGATCGTCGAGCGTCACGCCGGCCTTTTTCAGCGCCTGGTTCCAGGCCTGTTCGCAGCCTTCGAACGACAGGATGTCGCGCTTCGACATCGGCAGGAAATCCTGGACATGCTCGTTGGCGCGGAAGGCGACGGCGCGGCGCATCTTCAGCGCCGTCGAGGTGTCGGTCAGCACAAGGGCGGCTGCACCATCGGAAACCAGGGAGCAGTCGGTGCGCTTCAGCGGACCGGCGACGAAGGGGTTCTTCTCGCTTTCCTGGCGGCAGAATTCGTAGCCGAAATCCTTGCGCATCTGCGCGTACGGATTGTCGACGCCGTTCTTGTGGTTCTTGGCGGCAATCATCGCCAGCGCGTCCGACTGGTCGCCATAACGCTGGAAATAGGCCTGCGCGATCTTGCCGAAGACGCCAGCGAAACCGGCCGGCGTGTCGCCCTCCTCCGGCAGATAGGAAGCCTTGAGCAGGTTCTTGCCGATCTCGGGGCCGGGGGTCATCGTCATCTGCTCGGCACCGACCACCAGCACGATGCGGGCGGCATTGGCGTCGATGGCGCGGATGCCTTGGCGGACCGCTGCCGAACCCGTGGCGCAGGCGTTCTCGACCCGCGTCGCCGGCTTGAAGCGCAGCCGGTCATCGGCCTGCAGCACCAGGCTGGCGGTAAAATCCTGAGGGGAGAAGCCGGCGTTGAAATGGCCGAGCACGATCTCGTCGACCTCGTCCGGGCCAATGCCGGCATGGTCGAGCGCGTCGACCGCGACCTTGGTGATCAGGCCTTCCAGCGTCTCGCCTTCCAGCTTGCCGAAGCGCGAATGCGCCCAGCCAACGATGCATGCGGTCATGGCGGTCTCCATCCTTGGCGCCAGCCTAACATGTGGGCAAATGGCGCACTTCGCCTTTATTGTTCAAATATAATCCCGCCCGCATCGAAAAGGGCCGCAAGCCGACAATCGCTTGGTGCAGGTTCCAATCGGATCGATTTTTTGTTGATTGACGCGTCAATAAAAAATAATCTCCGCCGCAAAAGCCGGGAACATCATGCCTAAAGTCGGAATGGAACCGTTGCGCCGCAAGGCGCTCATCGACGCGACGATCTCGGCGATCGGCGAGCGCGGCTCGCTTGACGTGACCATGTCGGAGATAGCGGGGCGCGCCGGTGTGTCGTCAGCATTGGCTCACCACTATTTCGGCGCCAAGGATGAGCTGCTGCTGGCGACGATGAGGCATATTCTGGCCGAGCTGACGATCGACATGCGGCGCGCGCTGCAATCCGCCGGCTCGCCGCGCGAACGCGTTTCGGCGGTGGTCGCCGTCAACTTCTCCGACATCCAGTTCCGGCCGGAAACCATCGCGGCCTGGCTCGCCTTTTATGTCGATGCACAGAAATCATCGGCCCTGCGCCGGCTGCTCAGGGTCTATGCGCGGCGGCTGCATTCCAACCTGATGAGCGGACTGACCGGCATACTGCCGCGCAACGAGGCCGACCGCGCGGCGGAAGCGGTCGCGGCGATGATCGACGGGCTGTACATCAGGCGCGCGCTGAAGGACGGCGTGCCGGATGCTCAAACCGCGATCGCGCTGGTCGAAGATTATCTCGAAATCAAACTCGGCGGGCGACAGACACAGTGACACCCTCAGTGATATCAAGGCGACCCAACATCCTGATCGTCATGGTCGATCAGCTCAACGGCACGCTGTTTGCGGACGGGCCGGCGGACTTCCTGTATGCGCCGCACCTCAAGGCGCTGGCCGCACGCTCGGCGCGCTTCGGCAACAACTACACGGCCTCGCCGCTTTGCGCGCCGGGCCGCGCCGCCTTCATGAGCGGGCAATTGCCGTCGCGCATCCAGGTCTATGACAACGCCGCCGAATTCGCTTCCTCGATCCCGACCTATGCGCATCATCTGCGCAGCGCCGGCTACTACACCTGCCTGTCGGGCAAGATGCATTTCGTCGGGCCGGACCAGTTGCACGGTTTCGAGGAGCGGCTGACCACCGACATCTATCCCGCCGATTTCGGCTGGACGCCGGATTACCGCAAGCCCGGCGAGCGCATCGACTGGTGGTATCACAATCTGGGCTCGGTCACCGGCGCCGGCGTTGCCGAGATCACCAACCAGATGGAGTATGACGACGAGGTCGCCTTCCACGCGGTGCAAAAACTCTACGATCTTGCCCGCACCTCCGACGATGCGGCGAGCCGGCCCTGGTGCCTGACGGTTTCCTTCACCCACCCGCACGACCCCTATGTCGCACGGCGGCAATATTGGGATCTCTATGAAGACTGTCCGGCGCTTGAGCCGGAGGTGGGATTCATCCCCTATGCCAATCAGGACCCGCATTCGCAGCGGCTCTACCGGGCCAGCGACTACGACAGTTTCAACATCACACCCGAGCAGATCCGCCGCTCGCGGCGCGGCTACTACGCCAACATCTCCTATCTCGACGACAAGGTCGGCGAGATGGTGTCGGTGCTGGAACGCACGCGCATGCTGGACGACACGGTCGTCCTGTTCTGCTCCGACCATGGCGACATGCTTGGCGAGCGCGGCCTGTGGTTCAAAATGAACTTCTTCGAAGGTTCGGCGCGGGTGCCGCTGATGATCGCCGGCAAGGGTATTCCTGCCGGGCTGGTCGAGGCGCCGGTCTCCAACCTCGACGTGACGCCGACACTGTGCGATCTCGCCGGCATCGACATCTCTGCCATCGCGCCGTGGACCGATGGCCAGTCGCTGCTGCCGTTGCTTGATGGCGGACAGCGCACCGCGCCGGTGCTGATGGAATATGCCGCCGAGGGCTCCAACGCGCCGTTGGTGGCGATCCGCGACGGCCGCTACAAATTCATCCATTGCGAGATCGACCCGCCGCTTCTGTTCGATCTCGAAGCCGATCCGCAAGAACGCACCAATCTTGCCACCGATCCGGCGCATGCCGATCTGGTGGCGGCCTTCACGGGAGCCGTGCGAGCGCGCTGGGACATGACGGCATTCGATGCCGCGGTGCGCGTCAGCCAGGCGCGGCGCTGGGTGGTTTATCCCGCGCTGCGCAACGGCACGCATTACCCCTGGGAATTCCAGCCACTGCAGAAGGCGTCGGAACGCTACATGCGCAACCACATGAACCTCGACAATCTCGAGGAACAGAAACGCTTTCCGCGAGGCGAATGATGACAATTGTCCCCTCCCTCGAGCACCTCAGACAGGCCTATGCCGTGACGTCGAAGGCGACGCAGATCACGCCTTTGCTGGAATCGACAGCCTTGGCCAACGAGACGGGTGCGGCCCGCGTCTTTATCAAGCCGGAATCGCTGCAATGGGCGGGATCGTTCAAGGTGCGCGGGGCCTATTGGCGGTTGAAGCGGCTGTCGCCGGATGAGGCCAGAAAAGGCGTCGTCGCCTACTCCTCCGGCAATTTCGCGCAAGGGTTGGCGGCTGCCGGCCAGGCGCTCGGCATTCCCGTCACCATCGTCATGCCGATCGACGCGCCGGCCGCCAAGCGCGATGCGACCGCAGGCTATGGCGCGCGCGTCGTGCTGACCGATCATGGCGAGCGCGCCCGTGAAGAGGTCGCAGCCGCCAAGGCCCGCGAGATTGCCGAGACCGAAGGGCTGGCGTTGCTGCATCCATTCGACGATCCGGAGATCGTTGCCGGCCAGGCCGGCGCCGGGCTCGAAGCGCTCGAACAATTCGAGGCAAAGGACGCCAGTGCCGACCTTCTGTTCTGCTCGGTCGGCGGCGGCGGACTGATCGGCGGCATGTCGCTCGCCTTCCACTATCTGTCGCCGGCAACCGAGATCATCGGCGTCGAGCCGGAAGGCTTCAACGGCATGGGTGCATCGCTAGCGCATGGCGCCATCGAGACCATGCCGATCGCGCCGAAATCGATTTGCGACGGGCTGATGTCGCGGCGGCCGGGCGACGCGCCGTTCGCGGCGGTCAGGACCGCCGGCGTGCGCGGCATCACCGTCGACGACCAGTCGGTTAGGCAAGCGATGAAGATCGCCTTCGAGCGGATGAAGCTGGTGCTCGAGCCGTCAGGCGCCGCCTCTCTGGCGGCGCTGCTCGGCGGCAAGGTGGATGTGACGGGTAAAACGGTCCTGGTCATGGCTACCGGCGGCAATGTCTCGCTCGCCGATTTTATTTCGCATATGAACGATGGGCGCATGTGAACCATGCTTGAAGCAGACTTCGTCATCATCGGCTCCGGCTCGGCCGGCTCGGCCATGGCCTACCGGCTGTCGGAAGACGGCAAGCATTCGGTGATCGTCATCGAGTTCGGCGGCACCGATATCGGGCCGCTGATCCAGATGCCGTCGGCGCTGTCGATCCCGCTCAACATGAGCCTTTACGACTGGGGCTTTGCCAGCGAACCAGAGCCGCATCTCGGCGGCCGCGTGCTGGCGACGCCACGCGGCAAGGTGATCGGCGGCTCGTCCTCGATCAACGGCATGGTATATGTCAGGGGCCACGCACGCGACTTCGACCACTGGGCCGAACAGGGGGCGGCCGGCTGGGGCTTCGCCGACGTGCTGCCCTATTTCAAACGCATGGAGGACAGTGACGGGGGCGAGGACGGCTGGCGCGGCCACGGCGGCCCGCTGCACGTCCAGCGTGGCCCGCGCAAGAATCCGCTCTACGGCGCCTTTGTCGAGGCCGGCCGCCAAGCCGGGTTCGAACTGACCGACGACTACAATGGTTCGAAGCAGGAAGGCTTCGGGCCGATGGAGCAGACCATACGCGGCGGCCGCCGCTGGTCGGCCGCATCAGCCTATCTGAAGCCGGCGCTCAAGCGGCAAAATGTCAGCGTGATCAAAGGCTTCGCCCGTCGTGTGATCATCGAGAATCAGCGCGCTGTCGGCGTCGAGATCGAAGCTCACAAACAGATTCAGGTCGTTAAGGCGCGACGTGAGGTGATCGTTGCCGCATCATCGATCAATTCGCCCAAGATCCTGATGCTATCCGGTATCGGCCCGGCCGCGCATCTCAAGGAGAACGGCATCCAGGTCGTGGCCGACCGGCCCGGTGTCGGCCGCAATCTGCAGGATCATATGGAGCTCTACATCCAGCAGGAATCGACCCAGCCGATCACGCTGAATTCGGTTCTCAACCCATTCTCCAAGGCTCTGATCGGGGCGCAGTGGCTGTTCTTCAAGACCGGCCTCGGTGCCACCAACCATTTCGAGGCCGCGGCCTTCGTGCGCTCGCAGGCCGGCGTCGACTACCCCGACATCCAGTATCACTTCATCCCGGCTGCGGTGCGCTATGACGGCAAGGCGGCGGCGAAGGCCCATGGCTTCCAGGCCCATGTCGGGCCGATGCGGTCGAAGTCGCGCGGCTCGGTGACGCTGCGCTCTCCCGACCCGAAAGCGGCACCGGTGATCCGCTTCAATTACATGTCGCATCCAGACGACTGGGCCGAGTTCCGCCACTGCATCAGGCTGACTCGCGAGATCTTCGGCCAGAAGGCTTTTGACGGCTTCCGCGGCAAGGAAATCTCGCCAGGTTCGCATGTCCAGTCGGACGAGGATCTCGACGCCTTCATCCGGGATCATGCCGAGAGCGCCTATCACCCGTGCGGCACCTGCAAGATGGGCCGCGCCGATGACATCACGAGCGTCGTCGATCCGGAGTGCCGCGTCATCGGCATCGACGGGTTGCGGGTCGCCGACTCCTCGATCTTTCCGCGCGTCACCAATGGCAATCTCAACGCGCCCTCGATCATGACCGGCGAAAAGGCCTCCGACCACATTCTCGGCCGCACGCCGCTGGCGCCATCCAACCAGGAACCCTGGATCAATCCGCGCTGGCAGGTGGCGGATCGATAGGGCATTGTCCGGCGGACTGCTCCGCAATAGCGAATACATCTGGAGAACAGCATGCGCGCCCAGCCAACGGCATCGCACTATGTCAACGGCCGCTACATCGAGGACGAAGGCGGCGCGCCGCTGCCGGTGATCTATCCGGCGACCGGTGAGGTCATCGCCACTTTGCATTCGGCGACTCCGAACGTGCTGGAGCTCGCCATCGAAGCCGCGCGGGCCGCACAACCGGCCTGGGCGCGGATGAAGCCGGTCGAGCGTGGCCGCATCCTGCGCCGCGCCGCCGACATTTTGCGCGCGCGCAACGCCGATCTGGCGCGGATCGAGACGCTCGACACCGGCAAAGCGATCCAGGAGACGCTGGTGGCGGATGCACTATCGGCCGCCGACTGCCTCGAATATTTCGGCGGCGCGGTTGCCGCCTTCAACGGCGAGGCGATCGATCTTGGTGGACCTTTTGCCTATACGCGCCGCGAGGCGCTCGGTGTGTGCGTCGGCATCGGCGCCTGGAACTATCCGATCCAGATCGCCGGCTGGAAATCCGCCCCGGCGCTCGCCATGGGCAACGCCATGGTATTCAAGCCTTCGGAGAACACGCCGCTGTCGGCGCTGGCGCTGGCCGAGATCTACTCAGAGGCGGGCCTGCCCGACGGGCTGTTCAACGTCGTGCAAGGCTATGGCGAAGTCGGCGCCGGCCTCGTCGGCCATGATGTCGTTGCCAAGGTTTCGGTGACCGGCTCGGTGCCGACCGGCCGCAAGGTGCTGTCGCTCGCCGGTTCGAAGATGAAGCATGCGACGATGGAACTCGGCGGCAAGTCGCCGCTGATCGTGTTCGACGATGCCGATCTCGAAAACGCCATCGGCGGCGCCATGCTCGGCAATTTCTATTCGAACGGGCAGATCTGCTCCAACGGCACGCGTGTTTTCGTACAAAGCGGCATCCATGACCGCTTCGTCGACCGGCTGGTCGAGCGGACGAAAAAGATCCGCATCGGCGATCCGCTCGATCCTGAGACGCAGATGGGGCCGCTGGTCAACAAGGCGCAGCAGGAGAAGGTCGTTTCCTACATCGCGGCCGGCAGGCAGGATGGAGCAACGCTCGCCTGCGGTGGCAACGTGCCGTCGCTGCAAGGGTTCGATGGCGGCTTCTTTGTAGAGCCAACCGTGTTCACCGGTGTCACCGATAAGATGCGCATTGCGCGCGAGGAGATTTTCGGGCCGGTGATGAGCGTGCTGAAGTTCGACGGCGAGGACGAGGTGATCGACCGCGCCAACGACACCGAATTCGGCCTCGCCGCCGGCGTCTTCACCCGCGACCTGCAGCGCGCTCATAGGGTGATCGCCGAACTGCAGGCCGGCACCTGCTGGATCAACGCCTACAATCTGACGCCAGTGGAAATTCCGTTTGGCGGGGTGAAGCAATCCGGCATCGGGCGCGAGAACTCGCTGGCGGCTTTAGCGCTCTATTCGCAGCTGAAGGCGGTGTATGTCGAGACCGGGGACGTGGCGAGCCCGTATTGAGGGTTGAAAGCGAAGTGACAGCTGATCTCCCCCCTTGCGGGGGAGATGGCCGGCAGGCCAGAGGGGGGTGTGACGGATCGCCACCTTTGGTCTGATCTTCGAGTAGCTGAGACGTCGGCGGGACAGCACCCCCCTCTGCCTTGCCAGGCATCTCCCCCGCAAGGGGGGAGATTGGCAGCTCCAACGCCTCACCCCTTCTGCGCCGTGCCGTCCAGATACTGCGTCAGCGCGCAGACCAGATGATAGAAGATGCTGGCCGGCACGTCCGATGCCAAGGAGCGGCCGCGTTCGTCGATGCGGTCAATCCACAGGCCGAGCGGGGCCGGATCGATGTGCCAGCGGAACAGGCGGCCGACGCGCGCCTCGATTTCCGGCTTGAGGTCGGGACCACCCGAGCCATCCAGCGCAATCGCCGCCTTGATCGCTTCTGCCTGTGGCCAGCTGCGCGATACAAGGTCGAGCGGCAGGCCTTGTCTTGAGACGGCGCCATAGGCAAGGCCGGTGGCGCGGTTGAGGCCGTTGGCGATGGCCGAGGCGTAGAGCTTGCGGGCAAAATTGCTCAACTCGCCCTGGCCGCTGCGGGCGACGAAATCGGTGAGCAGCGAGGCCCATTCGAAATGATGGCCGGGCTCGGTCCATGTGCCCTTCTCGCCGGCGGCCGGCTTCCATCCGGCATCGAAATATTCGCCCAGCGTCCAGCTCTCGGCATCGAAGAAATGACTGCGGAAAAGGTCGATGATGCGCGCGGCGCGGCGCAGATAGGTGCGGTCGCCGGTCGCCTCATACCAGGCGAGGAAGGCCTCGAGCAGATGCATATGCGGGTTGGAGCGCCGCTCGCCCTCCCCGTCCGACGTCTCGAGGAAACCGGTCATGCGGCTGTCCTCGAGATGCGCGTCGAGGAACACGAAGGTCTCCTGGCCCAGCCGCAGCGCATCCGGATCGCCGCACATATGCGCATGCGCCAGCGCCAGCAGCACGCAGGAATGGTCGTAGGCATCCTCGGTTGGGTCGGCGACGGAGCCGTCGACATTGAGCGTGCGCACCCAGCCGCCCCGGTCCGTGCGGCCCTTGCCGGCCATGAAGGCGATGCCATGGGAGATCAGGCGATCGGCTGGACCGTCCCAGCCGCGGGCCTTGGCAACGGCGAAGGCGTAGACTTGCCTCGCCGTCGTGCGCATGCGCTTGGGCTTCAACAGCGCCTCGCCGTCGAAGCCGAGCGCCTCGTGGAAACCGCCATGACGCTCATCGACGCCTGAAGTCGACCACAGCGGCAAGGTCTCCTCGAACAGCCAGTGATGCACGCGCCGACGCCAGGCGCCGCTCTCGATGACGCGGTCGTGTGCCGGCGTGAACCTGGTTTCCAGCCGGCCCGACTTTTCCAGCTGCTCGACGATTTTCTTGACGTGCTGGCTGTGGCTGACCGGGGCGACGAAGGTGGCGTCCGCCGTCGAGACGATGGCGACATCCTTCATACCGATTGCCGACAAAAGCCGGCCGTCGCTTCTGATGTAGGAGTTTTCGCAATCAATGGCGACGACATCGCCGACGACGACATTGCCCTTGGCGTCGGCAGGGCCGACATCGAGCAGCGACTGCCAGGAGCCGAGGTCGTTCCAGCGGAAGCCGGCCGGCACCATGGCGATGTCCTTGGCCCGTTCCATGATGGCGTAGTCGATCGAGTTCGACGGGATGGCGGCGTAGAGGTCGAGCGGCATATAGAGGCCGGACAGATCCGAAGTCGCTGCCTTGTAGGCCGCTTCGGTGGCCTGCCAGATGTCGGGCTGGAAGGCCGCAAATGCGTCGCGCATGGCGCCGGCGCGAAACAGGAAAATGCCGGTGTTCCAGTAGAAGGTGCCCGCACTGAGATAGCTCTGCGCAGTGGCGAGGTCGGGCTTTTCGACGAAGCGCGACACGTCGAAGACGCCGCCGCTTTCGGCTGCAACTTCGATATACCCATAGCCGGTCTCGGGCTGCGTCGGCTTGATGCCGAACACCACCAGACGGCCGGCAAGCGCTGCCTGGCTGCCCGCCTCGACGCTCTGCCAGAACTGCTTGGGCGTGGCGATTTCATGGTCTGACGGCACCACCAGCACTAGGCTGTCGCCGAACTCCGACAATGTGCGCAACGCGGCCAGCGCCACGGCGGCAGCCGTGTTGCGCCCGGTCGGCTCGAACAGCGGGCCACCGCCGGCGAGGTCGAGGCCGGCAAGGTCGGCATGCACGCGCTCGGCATGGCGCTCGGCGGCGATCAGGAAGATCGGCGTTTCGCCCTCCGGCCGCGCCGTCAGCCGGCGCAGTGTCTTGGCCAGCATCGAGCCGTCGCCGGAAAGATCGTGGAACTGTTTCGGGTTGTCCTCGCGCGACAGCGGCCACAGCCGCGAACCGACACCGCCGCTCATGACAAAACTGACGATGCGCTCGGTCATGAAAGGTCCAATCAGAACGTCTGGTTGTAAGCGCCGACTTCGGGGCTGCGGCGCAGCACGGCGTCGACCGCCTCGAACATCTGCCGGCGGCGGTCGGACGATACCGGGCTTTCGACAACCACGACAAGCTCCGGCTTGTTCGACGACGCCCGTACCAAGCCCCAGGTGCCATCTTCGGCCACGACGCGCACGCCGTTGACGGTGATCAGCTCGGCGATCTTCTGGCCGGCAAAAGTCTTGCCGGCGCGCTGCATCGCCTGGAAGTCCGCCACCACCCGATCGACCACGCCGTACTTCACCTCGTCGCCGCAATGCGGCGACATGGTCGGCGTGCCGAAGGTCAGCGGCAGCGCGCGATAGAGATCGGCCATCGAACTTGTGGGGTTGCGGTCGAGCATCTCACAAATGGCGGTCGCGGTGATGAGACCGTCATCATAGCCGCGGCCGATCGGCGGATTGAAGAAGAAATGGCCCGACTTCTCGAAGCCGGCAACGGCGCCCAGTTCGGCGACCCGGCGCTTGATGTAGGAATGGCCGGTCTTCCAGTAATCTGTCTTCGCGCCGTTGGCGCGCAGGACGCTGTCGGTGTTGAACAGGCCGGTCGACTTGACATCGACGACGAAGGTCGAGCCGGGGTATTGGGTTGATATGTCCCGCGCGAGCATGACGCCGACCTTGTCGGCAAAAATCTCGTTGCCCTCATTGTCGACCACGCCGCAACGGTCGCCGTCGCCGTCGAAGCCCAGCCCGACATCGGCACCTGTTTCCAGCACTTTGTCCCTGATGGCATGCAGCATCTGCATGTCTTCCGGGTTCGGGTTATAGCGCGGAAAACTGTGGTCGAGTTCGACATCGAGCGGGATCACCTCGCAGCCGATGCGCTCCAGCGCCTGTGGCGCGAAGGCGCCGGCAGTGCCGTTGCCGCAAGCGGCCACGACTTTCAGCTTTCGCGCGATGCGCTTGTCGCTCACCAGATCGTCGAGATAGGTCTCGCGAAAACCGGAGACGAATTCGTAGGAGCCACCGCCGGCAAGATCGAAATCGCCCGACAGCACGATCTGTTTCAGTGCGCTCATCTCGTCTGGTCCGAAGGTCAGCGGCCTCGCCGCACCCATCTTGACTCCGGTCCAGCCATTCTCGTTGTGCGATGCGGTGACCATGGCGACGGAAGGCGCGTCGAGCGCGAACTGGGCGAAGTAGGCCATAGGCGACAGCGCCAGGCCAATGTCTTTCACCTTTGCGCCCGCAGCCATCAGGCCGGAAACCAGCGCCAACTTGATGGCAAGCGAATAGGAGCGGAAATCATGCCCGGTGACGATGTCGGGCCCGGCGCCAAGACGGCGGATCAAGGTGCCCAGGCCCATGCCCAGCGCCTGGACGCCGATCAGGTTCAGCTCCGGCGGTTGGCTGGAGCCGGCATGGCCAAACCACCAGCGCGCGTCGTATTCGCGAAAGCCGGACGCCTTGATCAGCGCTTCGGTTTCGAATTCGAAGCTGTTGGACCGGGCGTCGCCTACGATTTTCAGGGGCAAGGCAGCAGAGCTCCAGATGGCGAAAGCACGATTTATCGAGGCTGCGACTTAGCACACAAGGCTTTAAGCCGGGTTTATCCCAACAGAACATCCTGGCTTTGCGGGAATGCCGACGAAAGCCAACGAAATGCGACAGAAGCGCTGCCATTGCCGCTTGCAGGAACGGTATGCGGCAGCTATAAGCCCGCGGTCTGGTCACGGAGTGTAGCGCAGCCTGGTAGCGCACCTCGTTCGGGACGAGGGGGTCGCAGGTTCAAATCCTGCCACTCCGACCAGAAAAAACAGACACTTAGGTGTTTGTTCTCCCGACCCACAAGATAGCTTGATGCAAACCGGCTGCGTCGGCGTCGCTGTCAGCATGGTGTTTTGACGCGACAACCTTCCGCGCTACCTCGATAATAGGAATGCCGCCGAGACAGCGGCCGGAACGAGGTTTGCGGAAGATGAATTTGTTGATTTCAAGCCGGCTGTCAGCGCTGCTCGCTTTGTCCCTGGCGGCAGGCTGCTCATCGCTGGGCAGCGCGGTGAACCCGGCGAAATACGACAGCATGACATGCGCCGAGCTCAACACCGCCGTAGGCGATACCGCGCGCGACATCTCGCAAACCGCCATCACCCGCGGCAAGGTCGCCAACACCAGCGTGCCGAACTGGCTGCTCGGCGGCACGCGCGTGAAGAGCGCAGTGGCCAAGCGTGAGACGGCCAGAATCGAACTGCTGAAGCAGCGGCAAGAGGCCATTGTCGCGACAAGGGCCAACAGATGCCCCAGGTCAGCGGGCTAAGCGAACTGGCCCTACCCTGATTATCTGCTGAACGTCACGCCTTAAGCACTCAGCCTGAAGCGCGTGACATCGATCGCCGCAGCCATCAGCGTCTGGGTGTAGGCGGCCTGCGGGTTGCTGAAGATCTCTTCCGTCGGGCCTTCCTCGACGATCTTGCCCTGCCTCATGACGATGATGTAGTCGGCCATGGCGCGCACCACGGAGAGATCGTGGCTGATGAAGAGGTAGGACAGTTCGTGGTCGGCCTGCAGCTTGCGCAGCAATTCGACGATCTGCTTCTGCACCGAGCGGTCGAGCGCCGAAGTCGGCTCGTCCAGCACCACCAGTTTGGGCTTCAGGATCACGGCACGCGCGATGGCGATGCGCTGGCGCTGGCCGCCGGAGAATTCGTGCGGGTAGCGGTTGCGTGCGTTGGGGTCGAGGCCGACCTCGAGCAAGGCCTCGACGGCGCGCTGATCGCGTTGCTTGCCTGACAGGTTCGGCTCATGCACCAGAAGCCCTTCGGTGATGATCTGGCCGACGGTCATGCGCGGCGACAGCGAGCCGAACGGATCCTGGAAGACGAGTTGCATCTCACGTCGCAGCGGCCGCATCGCCTGGCGGTCGGCGGTGGAGATGTCGCGGTCGCCGAAGCGGATGACACCGTCGCTGGGCAACAGGCGCAGAAGTGCGCGGCCGAGCGTCGATTTTCCCGAACCGGACTCGCCGACGATACCGATGGTCTGGTTGCGCTTCAGCCGGATCGAAATGTGATCGACGGCGCGTAGCAGCAGCGGTTCGCCGGCAAGGAAGCCGCCGCCGATCTTGAAGGTCACTTCGACATTGCGGCCCTCCAGCAGCACCGGAGCGCTGGGCGGCGGCGCCGCCTTGGTGCCGGTCGGTTCGGCGGCCAGCAGCATTTTGGTATAGGCATGCTGCGGGTTGGCGAAAAGTGCTTCCGCCTCGCCTTCCTCGACCACCTCGCCATAGCGCATGACGTAGACGCGGTCGGCAAAGCGCCGGACGATGCCGAGATCGTGGGTGATGAAGACGATGGCCATGCCGAGCTTGCGCTGCAATTCGGCGAGCAGCACCAGGATCTGCGCCTGGATGGTGACGTCGAGCGCCGTCGTCGGCTCGTCGGCGATCAGGATGTCGGGGTCGTTGGCCAATGCCATGGCGATCATGACGCGCTGGCGCTGGCCACCCGACATTTCGTGCGGATAGGATTTCATCCGCCGCTCGGGATCGGGGATATGCACCAGCCTGAGCAACTTGAGCGCCTCGTTCCGTGCCTCGGCTGCGTTCAGCCCGCGGTGCTTGCGGATCGGTTCGATAAGCTGGTTGCCGATCGAATAGAGTGGATCGAGCGAGGTCATCGGCTCCTGGAAGATCATGCTGATCTTGGCGCCGCGCACCTTGTTGAGGTCGCTCTTGGTCATGGTCAGAAGATTGCGGCCGCGATAATCGACGTGACCCGTCGCCTCGCCATTGGACGCCAGCAGGCTCATCGCCGCCATCATGGTCTGGCTCTTGCCGGATCCGGATTCGCCGACCACGGCAACGGTTTCCCCTGCCTTGACGTGGATGTTGATGCCCTTGACCGCTTCGACCGCGCCGTCGAGCGTGCGGAAGCGGACGCGAAGGTCCTTGACGCTGAGGATCGTTTCGGGCGTTTCCATCGCAACGGTCCCCATCTTATCGGTCCCCATCTTTATCGGTCCCATCTTCATCGGTCTCTTGGATCGAGCGCGTCGCGCAGGCCGTCGCCGACGAAGTTCAGCGCAAACAGCGTCGACACGAGGAAGAAGGCGGGGAACAAAAGCAGCCAGTTGGCGGTGCCGATGTTCTTGGCGCCGACGGAGATGAGCACGCCCCAGCTGGTCATCGGTTCCTGCACGCCAAGGCCGAGGAAGGACAGAAAGCTTTCCAGGATGATGACCTGCGGCACCAGCAGCGTCATGTAGATCACCACTGGTCCGAGCAGATTGGGGATGACATGGCGCAGCAGTATGCCGCGCTGGCCGACGCCCATGGCTTCGGCCGCCTGGACATACTCCTGCCGCCGGATCGACAGCGCCTGGCCGCGCACGATGCGCGCCATGTCGAGCCACAGCACCGCTCCCACCGCCAGGAACATCAGCACGAAGTTGCGGCCGAAGAACACCACCAGCATGATGACGAAGAAAATGAAGGGCAAGGAATAGAGCACGTCGACGATGCGCATCATCACCTCGTCGATCTTGCCGCCGGAAAAGCCTGCCGCCGCCCCGTAGAGGACACCGATGACCACGGCGACAATGCCGGCAAGCAGGCCGATGGCCAGCGAGATGCGCCCTGCCATCAGCGTTCGCGAGAGAAGATCGCGACCGGTGTTGTCGGTGCCGAACAGGAAGTACTGCTGTTTGACCGACGCAGTCATAGTCAATTCGAGCCCGTCGGCCGATTTGCTCTCTATCTTGGTATCGTCGAAGGCATCGGAGCGGTCGAGATAGCGGATGTTGCGGTCGTCGATCGGTTTGGTCGAGGTGACGGTGACGGTGACGCGACTGCCGTCCAGTTTCCACTCCTTGATGTCGACGCGCATGCGCTTGATGGCATCCTTGAGCGCCGTCTCGATCATGTCGGGCTTCGGATAGGCTGAAAAGCTTGGCGGCGTGCGCACATAGTCGGCATAGATGGTGGTGTACTGATGCGGCACGAACCAGGGGCCGAAGATGCTGATGACGCCAATGAAGGCCAGGTAATAGAGGCTGAACATGGCGGCGCGGTTGGCTTTGAGGCGCGCCCATGCGTCGCCCCAGAGCGAGCGGCCGACGACGGCCGGCGGAGCGGCGGCGGCTGTGATGTCAGTCATAGCGCACCCTCAGTCATAGCGTACCCTCGGGTCGACGACCGCGTACATGACGTCGACGATCAGGTTGAAGACGATGGTGAAGAGCGCGATCACCACCACGGTCCCCATCACCAGCGTGTAGTCGCGGTTGAGCGCGGCATCGACGAAATAGCGGCCGACACCGGGAATGGAGAAGATGGTCTCGACGATGACCGAACCGGTGAGCAGCGCCGCGGCTGCCGGACCGGTGAAGGAAACGATCGGCAGGATGGCGCCGCGCAGCGCGTGCTTGACCACCACCGACCAGTCGGAGAGGCCGAGCGCACGCGCCGTTCGGATATGATGCGAACGCAAGCTCTCGATCATCGACCCGCGCATCAGGCGGGCAACGATGGCGATCTGCGGCAAGGCCAGCGTCAGCACCGGGCCGATCTTGTTGATCAATGCGCCATCACCCCAGCCGCCGATCGGCAACAGCTTCCAGGTCAATCCGAACACCAGCTGAATCACAGGAGCGATGACGAAGGTGGGGATAGTGCTGCCGGCGGTCGCCAGCGCAATCACCGTATAGTCGCCAAGCTTGTTCTGGTTGAGCGCGGCGATGGTGCCGAGCACCGAACCAAGCAGCAGCGCCAGGATCAGCGCGGAGGTGCCGAGCTGGACCGATATCGGCAGCCCCTTGGCAAACAGTTCGGTGACGGTGAAGTCAGGCAAATTGTAGCTCGGCCCGAAATTGCCGCGCAGGAGATTGCCGAGATAGTGGGCATATTGCAGCCAGAGCGGATCGTCGAGGCCGAACTGTGCTTCCAGATTGGCCCTGATCTCGGGACTGAGGCCCCGCTCCTGATTGAAAGGGCCGCCCGGTGCGACGCGTATCAGGAAGAACGCCATTGTCACGATGACGAACAGCGTCGGAATGGCGGTCAAAAGCCGCCGTAAGATGTATCGCAGCATCGGCGCCCCGCTTCGGCCAGAGCGACATACGTCCATGCGGACGCATTGCCACGCTCCGGCGCCAAATCTTCGCACCGGGCTTGCCGAAAATCGACCACGACTTTCGGACCGGTGCGATGACCGACCAGTCCGGGGGGGGGGGCGGGGGGGGGGGGGGGGGGGGGGGGGGGAGGTTGTGTGGTGGGGTGTGGGGGGGGGGGGGGGGGGGGGGGTGGGG
>NZ_JAMYPF010000015.1:0-158804 GCF_040320205.1 Mesorhizobium sp. M0761
ACTTCTTCGTCCGCCCCTCGGTGGGGCTGCCCGCTCCTCTGGCCGCCTCCCCCCACACCCCCCCCTCCGCCACACCCCCGCCCCCCCCCCCCCCCCCCGGTGGGGGGGGGCGCGGTCCAGTCAAGGATGATTATCAGTCCTTGGAGACGAAGCGGGACGGATGGATGTCCATCACATTGTCATCGAAGCCATGCAGCTTCGAGGAAACGATATCGTGGAAGCTGTAGTAGAGAAGCGGAATGTTGCCAACGTCATCGACAAGGATGCGCTCGGCCTCGGTGAGGTCCTTCATGCGCTCTTCCGGCTTGCCGCCGGCAGCCGCGGCCTTGTCCATGGCCGCCTCATATGCCGGGCTGACGTAGCTCGAATAGTTGTTGCCGCTGGCCTTGCGGGTGATGCCGAGGAAGGTCTCGGGATCCTTGTAGTCGGCGATCCAGGCGGCACGCGCCACGTCGTAGTTGCCCTTTTGCTCGAGGAAGGAATAGTGGGTCTTGGTATCGGTGTTGAGCAGCGTGATCTCGACGCCAAGCGGCTTCAACTGTTCCTGGATGGCAACCGCGGTGTTCTTGTGGTTTTCCGAGGTGTTGTAGCGGATCTCCATCTTCAGCGGATGCTCGGGCGTATAGCCGAGTTTCTCAAGGATCTTCTTGGCGGCGTCCTCGCGGTCGATCTGCGGCATGTCGGCGTATTTGGCCATTGCCGGCGTGTAGCCGGCGATGCCCGGAGGCACCATCGAATAGCCGGGCAGCATGGAATTCTGCCAGACCTTTTCGGCCAGGAAGTCGCGGTCGATCGCCATCGAGATGGCGTTGCGCAGCTCGACATTGTCCCAGGGCGCCTTGTCGGTCTTGATCGCGTAATAATAGGTGCCGAGATACGGTCCGACGCGGACCTGATCGCCGAACTTGGTCTTGAGGTCAGCGAGCTGTTCGGTCGGCAGGTCGCCGTAGCTGTCGAGTTCGCCTGCCTCGAAGCGCTTCATCGCCGAAGAGCGGTCTTCGGTCGGGATGTAGTTGACGACGTCCATCTTGACGGTCGCGGCATCCCAGAATTTCGGATTCTTGACCAGCTTCATGTGGTCGTTGGGAATCCACTCGGCCAATGTATAGGCGCCGTTCGAAACGAGATTGCCCGCCTTGATCCAGTCGGCGCCGAGCTTGTCGATCGACGCCTTGTTGACCGGATAGGTAGCTTGGTGCGTCAGCATCTCCAGGAAGTATGGCGTCGGCGCCTTCAGCGTCACTTCCAGGGTGTTGGCGTCGATCGCCTTGACGCCCATGTCCTCGGGCTTGCCTTTCTTGGTGTTGACTTCCTCGGCGTTCTTCACGGGATAGAGCATGGAAGCGTATTCAGCGGCGGTCGCCGGATCCTCCAGCCTACGGAAGGAATAGACGAAGTCGTCCGCCGTCACCGGGCTGCCATCCGACCACAAGCCGTCCTTGCGCAGCTTGAAGGTGTAGACGGTGCCGTCATCCGATACCGTCCAGCTTTCGGCGGCGCCCGGGATGAGGTTCGTCTTCTGATCGTGCATGACCAGTCCCTGGAACAGGTCGCGTATGATATCGGCTTCGTAGACGGTCGAGGTCTTGTGCGGATCGACCGTCTCCGCTTCGGCGGCGCTGCCTCTGTTATAGACGGTCTCGGCAAGGGCCGGCGTCAGGAACGTGCCTGCGGCAAAGGTCATGGTCGCGGCGACAAGCGTCGCCTTCAGCATATTTTTCAGCATGAAGTCTCTCCCTGTGGCGCTGCCCATCGGCTGCGCCTTACGAGTGTTGACGCCCCGGAACCGATTTCTGGCCCCTTCGAGCGCGCCGCCGGTTCCCGTTCCGGCAGCTGGTGGCAGGAGACTAGACAGACGGAAATATTATTTCAACCGAGTCTTGCTTGACGCTAAGTGAGCATCCTCACCTTAAACCAGCCATAGCTAATCTATATTACAAGATCCAGTTGGGTGCAGCTTGTGGTTGTCCTGTAACTTTGGGTTTTGCCCTCAGCAGTTGTCATTAGCGCAACCATCTGGAAACATTCCAGGAATGCAGTTCGTGGCCAAGCTCAACGAAAGTACCTAAGAAGCCCGAAAATGGAAAACGTGGCGCCGGTGACGTTGCGCGGATCACTCGGCACGGTTGCATGCGGACACGATCTTTTTTGAAGCCGGACGGCGTCCCTGAAAGATCAGCCTACCTTGCCGACAAACCAGCCCAGGGCCGGCAGCAACAGCCCCTCCTCCTGCAGGACGGCACCGCCACCCAGAGCGATCGCCTCGACAAGCTGGAGATCCGGCGGCAGCCGCCAGTCGGCCGGCTTGTCGGCGAAATTGAAGACGCAGAGCAATATCTCGTCCTCGCCCTGCCGGATGAAGGCAAGGACATCGCCGTCGGTATCGAGAAAGCGGATCGGGCCCTTGACCAGCGCCAGATGCGCCTTGCGCAAGGCGAGCATCGTCCGGTAGCCGGCGAGCACGGACTTGTCGTCGGCGTTCTGGATATCGGCCGCCCGAGCGCGGTGGCTTTCCGGCACCGGCAGCCAGGGTTTTCCCGAGGAAAAACCGGCATTGTCGGCGCCCGCCTCCCAGACCATCGGTGTGCGGCAGCCGTCCCTGCCTTTGACCCCCGGCCAGAAACGGATGCCGACGGGATCGCGCAGATCCTCGAAGGTCAGTTCCGCCTCCTCCAGCCCAAGCTCTTCGCCTTGGTAGAGACAGATCGAGCCCCGCAGGCAGGAGAGCAAAGCGATAGCGAATGTCGCCACCGCATCTGGATCGCCGCCCGGCCGCGTCCAGCGGCTGACATGGCGCACGACATCGTGGTTGGAGAACGCCCAGCAGACCCAGCCGTCGGCGACAGCTGCCTCGAAGGCCTCGACGCAGCCGCGCACATGGGCGGCTGAGAATTGCGGGCCGAGCAGGTCGAAAGTGTAGCACATGTTGAGCTTGTCGCCGCCGGATGTGTAGGCGGCCAGCGTCTGCAGCGAGCGGCCTTCGTCGCCGACCTCGCCGACACTGGCGCGGCCGTCATATTCGTCGAGCAAAGCGCGGAAGCGCCTGAGGAAATCGAGGTTTTCCGGTTGCGTCTTGTCGAACAGGTGCTCCTGGAAGAGATAGGTGTTGGTTTCGCCGTTGGTGCCGGCGACGCTCGACGCCAGCGGCGGGTTGCTGCGCAGCCAGCGGTCATGGACATAGTAGTTGACCGTATCCAGGCGGAAGCCGTCGACGCCGCGCTCGAGCCAGAACCGCACCGTCTGCAACAACGCGTCTTTAACCTCAGGATTGTGGAAGTTGAGGTCCGGCTGCGAGGCGAGGAAATTGTGCATGTAGTATTGCCGGCGGGTCGCGTCCCACTCCCAGGCCGGGCCGCCGAAGACCGACAGCCAGTTGTTGGGCGCGTTGCCGTCCGGCCTGGTGTCGGCCCAGACATACCAGTCAGCCTTGGGATTATCCTTGCTGGCACGGCTCTCTACAAACCATTCGTGCTTGTCGGAGGAGTGCGACAACACCTGATCGATGATCACCTTCAGGCCGAGCCTGTGCGCCTCGGCAACCAGCGCGTCAAAGTCGTCGAGCGTGCCGAACATCGGATCGACCGCCTGATAGTCGGAGACGTCGTAGCCCATATCGGCCATTGGCGATTTGAAGAAGGGCGACAGCCAGACGGCGTCGACGCCGAGCGAGGCGACGTGCGCCAGCCGTGAGGTGATGCCTGAGAGGTCGCCGCTGCCGTCGCCGGTGGTGTCCTGGAAGGAGCGAGGATAGATCTGGTAGATGACGCAGCCGCGCCACCAGTCGGCGCTCTGTTCGGGTCCCGGCTGGGCATTGTCGTCGGCCATCACGGACCCTTCCTGGCGCGGGCCTTTGCGGTCCGGCGCTCGATCATGAAACTGACACTGCGGCCGGGCAGCGGCCACGCGAGGTCGACCGCTTGCGCTTCAACAGCCGGCTGCCATTCAAACCCTTGCCGCGCGGGCAGCGTGAAGACGCATTGGCGGCGATCGCCATTGACGATCACAGCCAGGCGGCCTTCCCCGCCATCGCCGAGCAGCATGACGAGGCGATGGCGCGAGCCATCGTTCCAGTCGGCTTCGCTGAGCGGCGCGCCGGTCTCGGTCAGCCAGGCGACGTCGGGCGTTTCAGAACCGGCCGGCGGCTCTCCGGTCAGGAAGCGCGTATCGGAAAGCGCCGGCACCGCGCCGCGCAGAGCTGCGAGCGCGGACACATGGGCTTCCAGCCCGACGTCGCGCCCGGCCCAGTCGAGCCAGGTGATGGCGTTGTCCTGCGCATAGGCGTTGTTGTTGCCCCCTTGCGTGCGGCCGAATTCATCGCCCGCCGTCAGCATAATGGTGCCGCGCGAGGCAAACAGAGTGGCGAGCAGCGCGAAGCGATCATGGGAACGGGCCTCGGCAATCGCCTTGTCCGAGGTTTCGCCCTCGACGCCGTTGTTCCAGGACAGGTTCTCATTGTGGCCGTCGCGGTTCTTCTCGCCATTGGCCTGGTTGTGTTTGGCTTCATAGGCGACGATATCGGCCAGCGTCATGCCATCGTGTGCGGCGATGAAGTTGACCGTGCGGCTGGCGGATTGGCCCTCCCTGCCGAACACATCGGAGGAGCCGGCGAGCCTTGTCGCCAGCGCACCGACCGCGCCGGCATCGCCGCGCCAGAAGCGCCTGACGTCGTCGCGGTAGCGGTCGTTCCATTCGAGGTAAGGCGGCCGGAAATTGCCGAGCTGATAGCCATTCGGGCCGATGTCCCACGGCTCGGCGATCAGCACCCTATCGGCAAGCAGAGGATCGCCAGCGATGGTCTCGAGCAACGGGGCCGCCGGATCGAATACGCCAGCGACGCGGCCGAGGACCGGCGTCAGGTCGAAGCGGAAACCGTCGACGCCGGCATGGCGGATGAAATGGCGCAGCGTGTCGAGTACCATGTCGCGAACGACCGGATGGTCGCAGGCAATGGTATTGCCGGTGCCGGTATCGTTGGCCAACCTGCCGTCCGGCTCGCTACGGTAGTAGGCTTGATTGTCGAGGCCGCGCAGCGACAGCGTCGGCCCGAGCCGGTCACTTTCGCCGGTATGATTGAAGACGAGATCGAGGATGGTGCCAATGCCAACCCTGCGCAGCACCCCCACAGTATCGCGCAACTCGGCGAGGCCGCCGGGCGCCAGGCGCGGGTCGAGCGCCATGAAGGTGACTGGGTTGTAGCCCCAGGCATTGCTGAGGCCCAGCGGCGGCAAATGGCGCTCATCGACCCATGCCGTTACGGGCATCAGCTCAACGGCGGAGACGCCGATCTTCTTGAGATGTTCGACGATAGCCGGATGGGCAAGGGCTGCAATGGTGCCGCGCTGCGCTTCGGGCACGTCCGGATGCAGCCTGGTGAAGGAGCGGACGTTGAGTTCGTAGATCAGGCCGCCTGGCTGGAACAAAGGCGGCTTGGCCGGCAGCGGCTTCGGTTGAGCCCGCGCGATGGTCTTCGGCATCAGTGGCGCGGTGTCGGCGCCTTCGTTGCGCCGGGCGGCAAGCCGCCAATGATGCTGGTAGGGCCGGTCGATCTCGACGGCGTAGGGATCGGTGAGCAGCTTGTCGGGATCGAACCACAGCCCGCGCTCCGGCGCATATTCGCCGTCGGCGCGAAAGCCGTAGCGCGTACCCGCGGCAAGGCCGGCGACGAACAGCGCATGGACGCTCTCGCCTTCCGGCTGAAGTTCGAGCCGGTCGATTTCACGGGCGCCGGTGTCGTCGAAGATCGACACCCACAGGCGCCGCGCGGACGACGACCAGGCGGCGAAGCGGATGCCTTCGGGAGTGACCGTTGCGCCGAGCTGGGTCATCGGCGCATCCTCCACCCTCCCCCTTGTGGGGAGGGTCGCGAACGAAGTGAGCGGGGTGGGGGTCGGCGCGGGGAAAGCGCTTTACGAGCACCCCCAACCCGATCCGCTGCGCGGATCGACCCTCCCCACAAGGGCGAGGGTAAAGACGTCACCACCCTCAAGTAATCACGCTCGGCTTGTTGCGCCCGGTGTGGCTCTTGATCCCGGCGATATCATCGGCAGCCGCGATCAGGTCGGCGAGCGCCTCTTGCGTGTCGAGATCATGCCGCGCTCTGTCCGGCTCGTAGCGCTCGATGTAGACGCGCAGCGTAGCACCCGACGTGCCGGTGCCGGACAAACGAAACACGACACGCGAGCCGCCTTCGAACAGGATGCGGATGCCCTGGTTCTTGCTCACCGAACCGTCGACCGGATCGTGATAGGCGAAGTCGTCGGCATTGGCGATCTTCAGGCCGCGCACGCTGGTGCCGGGCAGCGAGGTCAGCTTGGCGCGCAACTCGTCGACCAGGGCGTTGGCGCGCTCGGTTTCGACCTCCTCATAGTCATGACGTGAATAGTAATTGCGGCCGTAGGTCGCCCAATGTTCGGTGACGACGTCCTTGCAGCTTTCGCCGCGCACGGCCAGGATGTTCAGCCACAACAGCACCGCCCACAGCCCGTCCTTTTCACGGACATGGTTCGAGCCGGTGCCGGCGCTTTCCTCGCCGCAGATCGTTGCCATGCCGGCATCGAGCAGATTGCCGAAGAACTTCCAACCGGTCGGCGTTTCGTAGATGCCGATGCCGAGCTTTTCGGCGACGCGGTCTGCCGCGCCGCTGGTCGGCATCGAGCGGGCGATGCCTTTGAGGCCGTCCTTGTAGCCCGGCGCCAACTGCGCATTGGCGGCAAGCATGGCCACCGAATCCGACGGGGTGACGAAAATGCCCTTGCCGATGATCAAGTTGCGGTCGCCGTCGCCGTCGGAAGCGGCGCCGAAATCGGGCGCATCCGGTCCCATCATCTCGTCATAGAGATGCTTGGCGTGGACCAGGTTCGGATCCGGGTGATGGCCGCCAAAATCCGGCAGCGGCTTGTAGTTGCGGCAGGTGCCATTCTCCGCGCCGAGCCGGCGCTCGAGGATTTCCTTGGCATACGGCCCGGTGACCGCATGCATGGCGTCGAAGCGCATGCGGAAGCCGTATTTGAAATTGGCGCGGATGGCGTCGAAGTCGAACAGGCTCTCCATCAATTCGGCATAGTCGGTGACCGGGTCGATAATCTCGACCGCCATGCCGCCGGCGGTCACCGTGCCGATCTTGTCGATGTCGATCTGGTCGATGTCGGCGGTCTTGAAGCTCGAAATCGTCTTGGTCTTTTCGAAGATCGCGTCGGTCAGCTTTTCCGGCGCCGGGCCGCCATTGCCGGCATTGTACTTGATGCCGAAATCCTCGTGCGGGCCGCCAGGATTGTGACTGGCCGACAGGATGATGCCGCCGAAGGTCTTGTATTTGCGGATGACATGCGACGCCGCCGGCGTCGACAATATGCCGCCCTGCCCGACCATCACCTTGCCGAAGCCGTTGGCCGCCGCCATGGCGATGGCGTTCTGGATGACCTCGCGGTTGTAGAAGCGGCCGTCGCCGCCGATCACCAGCGTCTTGCCCTCAAAGCCCTCCAGCGCGTCGAAGATCGACTGGATGAAGTTCTCGGCATAGTGCTCCTGCTGAAAGACAGGCACCTTCTTGCGCAGGCCGGACGTGCCGGGTTTCTGGTCGAGATAGGGTTTGGTGGCGACGGTCCGGATCATGCTTCAGGCAACCCTTTTCGAAAGCAGCAGGCGGTAGAGTTCAACGTATTTGTCGGCGCTCTTGTCCCAGGAGACATCGGCCTTCATGCCCTGGCGCTGGATCTGTTCCCAGACGGCCGGGCTCGAATGCGCATCGACCAGCCGGCGGATGGCGTGCAGCATGGCGCCGCCACTATTGGGCGCGAACTGGAAGCCGGTGGCGACACCGGCCGAGATCGCTGCTTCATTGGCGTCGATGATGGTGTCGGCAAGGCCGCCGGTGCGGGCGACGACCGGCACGCAGCCATAGCGTAGGCCGTAAAGCTGGGTCAGCCCGCAAGGCTCGAAGCGCGACGGGATGACGATGGCGTCGCAGCCGCCCTGCATGGTGTGGGAAAGCCCCTCGTCATAGCCGACGACGACGCCGACACGGCCGCGATGGCGGGCGGTGGCAGCCAGCAGCGCGCCTTCCAGGCCGGCGTCGCCTGAGCCGAGGATCGCCAGCCGCGCGCCGGTGGCGACGACGCCGTCGACCACAGCCGCCAGTATGTCCATGCCCTTCTGCCAGGTCAGCCGGCTGACGACGCAGACGATCGGACTGTCGTCGCGCTCGAGGCTGAAGCGGTCCTCGACAACCGCCCGGTTGGGAAGCCGAGCCTTGAGCGTCGCGGCGGAGTAGGCCGACACCAGATGCTTGTCGGTCTCCGGGTTCCAGATGTCGGTGTCGATGCCGTTGACGATGCCGTAGAGGTCGGAAGAGCGCATGTTGATCAGGCCGTCGAGGCCCATGCCGAATTCCGGCGAGCGGATTTCCTGGGCATAGGTGGGGCTCACCGTGGTGATCGCCCAGGCCGCCTGCAGGCCGGCCTTGAGGAAGCCGACGCCGCCATAGTATTCTACGCCGTCGAGCACCATCGCCGCGGCCGGCAAGCCGAGCTCGCCAAAAATGCCGGCGCCGAACTGACCCTGGAAGGCAAGGTTGTGAACCGTGATCAGCGACGGCACGCCGACCGCCTTGCCGTAGCGCATATAGGCCAGCGTCATCGCCGACTGCCAGTCATGGGCGTGGACGAGATCCGGCTGGTAGCCGGAAATGGCGCCGCCGGCGATATCGCCACCGACCTGGCTCAGCGCAGCAAAACGCCGCCAATTGTCGGGCCAATCGGCGCCGGCCGCATTGCCGTAAGGGCCGCCGGGACGATCGTAGAGATGCGGCGCGTCGAGCACGAACAGGTCGAGCCCGGCGATCTTGACGGCATGGACCGAAGCCTTGCCGCCCTGCAGCAGCGGGTATTGGTAGACAGCCTTCTTTTTCTTGAAGGCGTCCATCACCTGGGGAAAGCCGGGGATGAGCGTGCGCATGGTCACGCCCCTGGCGGCCAGCGCGATCGGCAATGCGCCGGTCACGTCGGCAAGTCCGCCGGTCTTGATCAGCGGGAATATCTCGGGCGTGACCGACAGAACCTGCATGCGTTTATGGTACCCCGTCTTACAGCTTCAGCTTGTCGATCATGTCCTGCGTGACCAGGCAGATGCCCTTTTCCGAAACCCGGAAACGCTTGGCGTCGAGAACAGGGTCTTCGCCAACCACCAGCCCTTCCGGTATCCTTACACCGTGGTCGATGACGACGCGCTTCAACTTTGCGTTCCGGCCGACATGAACGTCGGGCAGCATGACGACCTCTTCCAGCGTCGAATAGGAGTTGATGCGCGCGCCGGTGAAGATCAGACTGCGCTTCAGCGAAGCACCCGAGACGATGCAGTCGCCTGAGACCAGCGAGGAGACGGCCGAACCGCGCCGGCCATCCTCGTCATGCACGAACTTTGCCGGCGGCTTCAATTCGGCATAGGTCCAGATCGGCCAGTCGCGGTCGTAGAGGTCGAGTTCGGGAGTGATGTCGGTCAGGTCGATATTGGCTTCCCAGTAGGCGTCGACCGTGCCGACATCGCGCCAATAGGCTTCGTTCTCGGCCGTCGAGCGCACGCAGGACTTGGCGAAACGGTGCGCGATCGCCTTACCGTGCTGGACGATGTAGGGGATGATGTCCTTGCCGAAGTCGCGGCTCGAACCCGGCTCGGCCGCATCGCGGCGCAGCTGTTCCATCAGGAACTTGGTCTTGAAGACATAGATGCCCATCGAGGCCAGCGCGAATTCCGGCTTGTCGGGAATGCCGGGCGGGTCGGCGGGCTTTTCGACAAAGGCGATGATGTTGTCCTTGCCGTCGACATGCATGACACCGAAGCCGGTCGCTTCCAAGCGCGGCACTTCAAGGCAACCGACAGTGACATCGGCATTGGCATCGACGTGCTGGCGCAGCATCAGCTCGTAGTCCATCTTGTAGATGTGGTCGCCGGCCAGGATGACCATGTATTCGGGGCCATAGGCCTCGATGATGTCGATGTTCTGGTAGACGGCGTCGGCCGTGCCTTCATACCACTGGGTTTCCGAGACACGCTGGGAGGCCGGCAGGATGTCGAAGCTTTCGTTCCGCTCCGGGCGCAGGAAGTTCCAGCCGCGCTGCAGGTGGCGGATCAGCGAATGCGCCTTATACTGGGTGGCGACACCGAGGCGGCGGATGCCGGAATTCAGCGCATTGGACAGCGCGAAATCGATGATGCGCGTCTTGCCGCCGAAATAGACAGCCGGCTTGGCGCGGCGGTCGGTCAATTCCTTGAGCCGGCTGCCGCGGCCGCCGGCCAGCACATAGGCCATGGCATCGCGCGCCAGCGGCTGGGTTCTCTTCAAGTCTGCCATTTTTACCCTCCCAAATTACCAATCTGGAGCATCGCCCGGTCCGCAACGAGTCGACGGACCTAATCCGTAACGAGTTGACGGACCTAGTCCGCAACGAGTTCAAGCATGATCGTCGACAGCGGCGGCAAAAGCATCGTTGCCGAAATGCCTCCTCCTTCCGCCCCGGCTTCGACCACACCGCCATTGCCCTTGCCCGAACCACCGTAGTCCGAAGCGTCGGTGTTGATGATTTCGCGCCATTTGCCGACCTTGGGCAATGGCACGCGATAATTGTCGCGCGGCACTGGCGTGAAGTTGGAAATGACGGCGATCGGGTTGCCGCCGGGCGCGCTGCGCAGCCAGGCGAAGACCGAGTTTTCCTTGTCGTCGACGATCAGCCAGGAGAAGCCGTCCGGCTCGCAGTCGCGTGCATGCAGCGCCGGGCGCGAGCGATAGAGATAGTTGAGGTCGCGCACCGTCTGCCAGACGCCGCGATGCGGGTGGAAGTCGAGCAGGTTCCAGTCGAGCGCGCGCGCCTCGCTCCACTCGCGGCGCTGGGCGAATTCCTGGCCCATGAACAACAGCTTCTTGCCGGGATACCCCCACATGAAGGCGTAAAAGGCGCGCAAAGTCGCGAACTTCTGCCAGTCGTCGCCGGCCATCTTGCCGAGCAGCGTGCCCTTGCCGTGCACGACCTCGTCATGGGACAGCGGCAGCACGAAATTCTCGGAGAAAGCGTAGGTCAATCCGAACGTCAGGTCGTTGTGGTGGTGCTTGCGGAAGATCGGCTCCCTGGCGAAATACTCCAGCGTGTCGTGCATGAAGCCCATGTTCCATTTGAAGCCGAAGCCCAGCCCGCCTTCATGCACCGGCGCCGAGACCTTCGGCCATGAGGTCGATTCCTCGGCGATGGTCATCACGCCGGGATGGTGGCCGTAGACCTCCTTGTTCATCTTCTGCAGGAAGGACACCGCTTCGAGGTTTTCGCGGCCGCCTTTCTCGTTGGGGATCCATTCGCCAGCCTTGCGCGAATAATCGAGGTAGAGCATCGAGGCCACTGCATCCACGCGCAAACCGTCGACATGGTATTTCTCGGCCCAGAACAGCGCATTGTTGACTAGGAACGACACCACCTCGCGGCGGCCGAAATTGTAGATCGCGGTGTTCCAGTCGGGATGAAAACCCTTGCGCGGGTCGGCATGCTCATAAAGTGCTGTGCCGTCGAAATTGGCCAGGCCATGCGCGTCGACCGGGAAATGCGCCGGCACCCAGTCGAGGATGACGCCGACGCCGGCGCGGTGCGCACCGTCGACGAAACGGGCGAAGCCGTCGGGGTCGCCGAAGCGCGCCGAGGGGGCATAAAGTCCGGTTGTCTGATAACCCCATGACGGGTCATAGGGATGTTCGGAGATCGGCAGGAACTCGATGTGGGTGAAGCCGGTCTCGACAGCATAGGGGATCAGCTGGTTGGCGAGTTCGTCCCATGACAGGAAGCTGCCATCATCGTGCTGCTGCCACGAACCGGCATGGACCTCGTAGATCGATATGGCTTCGCGCCGGGGATCGGCCTTTCGCCAGTAATTGCGATGCGCCTCGTCGCCCCATTCATGCGCCGGCGGCACCGCCGTCACTGAGGCTGTGGCCGGGCGCAATTCCGACTTGAAGGCGAACGGATCGGCCTTGAGCGGCAGGCGCACGCCGTCCGGGGCAATGATCTCGTATTTATAGGGGTGGCCGGCGCCGATATCGGGAATGAACAGTTCCCAGATGCCGGTGTCGCGGCGGTCGCGCATCGTATGGCGGCGGCCGTCCCATTCGTTGAAGTCGCCGACTACGGAGACGCGCCTTGCATTGGGCGCCCAGACGGCGAAATGGACGCCCGACGCGCCTTCATGGTCGAGGAGATGGGCGCCGAGCTTGTCGAACAGCCTGAGGTGCGACCCTTGCGCGATATAGTAATCGTCCATCGGGCCGAGCACCGGGCCGAAGGAATAGGGATCGGTCAGCCACCAGTCGCCGCCGGCATTTTTGGCGTGATAGCGCAGCGGCTGACGCTTCTTGATCGACAGTCTGCCTTCGAAGAAACCGGCGTCGTCGCGCCGCGTGAGTTCGCCGGCGTTCTTGCCGGCCAGCGTGTATGCGGTGACGAACTCGGCATTGGGGACGAAGCAGCGGGCAACCAGGCTCTTGCCGGCATCATGCACGCCCAGGATTGCAAAAGGATCGCCATGCGTGCCTGCAACAATTGCGGCGACATCGCCGGCTGACGCCAGCCCGTCCGACCCGCTCGTCGTCGCGGTCGCGCGCGGTTTCTTCATCAGGTGGTGTCCCTCCCTGGGAACCAGTTCTTGTGCACAAGACCCATTGTCGTGGCCTCATGCAATCATATCAGGCGGGCACGTTCCAGATTTCTTTCGCATATTGGCGGATCGTGCGATCGGAAGAGAACCAGCCGACGCGGGCAACGTTGCGGATAGCGCGCGCGTACCAATCGGGGCTGTTGCGCCAGACGGCGTCGACATCGCGCTGGGCGGCGGCATAGGCGTCGAAATCCGCCGCCACCATGAACCAGTCGCTGTTGTAGAGACCGTCGACCAGCTCGCGGTAGCGATCCGGCTGGTCGGGCGAGAACACGCCCGACGATACTGCGGCAACAGCCTGCGCCAATTCAGGGGAGCCCTCGATCACGGCGCGCGGGTTGTAGCCATTGCTGCGCCGCTCGGCGACTTCCGCCGTGCTCAGGCCGAAGATGAAGATGTTGTCGTCGCCGACGCATTCCTTGATCTCGACATTGGCGCCGTCGAGCGTGCCGATGGTCAAGGCGCCGTTCAGCGCGAACTTCATGTTGCCGGTGCCCGACGCCTCCATGCCGGCAGTCGAAATCTGCTCGGACAGGTCGGCGGCCGGCATCATCACCTCGGCCAGGCTGACATTGTAGTTCGGCACGAACACCACTTTCAGCAGCCCGCGCACCGACGGGTCGCTGTTGATGACCTTGGCGACGTCGTTGGCCAGTTTGATGATCAGCTTGGCATTGTGGTAGCTGGGCGCCGCTTTGCCGCCGAAGAATTTGACGCGCGGCATCCAGTCCTGCTCGGGATGCGAGCGGATCTGGTCGTAGAGCGCGATCGCTTCCAGGATGTTGAGCAGCTGGCGCTTGTATTCGTGGATGCGCTTGACCTGGATGTCGAACAGCGCCGACGGGTCGAGCTTGATGCCGAGCCGGTCTGCGACCAGATTGGCGAGCTTGACCTTGTTGGAGCGCTTGACGGCGGCGAACTTGTCGCGGAAGGCGGCGTCGCCGGCAAAGGCTTCGAGCCCCTTGATGGCGTCGATGTCGTCGAGGAAACGGTCCCCGATCGCCGCGCGGGTGAGCGCGGTGAGGCCCGGATTGCACTGGATCAGCCAGCGCCGTGGCGTGATGCCGTTGGTCTTGTTGTTGATGCGATCGGGATAGAGCTTGTGGAGATCGGCAAACACCGTCTCCTTCATCAGCTCGGTGTGCAACGCCGACACGCCATTGATCGAGTGCGAGCCGACAAAGGCCAGGTTACCCATGCGCACGCGGCGGTCGCCATTTTCCTGGATCAGCGAGATGCGGCTGATCTGCTCGTTTGAGAACTGGTTGGTGGCGCGCGCCTCAAGCAGCACCTGCGCATTGATGGCGTAGACGATCTGCATGTGGCGCGGCAAAAGCCGCTCGAACAGCGGCACCGGCCAGCTTTCCAGCGCCTCTGGCAGCAGCGTGTGGTTGGTGTAGCCGAAGGTGCGCTTGGTAATGTCCCAGGCCTGGTCGAAATCCATGCCGTGGACGTCCATCAGCAGGCGCATCAGCTCCGGCACGGCGATCGCCGGATGGGTGTCGTTGAGATGGATCGCCGCCTTGTCGGGCAGCGAGGCGAGATCGCCATACTGGCTGAGATGGCGCTGGACGATGTCCTGCAGCGACGCGGTGGAGAAGAAATATTCCTGCCGCAGCCGCAGTTCCTGGCCGGCCTTGTGGGAATCGGCGGGGTAAAGCACGCGCGACAAGGCATCGGCCTTGTTGCTTTCGGCCAGCGCGCCGATGTGGTCGCCGGCGTTGAACTTGTCGAGCAGGATCGGATCGACCGGCATGCCGGACCAAAGCCGCAGCGTGTTGACGCGGTTGGCCCGCCAGCCAACCACCGGGGTGTCGTAGGCGACGGCCTGGACATGCTCGGTCGGCTTCCAGACGTGACGTTCGAGCCGGCCATCCTTGGAGGTGATCGATTCCACCGAGCCGCCGAAGCCGACTTCGAAGGCGCGTTCGCGGCGCTCGAACTCCCAGGGGTTGCCGTGGTCGAGCCAGGTTTCGGGCAGTTCGACCTGCCAGCCGTCATGGATCTCCTGGCGGAACATACCGTTGGCGTAGCGAATGCCGTAGCCATGCGCGGGAATGTCGACGGTCGCCATGCTTTCCATGAAGCAGGCGGCGAGCCGGCCGAGACCGCCATTGCCGAGCGCTGCATCCGGTTCGAGCCCGGCGATGAGGTCGAGGTCGACGCCCAGCGACTTGAGCGCTTCTCGCATATTGTCCATCAGGCCGAGATTGGAGAAGGCATCGCGCATAAGCCGGCCGATGAGGAATTCGAGCGACAGGTAATAGACGCGCTTTTCCTGCTGGGCGTAGGCCTCCTGCGTCGCCTGCATCCAGTGATCGACGATGCGGTCGCGCACGACCTTGATCGAGGCGGTCAGCCAATCATATTGCGTAGCAACGGACGTGCCTTTGCCGACCCGGTATTTGAGAGCCAGCAAGACTTCGTCGGCCAGCGTCTTGGGATCGGGTATTTCGAGATCGGGGGCTTTGGCTGTCATTGTTCGCGTCATACTGCCTCTCGTGATCGTGCTGCGATCATACCGGCTTTCGCTCTCAGTCCCAGCCTATCCTAGTGCATCGCAACATACGTTCAATCGATTTAGACCAGCATGCCGCCAGTTCCCCTGCGGCAATTTATCCGTCGAGCGGATCAGGCAGCGAGTGCAGCCTCCGGCGGAACCTTCGCTCCCGTCATGAAGGCGACGGCGTCGGACATGGTATATTGCTTGGGATCGATGACGCAGAGGCGACGTCCCAGCCGATGGATATGGATACGGTCGGCCACTTCGAAGACATGCGGCATATTGTGCGAGATCAGCACGATCGGCAGGCCTCTTTTCTTGACATCGAGGATCAGTTCCAGCACGCGGCGGCTCTCCTTGACGCCGAGTGCCGCGGTCGGCTCGTCCATGATCACCACGCGGCTGCCGAAAGCGGCGGCGCGCGCCACCGCCACGCCCTGACGCTGGCCGCCCGACAGCGTTTCCACCGCCTGGCTGATGTTCTGGATGGTCATCAGGCCAAGCTCGGTCAGCTTGTCGCGGGCGCGCTTTTCCATTGCCGGCCGGTCCAGCATGCGAAGCCAGTCGCCGAGGAAGCCGGGTTTGCGGATCTCGCGGCCGAGGAACATGTTGTCGGCGATCGACAGGGCCGGCGACAAAGCCAGGTTTTGGTAGACCGTCTCGATGCCCGCCTCGCGCGCCTCCATGGGCGATTTGAAAGCGACAGCTTTGCCTTCGAGACGGATCTCGCCTTCGTCGGGCACGGCGGCGCCGGAAATCGCCTTGATCAGCGATGATTTGCCGGCGCCATTGTCTCCGATGACGGCCAGGATTTCGCCGGGGTAGAGGTCGAAGTCGGCATTGTCGAGGGCGGTGACACGGCCATAGCGCTTGATCAGGCCGCGCGCGGTGAGGATGGGTTCCACGGTCATGCCGAAACCTTTCTGATCCATTGGTCGATCGCCACGGCGCCGATGATCAGCACACCGGTGAGCAGCACCTTCCATTGCGGATCGGCGCCCAGCATGTTGAGGCCCATCGAGACGACACCGACGATCATCGCGCCGAAAAGCGTGCCCAGAATTGAGCCGCGCCCGCCGAACAGTGAAATGCCGCCGATCACCGTCGCAGTTATCGCCTGCAGGTTGTAGTCGGTGACGGCGGCTGACGGTGAGATCGAGCCGTTGCGGCCGATGGAAACCCAGGCAGCGAAAGCTGCGATCAACCCGGCAAGGGTGTAGACCGTCATCAACACCTTCTTGGTCTGGATGCCAGACAGCTTCGCCGCCTCCTGATCATCACCAACGGCGTAGACGTGGCGGCCCCAGGCGGTGTGATTGAGCACGTACCAGAGGATCAAAACGAGCACGACCGTGGCGATGACGCCCAGTGTCAGCACCGCCGTGCCGATCTTGAAACTCAGGGCAAAGAGATGCAGCAGCGGCGCCTGGGCGTCGACGTCGGTATCGCGGATCGTCTCGTTGGCCGAATAGATGAAGTTGGTCGCCATGACGATGTTCCAGGTGCCGAGCGTGACGATGAACGGCGGCAGCTTCATGTAGGCGACCAGCAAGCCGTTGAGCAGGCCGCAGGCTGCGCCGGCGGCAAGCCCGATGGGCACTGCGAGCACGGCCGGCATGCCGTAGCTGACCGCGCAATTGCCCATGATCACGGCCGAAATCACCATGATCACGCCGATCGACAGGTCGATGCCGGCGGTCAGGATGACCAGTGTCTGCGCGGCACCGAGGATGCCGACGATGGCGATCTGCTGCAGGATCAGCGTCAGCGTATAGGATGAGAAGAAACGCCCGCCAATGGCGATGCCGAAAATGACGATCGACAAGACCAGCACAATCAGCGGCACCGCCGCCGGCGTGGAGTGCAGGAAATGCTGGATCCGCTTGACGGCCGATTTGTGCTCGTCAAAGGCGGCAACGCTTGTGTCGCTGCTCGAGAGAACCTTCTCGAATTCCTGTGCTTGAGCCATGTTTCCTCCCCTGGGCTTCAGCTCCATGCCGATACCCGCTCGCGCCTGTCCGGTCTGCTGCCGGGATTATTCGCGTGACGCATCGTCCACCCGAAGCGGCCGGGGATCAAGCCCCCGGCCGTCAGCTTGTCGCTGGCTGTCAGACAGCCATCAGCCCCAGCACTTGGCGAGGCCTTCCTTGGTGTCGATCGACTTCACGCCATTGGCCGGCTTGTCGGTGACGAGGTTGACGCCGGTGTCGAAGAAGTTCTTGCCTTCGGTCGGCTTAGGCTTGGCGCCGTCCTTGGCGAAGGCGGCGATCGCCTCGATGCCGAGTGCCGCCATCTGCAGCGGGTATTGCTGCGAGGTGGCGCCAATGACGCCTTCGGTCACCGACTTCACGCCGGGGCAGCCGCCATCGACCGAGACGATCAGCACCTGGCTTTCGAGACCGACCGCCTTGAGCGCCTGGTAGGCGCCGACAGCGGCGGGCTCGTTGATGGTGTGGATGACGGTGATGGAGTTGTCCTTCTGCAGAAGGTTTTCCATCGCCTTGCGGCCGCCTTCTTCATTGCCGTTGGTGACGTCGTGGCCGACGATGCGGGCATCGTCCTCATCGCCGATCTTGTTGGGATCCTTCACGTCGATGCCGAAGCCCATCATGAAGCCCTGGTCGCGCAGCACATCCACGGTCGGCTGTGAGGGGGTCAGGTCGAGGAAGCCGATCTTGGCGTCCTTGGCCTTGTCGCCGAGGGTCGCGGCTGCCCAGGCGCCGATCAGCTTGCCGGCTTCCAGATTGTCCGTCGCGAAGGTCGCGTCGGCGGCATCGATCGGGTCCAGCGGGGTATCGAGCGCGATCACCAGCAGGCCGGCGTCACGCGCCTTCTTCACCGTCGGCACGATGCCCTTGGTGTCGGACGCGGTGATCAGGATGCCCTTGGCGCCGTCGGCGATGCAGCTTTCGATCGCCGCCACCTGGCTCTCGCTATCGCCGTCGATCTTGCCGGCATAGGTCTTGAGGTCGACGCCAAGTTCCTTGGCCTTGGCGGTCGCGCCCTCCTTCATCTTGACGAAGAAGGGGTTGGTGTCGGTCTTGGTGATCAGGCAGGCGCCGACGCCGGCGGCCGATGCTGTCGAAGCAAACGCCATCAGGCCGAGGCCCGCCGCGGCGAACACGGTGGACTTCAATAAAGCTTTGGTCACGATCTTCCTCCCATGGAACCATGCGGATGCCGCCAACCGGCATCTCGAGCGCATCCACTGAAGTTCTCCCAGTGTGGACGCGCCCTCAAATGACACCAGCGGGAGCCGCCTGTCAATAATTAAATCACTCTTATTTATTATTGACAGCTTTGCGCGGTTCACTCATTCTGCCGCAAAAGCAGTAAGAATAAACCAAGGGAAGGAACAAGGGTGGAGACCGGCATTGCGAGGCACGGTTCGCCCGAGGCGGCCGCCAGCCGTCTCCACCGTGGCACCAACCAGAGCGGCATGCGCGACCACAATGAGCGGCTGGTGCTGTCGTTGGTTCGCCAGCACGGCAGCTTGGCCAAATCAGACATTGCGCGCATGACCGGGCTTTCAGCGCAGACCGTCTCGGTCATCATGCGCGAACTGGAGGAAGACAGCCTGCTGCTGCGCCAGGCGCCGTTGCGCGGCAAGATAGGCCAGCCCTCCATCCCGATGGCGCTGAACCCCGAAGGCGCCTTCTTCATCGGCCTCAAGATCGGCCGCCGCAGCGCCGAACTGGTGCTGATCGATTTCCTCGGAACTGTGCGTTCCATGCTGCAGCACTCCTACCGCTATCCGGCGCCGCGCGAGACGGTTGAGTTCGTCACCGAAGGCATGAAGACGATGCGCGCCGAACTGACACCTGCGCAGGACAAGCGCATTGCCGGGCTCGGCATCGCCATGCCGTTCGAACTGTGGAACTGGGCCGACACCGCCGGCGCGCCGCGCGACATCATGGACGAATGGCGCCATCGCGACATCCGTGCCGACATCCAGGCGCAGTGCGAATTCCCGGTCTATCTGCAGAATGACGCGACGTCGGCCTGCGGCGCCGAACTGGTGTTCGGCCAGACCGGCGGGGCGCGCGACTTCGTCTATTTCTATATCGGCGCCTTTGCCGGCGGCGGCATCGTGCTCAACGGCCGGCTGTTCGGCGGGCCAACCGGAAATGCCGGGGCGCTGGGTTCGATGCCGGTGCCGGGACCAGACGGCAAGCCGACGCAGCTCATCGACGTCGCCTCGATCGCCATGCTGGAAAAGGCGCTTAACACACGCGGCGTCGAGGCTTCGCATCTGTGGACGTCGCCTGAGGATTGGGGCGAGATCGGTCACGAGCTCGACGACTGGATCGCCAATGCCGCTCAGGCGCTGGCCTATGCCATCGTATCGGCGTCATCGGTGATCGATTTCGAGGCCGCGGTGATCGACGGCTGGATGCCGCTCGCTGTCCGGCGCCGGCTCGTCGATGCGATCAGGCAGGCGATCGGTACGATCGATGGCGAAGGGCTGAAGCTTCCGGTGGTGCGCGAAGGCACCGTCGGCATCCATGCCCGCGCGCTGGGCGGCGCCAGCCTGCCGCTGTCCGAACGCTTCCTCATCGGTTCGACCACCATTTCCCGGAGCACCTGAATGCTGATCGGTATTCCGTCGCTGCTCGGTCCGGAGCTTCTGGCGACATTGCGCGCCATGGGCCATGGCGACGAGATCGCGCTTGTCGACGGCAACTATCCGGCGGAAGAACAGGCAAACCGGCTGATCCGCGCCGACGGTCTTCACCTCATACCGGTGCTTGACGCCATTTTGAGCGTGCTGCCGGTGGACGACTTCGTGCCGGAAGCGCTGTTTCGTGCCTCGGTAAAAGGCGATCCCTCGGTCGCCGATCCCGTCCACCTCGAGATCGAGGCGATCTGCACCAGGCGCGCGCCGGGCCGCAAGGTGGTTGCGCTGGCGGGCGCCGACTTCTATGCACGCGTCCGGTCGGCATATGCGATCGTCGCCACCAGCGAACCCCGGCTCTATGCCAACATCATCATCCGCAAGGGCGTGATCTATCCGCCGGAGAACAAGAAATCATGATCCTCTGCTGCGGCGAAGCCCTGATCGACATGCTGCCGCGCACCACGACACAGGGAGAGCCGGCCTTTGCGCCCTATGTCGGCGGCGCGGTGTTCAACACGGCGATCGCGCTTGGCCGCCTCGGCGCGCCCGCCGGCTTCTTTTCCGGCCTGTCGTCGGATCTGTTCGGCGGCCAGTTCCGCGAGGCGCTCGGCGCAAGCAAGGTCAGCTCCACCTATGCGCACACCTCCCCTCGCCCGACCACGCTCGCCTTCGTGCGGCTCACCAACGGCCAGGCGACCTACACTTTCTACGACGAAAACACCGCCGGGCGCATGCTGACGACAGAGGATCTGCCGAAACTGGGCGCCGAGATCGAAGCCATGCTGTTTGGCGCCATCAGCCTGATTTCGGATCCGGCGGGTGCTGCCTACGAAGAATTCATGAAACGCGAGCACGAACGCCGCGTCATGATGCTCGACCCCAACATCCGGCCGAACTTCATCCCCGACAAAGCCAAGCACCTCCGGCGCATCCGCTCGATGATGGCGATGGCCGACATCGTGAAGCTATCGGATGAGGATCTGCACTGGTTCGGCGAGGCCGGCTCGCATGAGGACGTCATCCGCAATTGGCTCGATCGGGGCCCCAAGCTGATCGCCGTCACCCATGGCAGCGAAGGCGCCGTCGGCTACAGCAGGGATCACAAGGTCACGGTGATGCCGCATAAGGTGGAGGTGGTCGACACGGTCGGCGCCGGCGACACTTTCAATGCCGGCATTCTGGCCTCGCTGCACGAGCAAGGCCTGCTCACCAAGGCCGGGATCGGCGGCCTTTCGGAGGACGCCATCCGTCAGGCGCTGGCGCTCGGCGCCAAAGCGGCGGCGGTGACCGTGTCGCGGGCCGGCGCCAACCCGCCCTGGCGGCACGAAATCGCCTGATCCACGCTTGGTCCGCCGCCAGCCGCTGCAAGCAGCCGATCACTTTATGTTTCCGCGAGCCGGAAAGACGCACTGAATTAGCCGGATTAATAGGGCGGCGAAGCCCGGATTTCCGGCATCTTGCGGCAATGCAGGGAAAGCCTGAAGTAACAGGCTGCGACACCTAGACAACCCGTCCCGCGGCCGGTCCGGCTTTCTAGACCGGCCCAACTCTGGTACCAGCGGCCCGGTTAAGTTGTTGTTTCTGTGCGTGTCATTGTCCCCGGGGCAGCCCGCACCACACCGTTTTGAGGCCGACATGCAGTTCATCGATCTTGGCGCGCAGCGCGAACGTATCCGCGACCGGCTGAAGGCCGCGATCGACAATGTCGTCGAGGAAGGCCGCTATATCCTCGGACCGCAAGTCACCGAATTCGAAAACAAGCTCGCAGCCTATATCGGCACCAAGCATGTCGTGGCCTGCGCCAACGGCACCGACGCGCTGCTGTTGCCGCTGTTTGCCGCCGGTATCGGCCCCGGCGACGCGGTGTTCGTGCCGAGCTTCACCTTTGCCGCGACGGCGGAAGTGGTGGCGCTTGCCAAGGCCGAACCGGTGTTCGTCGATGTCGACGCCGAGACCTACAACATCGACATCGCCAGCCTCGAGGCGGCGATCGCCATGATCAAGAAGGAAGGCCGGCTGAAGCCGAAGGCGATTATTCCCGTCGACCTGTTCGGGCTTGCCGCCGACTACGAGGCGATCATGGCGATTGCCAAGCGCGAAGGGCTGCTGGTGATCGAGGATGCGGCGCAGTCGATCGGCGGTTCGGCCGACGGCACAATGTGCGGCGCCTTCGGCCATGTCGGCTCGACCAGCTTTTATCCGGCCAAGCCGCTGGGCTGCTACGGCGATGGCGGCGCGATGTTCACCAATGACGACGCGCTGGCCGACCAGCTGCGCTCGTTTGCGTTCCACGGTAAGGGCGAGACGCAGTATGACAATGTCCGCGTCGGCATCAATTCACGCCTCGACACGATCCAGGCGGCGATCCTGATCGAGAAACTCGCCATCCTCGAAGACGAGATGGTCGCCCGCCAGGTGGTGGCCAAGCGCTACGCCGAAGGTCTCGGCGACATCGTCAAGGCGTCACGCAATCTGGGCGGTGGCCGCTCGGCCTGGGCGCAATACGCCATCGAGACGCCGAAGCGCGACGGGTTGAGGGCGCATCTCGGCGAAAAGGGCATCCCTTCGGTGATCTATTATGTGAAGCCGCTGCACGAGCAGGTCGCCTATCGCGACTATCCGCGCACGCCGACCGGGCTTGCGGTTTCGGAGGAACTGCCGAAGCGCATCCTGTGCCTGCCGATGCATCCCTATCTCAGCGAAGCCGACCAGGACCGCATCATCGAGACGATCCGCAACTACATTGGCTCGAACTCGGCGCATGTAGCGGCGGCGTAAGTTACGCCGCGTCCGCCGCCTTCCCGCTCGCAATAAAATGCGGGTTGGCGAAATCCTCGTCGTCGCTCTGTTTGCGCTTGCCATAGGTGAGCGGCTCGCCGTCCAGCGTGCGCGTCATGCCGCCGGCGGCGCGCAGTACGGCGTCGCCGGCCGCCGTGTCCCATTCCATGGTGCGGCCGAAGCGCGGATAGATGTCGGCTTCGGCTGCGGCGAGCAGGCAGAATTTCAGCGATGAGCCGACCGAGACGATCTCGGCGGCGCCGAGATCCTTGATGAAGGCTTCGGTCTCCGGGGTGTTGTGCGAGCGGCTGGCAACGACCGCCAGCGGCGTGACCGCCCTCCTAACCGAAATCCGCCGGCGGCCGACGATACGGAAGTCGCCATCGACCTCGATTGCTTCGGCCCAGCCCGGCCGTCCAGAGAAGAACCGCCCGCTGCACGGTGCGAAGACGACGCCGATCTCCGGCACGCCGTGCCGGACAAGCGCGATGTTGACGGTGAAATCGGTCCGGCGGTTGACGAATTCCTTCGTTCCATCGAGCGGATCGATCAGGAAGAAGGCGCCATCCAGATCGGGCGGCACAATGCCTTCGGCGACCTCTTCCTCGGCCACGCAGGGAATATCGGGATAGGCCGCACGCAGGCCGGCGAGGATGATCGTCTCGCTCTCGCGGTCGGCTTCCGTGACCGGCGAGGAGTCCGACTTGCTGTCGACCGCGCAGCCGGCCTTGAAGACCCGCATCACCTCGCGTCCGGCTTCGAGCGCCAGGCGCTCGAACACGTCGAGCATCACTTCGTCGTCAGATGCCGCCGCCGCTGTCATATTGGTCTTCGGCAATGTCGCGCTCATTCAGCCAGTGTTCCAGAGCCTCTACCATCTCCTCGGCCGTCTTGCCGAGTGTCTTGAGATGGATTTCGGGATTTTCGGGAGCTTCATACGGGGAATCGACGCCGGTGAAGTTCTTGATCTCGCCATTCAGCGCCCGTGCGTAAAGGCCTTTCGGGTCGCGTCGGGCGCATTCCTCGAACGGCGTATCGACGAACACTTCGACGAACTCGCCGTCGGCCATCAACTCCCTGGCCATGCGCCGCTCGGCGCTGAAGGGGGAAATGAAGGAGACGATGACGATCAGCCCGGCATCGGCCATCAGCTTTGCCACTTCGGCGACACGGCGGATGTTTTCGACCCGATCGGCGTCGGTGAAGCCGAGATCGCGGTTGAGGCCGTGGCGGACATTGTCGCCGTCGAGAATGTAGGTGTGACGCCCCGAAGCGAACAGCTTCTTCTCAAGCAGATTGGCGATGGTCGACTTGCCCGAGCCGGAAAGACCGGTGAACCAGAATACGGCGGGGCGCTGGCTCTTGAGGTCGGAGCGGCCGCGCTTGCCGACATCGAGCGACTGCCAATGGATGTTTTCGGCGCGGCGCAAGGAATGCAGGATCATGCCGGCGCCGACCGTGGCATTGGTGATGCGGTCGATCAGGATGAAGGCGCCGGTATCGCGGTTGTCGGCGAAGGTGTCGAAGGCGATCGGCGCCCGGGTCGAGATATTGCAGATGCCGACTTCGTTCATCTCGAGCGACTTCGCCGCCTCGCGAGCGAAGTCGTTGACGTTGACGCGGTATTTCAGGTCGGTGACGGTGGCGCTGGTCTGGTCGGTCTCGGTGCGCAGTATATAGGAGCGTCCCGGCAGCAGCGCTGCCTCGTCGAACCAGACGATGTTGGCGGCGAACTGGTCGGCGACCTGCGGCCGTGCCGCCGGCGACACCAGCATGTTGCCTCTGGAGACCTCGACCTCGTCATCGAGCACAAGGGTGATGGCCTGGCCGGCCACCGCCTGGGCAAGATCGCCGCCTTGCGCGACGATGCGCTTGACCCGCGAGGCCTTGCCGGATTTGGCGACCACCACCTCGTCGCCCTGCGCGACGGAGCCGGACGCGATGGTGCCGGCAAAGCCGCGGAAGTCGAGATTGGGCCGGTTGACATACTGCACCGGAAACCGGAACGGCAGTTCGACCGCGGCCTCGTCGACCGATATGGTTTCGAGATGCTCGATCAGCGACGGGCCGGAATACCACGCCGTCTTGCCGGAGCGGCTGGTGACATTGTCGCCATAGCGGGCCGACATCGGGATCGGCACGATCGTCTGGAAGCCGAGCTCGTGCGAGAACTGCCGGTAATCCTCGACGATACGGTCGAACACCGCCTGGTCGAAATCGACGAGGTCGATCTTGTTGACGGCAAGCACAATATGGCGGATGCCGAGCAGCGAAGCGATGATCGAGTGGCGCCGGGTCTGGCGCAGCACGCCCTGGCGCGCATCGATGAGCACGATGGCGAGATCGGCGGTAGAGGCGCCGGTCGCCATGTTACGGGTATACTGTTCGTGGCCGGGCGTGTCGGCGACGATGAACTTGCGCTTCGGCGTGGCGAAGAAGCGGTAGGCGACGTCGATGGTGATGCCTTGCTCGCGCTCGGCCTCGAGGCCGTCGACCAAAAGCGCGAAGTCGATGTCGTCGCCAGTGGTGCCGTGCTTGCGGGAATCGCGCTCGAGTGCGGCGAGCTGGTCCTCGAAGATCTGCTTTGTGTCGGACAGAAGACGGCCGATCAGCGTCGACTTGCCGTCATCGACCGAGCCGCAGGTGAGAAAGCGGAGCAGCGACTTCTTCTCCTGCGCCGCCATGTATTCGCGCACGCCGTCGGTGGGAGCGAGGCTCTTGGCCAGGATATGGCGCATGCTCAGAAATACCCCTCGCGCTTCTTCTTTTCCATCGAGCCGGCTTCATCGCGGTCGATGAGGCGGCCCTGGCGCTCGGAGGTGCGCGCCGTCAGCATCTCGCCGACGATGGCTTCGAGCGTGTCGGCGTCGGATTCGATGGCGCCGGTCAGCGGATAACAGCCGAGCGTGCGGAAACGCACCAGACGGTTCTCCACCGTCTCACCGGGGCGCAATTGCATGCGATCGTCATCCTTCATGATCAGCATGCCGTCGCGTTCGACCACCGGCCGCTCCTTGGCGAAATAGAGCGGCACGATCGGGATGTTTTCCTGCAGAATGTACTGCCAGATATCGAGCTCGGTCCAGTTCGACAGCGGAAACACGCGGATCGATTCGCCCGGCGCGATGCGGGTGTTGAAGATCTTCCACATTTCCGGCCGCTGGTTCTTCGGGTCCCAGACATGCTGGGCGTTGCGGAAGGAAAAGATGCGCTCCTTGGCGCGCGACTTCTCCTCGTCGCGCCGAGCCCCGCCGAAGGCAGCGTCAAAGGCGTATTTGTCGAGCGCCTGGCGCAGCGCCACCGTCTTCATCACATGGGTGTGGGTGTTCGAGCCATGGTCAAAGGGGTTGATGCCGTCGCGCACGCCGTCTTCATTGACGTGGACCAGCAGGTCGAAGCCGAGTTTCTGCGCCATCTGGTCGCGAAAGGCGATCATCTCGCGGAACTTCCAGGTGGTGTCGACATGCAGGAAGGGGAAAGGCGGCTTGGCCGGATAGAAGGCCTTCATCGCCAGATGCATCAGCACGGAGGAATCCTTGCCGACGGAATAGAGCATCACCGGCTTGGAGAAGGAGGCTGCAACCTCACGGAAGATGTGGATGGATTCGGCCTCGAGCCGCTGCAGATGCGTAAGCGCGATGTTCATGGACTGTGAGCGTTCTCTCGTGCAATCCAGACCTTGCATCAGATGGATCGGGCGTTCCTTGTCAGGCGCCCGGTTCAAGCTTCACTGCTGGACACTATCGGTTCGTGCCGGCGTTCTAGCAGATCGCCACCTGATATAACAACGCTGGAAAGGCCGGCGGCCACACCGATCGGGAACGAATTTTCCATGAAAAGCCCAGAATCCGGAAATTCCTGCCCGACGGAGCGATAGCCTTCAAAGGCCGGGAAAAATCTTGCCTGGACCGAAAGAAACGCCGGCCCGACCTCGTCGCACTTTCGAAAACCGCACCCAGCCGCTATACCGGCTCCTGAACCTGCGCCGGGCGGCATGCCGCAAATGCCGCGCCAAACATTGTCCGTCGCCACGCGACCCAGCGCATTGTGAACCAGAGCATTGACCCCGATCTCCGCCATCAAGCAGCACGTTTCGCCGTCACGGATCAACATCACCTTCTCCATTCTGTGCTTCTTTTTCCCGCCGGTGCTGGGATCGGCGGTCAGCTTTTTGTTCAATGGTGGCGGCCTGTGGTCGGTGCTTCTGCTTGCGTTGAAAAGACGGCGTTTCAACATTGACCGGCCGATGACCGCGATGACGGTGGCCATCTATGCCTATTGCGCAGCCAGCGTGCTCGCCTCCATCGTCAACAATTCGATCGCCAGGGATGCGCCGCATCTGGCAGGGCTGATCACCTTCCTGTTTTTCCCAGTCTCATACGCGACCTGGAGCATCACCGAGAAAACCACGCTGACGCGCATCGTCGTGCTGGCGAGCGCCGCCGCCTGTTTTGGCGCCGTGCTGCTGGCGGTCGTGCAATTTCACGGGCTGGGCATACGGGCCGAAGGCGGCGCCGGCAATCCGATCGTGTTCGCGACCGTCTGCTGCCTCAGCATGATGATGTGCCTGGCAGGCGCCTTATCGGGTGTCGAAAAGAACAGGGCGTTGCTGGCCTGCGCGACACTGGCCGGCGCGGTCGCCATTGTCTATTCGGGGTCGCGGATCATCTGGCTGGCGATGCTGGTGGCCGGCATCGCGGTCCTGCTGATCAACCGTCGCAAGCTCAACAACAGAAACGCCATTCGGCTTTTGCTGATTGCGGGGGCGACCGGCATCGTCATCGCTGTCATCGGTCTCCCCATCATTTCCGAGCGCGCGGCCTTCCTGTTCAGCGACTGGGATGCGCTCGCCACGAAGGGCGACCACACGACCGCGCTCGGCTTGCGCGCCGCACTTTGGCAGATTGGGCTGAGCGCCTTCCACGACATGCCGATTTTCGGCCACGGCATTGCCGCAAGCCGCGAGCTGATAAAGGATGGGTTCCACAATCAGTTCAACATGCCGTCGACGGGCTTCAGCCATTTTCACAACGGCTTCCTGACCGCATTGGTGGAGGCCGGCCTGCTTGGAGCCGTAACGCTCGCGGCTGTGTTCGTCGTTGCCGCGAGAAACGCGGCCATCGTGCTGCGCACCAGCGCGGACGCGATCGAGCGGTTCGGCGCCACGATGATTGTCGTCACCGTGATCACCTATCTCATCGGCGGCCTGACCGGCATCCTGGTCGGCCACGACATCCTCGATGCCACACTGATGGTGTTTCTGGTGTCCGGGACATATCTTGCATCGGGCCGGCAACAAATGCTGCCGGAACAACAGGCCCCGGCGCCCCAGGCAAGCCGGCCGTGAAAGTGCTGGTCACAGGCGCGACGGGTTTCATCGGCAGGCAGGTCGTCAACCAGCTGCGCGAAGCCGGGTTCGGGGTGCGCATGGCATCGCGCCACCCGGAACGGCTCGATCCCGTGAGCGATGCGGTTTTGTTGCCGGACTTCGACGCACCGGCTCAGGCATACCAGGCGCTGATGCGAGATATCACCCATGTCGTCCACTGTGCGGCGCTCAACAATGACCGCAAGGCGAGCGAAGCCGACTTCATGGCAGCCAACGCGACACTGACCGCGCAGCTGGCGCGCGCGGCCGCCTCGCGGACAAGCGGGCGCTTCATCTATCTGTCGTCGATCCGGGCAGTAGCCGGTCCCGGTTTCAGCGGAACGATCAGCGAGGCGACGCTCCCTGCCCCGCAATGCGCCTACGGGCGCTCGAAACGCGAAGGCGAGATCAAGACACTGGAAGCCTATGCGTCCAGGCCCTCCGATGCCACGGCGCTGCGCCTGCCGCCGGTCTATGGCGAAGGCATGAAGGGAAACCTGCGTGGAATGATGCGGGCTGCCGCCATTGCCTTACCATTGCCCTTAGGCGCTTTCACCGCAGTTCGTTCGCTGATATCGCGCGACGCGGTGGCTGGCGCCGTGGCGCATCTTTTGACTCATCCCACGCCACCGCGCCCGACCTATGTCCTGGGCGATGCTTCCCCCGTTGCGATGTTCGAAATCTTGACTGCATTCAGGCACGGATACGACGTTCCGACCCGGCTCGTTCCTGTGCCGGCCTGGCCATTCAGGCTGTTCGCCACACTGCTTGGCGGAAAAGCAGCGTACGACGCTTCCATGGCGACACAGATTTGCGACCCGTCACTGCTGATCTCGGAAGGCTGGATGCCGGAAACCGACACGCTCGGCCGGATTGAGGAACTTGCACGACAGGCCCGTCAGGTCCGGTAGATTGTGCCAAGCAGGATTTTGACGTCGAGTCCGATCGAGGCCCCCCTGAGATATTCGGCATCCGTTTCGGCGCAGAGTTTCGGATCCGACATGTCGATGCCTTTCATCTGTGCCAGCCCGGTAATGCCCGGAAGTGCGGCAAGCACACCCAATTGCCTGCGGCGTTCGATCAATTCCGTTTGCGTGGGCAAGCACGGCCGCGGTCCGACCAGGCTCATCTCGCCCTTGAGCACGTTCCAGAGCTGCGGCAGCTCGTCGATCTTGAATTTTCGCAGCACCTTACCGGCGGCGGTGACGGAGTTTGCCGGCGCCTGATGCGAGGGCAGAGACGGCGTTCCCACAACCATCGTCCTCAACTTGTGGCAGCGAAACAGCACCCCGTGCTGGCCGACGCGAGTTTGGGAGAGGAGTGCCGGTCCGGGCGACGACAGCCTGATTGCCAGTATGGCAAGCAGGGTGACGGGCGAGGTTAGCGGCAACAGAACCGCCGCCGCGACGAGATCGAAAGCTCGCTTGGGTCCCCTCATGGCCATCTCAGCATGCTCTAGATCCGCCGCCAGATGAAGGCCAGATAGAGCCCAAGTGTACCAGCCAGCGTCTGCCGGTAGACGCCGCTTTTCCGGAGAAGGCGCAGGCGTCGCAAGATACCGCCCTTTCGCGCCCTGATGAACAGGCCGAGACAGGCGGCGGCATCCCTCGTGAGGATGTCGCGATTGACCGCCAGGCCGCTCAGATTGTGATCGGTCCAGACGGCGAACTCGCCCCTGAAGAGGCGCCCCAGCCGCGACAGCCTCGCCTTCCACGACACGTTGGCGCCGACCAGGTTTGCCTCATGCTGGCGGTAGCGCACCAGCGGTCGCGGGTCATAGCGAACAATGCCGCCGGCAGCCGTGACGATCAGATAGGTCCACCAGTCATGGCTGACGAACTCGGTCCTTGCCGATGCCTTTGCCAGCAACTTTCGCGCGGCGCGGTTGATCATCATCGTGTTGCCGCCGGCAATGCTTTGCACAAGCGCATTGCGAAATGCGGGTGGATGCTGGAACAGCGGCGAATACCCTTGCGCTGCTCCGGCTTCGGACATGGTCGCGGTCCTGGAGCAAAACAGCAGCGGCGTTCCGGCATCGTGCCCTTGCATCCAGGCAATGGCGCTCTCCAACCTGTCCGGCTCCCAGATGTCGTCCTGGTCGCAGAAGGCGTAGTAGTCGGCCTCGATGCGCGGATCGATGATCATCCCGCGGAAATTGGCGGCAAAGCCTTGGCGAGGACCATTCGACAGGGTCAACCGGCCCTTGGACCAGCGGCTCTGCCAGGCGCCGATAATGGCCGAAGTGCCGTCTGTCGAACCGTCGTCGGAAACCCATAGGTCGACAACAGGATGCGATTGCGCAGCCAGCGACGCGAGCTGCTCGTCAAGGAAAGCCGCGCCATCTTTCGTGCCCAGCAGCACGGCCACGCGCTGATCTTGTCTGCTCACTGGTTCAAAATCATCTGCAAACGCCTGGGAACGGCCATCGGATCGGTTTCAATAGCCAATCCCGGTCGATCAGGACAGGCTCTTTGTTTTGACGCAATCCCGGACGGGAAAACCGCTCCACACTTTTCCTGGAATTGCTCTAACCAGCTTGCCCGACTGTTTTCGCAACGGTTTCCCGGCGTGCGTCACTTGGAGGCTCTTCCGCCTGATAGAGGGCGGCCATGACGGCGAGCGCCGAGGCCTTGTCCTGATCGCGCATGGCCGCCTGCAGCGATGTCAGCGCCGCCTGGACCTTGGGCCATCCCACGACATCGGTCCTGAGGCCGAAGATCTTGGGGATATCCAGCGCGACGATCTCCTCATTGCCGCCATGCAGCACCTCGTGAAGCTTCTCGCCCGGCCTGATCCCGGTGAAACGGATCGGAATGTCGGTGTAGGGGCTTTTGCCGGCCATGCGGATCATGGTTTCAGCGACTTCGAGGATCGGCACCGGCTTGCCCATGTCGAGCATGTAGATGGCGTAGTCGTCCTTGCCCTGGCGCCGCTCGGCGTCGGCCGCCGACATGATGACGAGGTCGACGGCTTCGGCCACCGTCATGAAGTAGCGGGTCATGCGGCGATCGGTGATGGTGACCGGACCGCCGGCCTCGATCTGCGCCTGGAAGATGGTGGCGACCGAGCCATTGGAGCCGAAGACATTGCCGAACCGCACGGCGATGAACTTGGTGCCGGAGCGACGGCCGCTAGGCCCGGTGGCGTGCGTTTCGTGCAGCGAAGAGACGATCTGCTCGGCGGCGCGTTTCGTCATGCCGAGCACCGAGGTCGGATCGACCGCCTTGTCGCTGGAAATCAGCAGGAACTGCGGCACCCCGCATTTGGCGGCAACCTCGGCGCAGACGAGGGTGCCCAAAATGTTGGTCTGGATCGCCGATTCCCAATTTTCCTCGAGCAGCGGCACATGTTTGAGCGCGGCGGCATGGAAGATGATGTCGGGCTTGAAATCGCTGACGACGCGGGTGATCTGGCGCCGGTCTGTGACATCGACGATGCGGCTCTTGAGCCGGACATGGTCCTTTTCGTCAACCTGCTGGTCGAGCTGGAAAATACCGAACTCCGAGATATCGGCGACCAGAACCGCCTCGGCGCCAAGTTCCAGCGACCGCTTGACCAGGATGCGACCGATTGAACCGGCGCCGCCGGTGACCAGGACGCGCTTGCCACCGATAAAGCCGCCGATCCGCTCCATATCGGAAGCAACTGTGGAGCGGCGCAGGATGGTTTCCATCTCGACAGCGTCGAGTACCAGCTTTCCGCCCTGGCCGAGCTCCGAAACGCCGGAGAACTGGACGACGGCGATGCCGCTGTGACGGGCGACACGGACCAGTTCCGAATATTCCTCGATCTCGCGTTCAGTGCCATTGCCGAAAATCAGCATGTCGAGGCTTTTGGTGCCTCTTGCATATTCTTCGAGGACCTCGACCAGGCGGGGCCGCACGGCCACCACCGGAACGCCCTGAATCTGCGTGCCCAACGGCGCGCCGTTCTCGATGGCCATGATGCCGGCGATGGAATATTCGGCCGGCTCGGCCGTGCGGGTGAAGCGGATGATGACGTCTGCTTCGCCAAGCCTGCCGACGAACAGCGCTTGTTTGATCGCCGCATTGTTTGCGTTGCGGCTCAGGATTCGCCAGCTCGCCCCGTCGCGCAGGAACCGGTAATAGAGCCGAGGCGCCGATATGATGGTGAAGGAGACGAGAAAAAAGACGATGAACTGGCGCTCGTTGAGGCCGGTCACCGGCTGAAACGATCGAACCGCCAGCGAGACGACATAGAGCGTGACGGTCAGGATGGCGCAGCTCTTCAGGATGTTGAAGAAGTCCGGCGTGGAGGCGAAACGCCACACGGTGTTGTAGAGGCCGCAATAGCGAAACAGCATGTGGCTGAGAAAAACAATACTTGCCCAGCACGCCAGGCCGGCCGTGGAGAGCGCGTCGAATGAAAGTCTCGACTGCGAAAGCCCCAGACTCAGCGCCACCGCGACCAGGACCATGACCAGGTCCTGGATCATTATAATGGCGCGCCGCATCTTCGGCCGAAGTCCGGACACGACCTCTACATAGGATGTCATTGGGTAGTACTGAACTCCAGGCGCAAGGACATGGACACTAACGTTGGTGCAAAAGCGACGGAAACCCGCCATCCACCACTTGATTAGAGTGCCAATCCCCAGCCCCCGCTGCCCAATATCGCATAGCGCGGAGTTGCGGTTACCGCCAGATATTTTTTGGATGGCACGTCCGGTTGATGAATCGGGCGCTCAAACAGCCACCCTTTTGAGGAGTGATCTCAAGCCAGCCCGTGGATACGTCAGCCCTCGATCGCTATAATACCGGCGATGGAACGGTCGAGATTTCGAGATGTCATGCCCAACCCGCCTGTGGCGCATATCGCGCGACAGGAGGCGCAACCAAAGGCTGGAGGCGAGCCAACAGCCAGATACTATATGCCAAGCCGGCCGGAGACAATCCGCATTCCATGCGACCGGCGTCCATGTGGGAAGCCGTGCCCTGATAAATCCTAGATTACTGGCTAGCGGAGGCTGCTGGTATCGTCGACCAGACACTCAAATCAGAGGAAGTGACCCATGGTTCGAGCTTGGGACAATTGGGATGTTGATGGAATTGCAGATGAAATTCAGTCGATCTGGCAGAATTGCCCAACCGAAGATGCTCATCGCGAAGAGCTAGTCCACATAGTATCGCATCATGTTGATTCCCATGCACCTTCCATTCTCGAAGTTGGCTGCGGGACCGGCCTCATTTACGAAAAACTCACCAATAGTATACTTAGCGATTCCAGATATATTGGTATCGACTCATCTATAAAAATGCTGGAGAAAGCGATAGGCAATTTCCCAGAAGGCGAATTTATTTTAGGTGATGGTTATGATCTTGCTTTCGGAAAGGAGGAATTCGATGTGGTTCTGTGTTTTGAGGTGCTCGGCCACATTCCTGAGATAGACCAGTTCGTAGCTGAATTGCTTCGTGTCACGCGGAAGACCTGCATCTTCACAACTTGGCCAAGCGACGAACAGGAAATAGAGGAAAATTACGAGACGATTGGCGGCGTTCAGTTTTTACACCGACGATATTCAGATGCTTTTATTCGGAAAATTATCCGTGCCATAGGGCCAAGGGACCTAGGCGAAATTGAGACCGTTAGCCTTCGCTCCGGGGGCCAAGCATACATTGTCACGCGCCATTCTTGACAATTGCTAAGCGCGAATTGGCTAATGCGCTCCACTGGTCACGGATTGTATGCACATCACGCTGCGCGCTCATCCAAATCGTGCAACCTCCGTCACTCGCTTTAGACGCAGCGACCGTAGCTACTCGAATCTAGCGAAGGGAAAACGCTTTAGTGCGCCGTAGATCACCGGTGGCCGCACCACCTCATAGATGGTGACCGGTACGTCCGCTTCGCGCACGAAAACTCTGAGCCGCCACCCCGCCTGAAGATCACGAACAGGCGTGTCAAACGAAAATCTTGCGGGGAGGCCCTCTTCAATATCGGCGAGTGAGCGGGTCACGGAACCCATAATCTTATCATTGCTGGACACGATCTCTATGCCTATGAGCCCTGCCTGCGTCCGAATAAGTGGCACGATGCCAAGATGGACAACCGATAGGGAGGTAAGCGCGAAACGAACGGTATATTCTCTATAAGATATGCTCGAGAGATCCTCGCTCAGACGCAGTTCATCACGTCGCATGCGGCCGAAGTGCTGGCGGCTGAAAAGGTCAAGCGGAGCGAAAACGGAAGAAACCATGTCCCACATTTCGCTCGTCCGCCAGTTAACGGCTCTCGCAAGCCTGAGTGGACGTGAGAAATGTTGAGCTTCAACCTCCGAATGGAGCCTGGCAATTGTGGAAACCACAGCGGGCTCAAATCTCTCTGGGAGCACGTCCGGTCGAGCCATCGAGACATCAGCGACCGCCTCGATCGACTTCTCGGACGCCGCCTTGCTGAAGGCTGCCCCATAGAGATCCATCAATTCGGCACGGACATAGCTTGAACGTCCCAGGACGCTTATCGTCCGATAAGCACTTCTTAACATCTCAGATCGCCGCACAACTGGATATCCAAGAAACTCCATAACAGCATTCGCCAGTTCCTCGGGGGACGTATCCTTGGCAATCAACCCGTTGTAACGATGCTTGATCAATTCGGATACGCCGCCAACACTGGGCGAGATAACAGCGACACCAGACGCCATAGCCTGAAGCATCGTCTGCGGCATAGATTCGTCCAGGGCGGAAATGAGCAACACGTCGCAGCCTGCGTAGAAGCGTTCCGGATCGGAAACGAACCCATGAAAGATGACGTGGTTTTCCAGACCTTGTTCCGCCACATAATCGCGGCACTCCTTGGCGTACTCAACATGAAGGTCATCGTAACCGATCACGTGGACAGTAACGTTGTGCCCAGCCTTTCGCAGAAGCACGGCCGCGTTGATGGCGGCGAGTTGATTCTTGCGAGGCTGCAACGTTCCCGAAACCACTATCTGCAGCGGATCTCGTATGGAAAAGTTCCGAACCTCCTGTGCTTGGAATAGCGAGAGATAGATATCTTCGACGGGGCAGACGATACGGCGCACGGCGACCCCAGACTCTTTCTTCCACCGCTCCCCATGTGTCGCCGAGGAGCAATGAATTGCATGGGCGAAGCCCGTCGTATTGGCGCCCTCATAGTATTGATGAACGCTAGCGACAACTGGAACCCCAAGTTCGAATCCAAGCGCCGTCATAGCTGGCTGCCAGGTTGCGAAGTGAAGAAGTCCTATATTAAGCCCAGCTAATCTTTCGCCAATGCGTTGGGCACCCTCCCGATCTCTCTCATGAAGCGACCGGATTTTCGACGCATCGACACCATTCATTCCGTTCTGCCAGTTCTCCTCCAACAGCGGAGCATCCTTCGTTGCCGCGCACCAAAGACGAGCAAATTCTGGTCCAAACCTCTCGTCCTGCGGAACCAAACCCACAACGTCGAAACCGAAAGAAGATACCAGCGCCGCATGCCGCAGCAAATGAAGGGTTGCTCCTCCCAGCGCGGCCTCATGAAAGCCATAGAGAATTGCCTTATCCTTCAAACGCGAATGAAGTGCTGTCGCGGCGAGCGCACCATAAAAATCGTAGTATTGATTTTCCGTGGTATAATGGGTTTCTACATATCTACGAACCTTCTCCAATATTTTGTCGCGTTGCTCGGCCTTCATCTTGATCAGACCTTCAATCGCGTTTGCCCAGTCATCAGGTCGATTGCTCACCTTGACACAAACCGAATCGGGCAAGCGGCTATACGGCGCCACATTACTCATTACGCTAATCGCACCTGCCGTGACCGATTCTAACAATTTGACAGGGCTCTTACTCCGTTCAGCACGTGTCTCACCCTCAAGAGGCGTGAGCGAAATATCGAAATAAGTGCTGCTTAGTTCAGCAAGATAGCTGTCATATGAATGGGTGAACGGCTTGAAATAGACATCGCACTCCAGAGCAGGGAAATCACGCGGATCGATTCCCCAGAAGTGAAATTCGACGTCATCCTTATAATCTGACGCCACACGTTGTAGCCCAGCCCAGATTTTTGCGATAATAACACCTCGAAATTTATTGCTAAAAATCGCTATTCGAAATTTTCCAGACCTCCCGTATTCTCGTTTTTCAATATAACGACGACGTATATTGGATTGAAGTCTAATCCTATGGCGATTATACTCTCCAAAATCGTCAATAATTTCATCGCTGTACCCGATAACAGCATCGGCTGCGGATATCTGCGTCACTATGCTTCGGTATCCAGGCGTACCAGGCGCGATAGAGGAATGTTCTGCCCCCACTTCATGGAAGCGAAGCATGTTGTCGTCCATCAAATAGGCACACGGAATGCCCCTTCGCCCCTTACCAGCCAACAGTTGCTCTGCGGGACCCACAGTACGGTATAGGATGGCCATGTCCGTGTCCGACGTGTCGAAGTGCCGTACATCTCGCTCCCTTACGAAGGTACTGCTAAAGCCTCTTTGATTTTCAAGGTTCTCAAAATTACGAACGGCCACATCCACAGACGTGCTGTAATCAGGCTTCGTCACCAGTATACGCTTGTGCTGCATAGCCCCGGATGCGGCAACGGCCAGCTCTGAGGGGCTACAGTAGTCATTATATCTCGAAACAAACGGCAGAGCCTCTTCTCTATAGTACCTCTGTATCTCGGACTTCGAGAATCTGTTCCTCCAATGTTCGGCGCCAATCACATCATAGCCAGCAATATTGTCAGGCTTCAGCTGATTGTCTCGCGCAAGCTGCAGGTATTTCAAGGTGCGGGTAAAATCTGACCGCACATCCCGGCCAAGCGAGTTCTCCATGTCGGCGCGAACGATCGAACACGTCGCATCCACCCATTGAAAGGGAGCACTTCTTCCGAAACGAAGCCAGAGATCGTAGTCCGAGTATCGCCTGGCCGCCACGTGAGGGTCGTACATGCCATGCCTTTCAAAAAGAGCAGCATGGTGAATTACTGAGTTGTTTGCGATATAGTTGCCATGCAGCAGGAGTCCATAATTGAACTCCTGCCCAAGCACCCGCAGAAAGACATCGCCTTTGTCCGTCGCACGATAGGCGTCGCAGCTACCATAGGCGACGCTTGGAACAGCTTGACGCCCAAGCCAAGCCATACGCACCTTTAAGCTGTCCTCCGTCCAAAGATCATCATCAAACTGATAGGCAATGTACTTGCCGCGACCGTGAAGCGCGGCCTGATTGACGCGCAAGGCTGGAAGACCACTGTTGTGCTTGTACGAATGTATGATGACCCGTGGATCGGCAAGCTGGTACTCACTCAGCACATCGGCAGTTCCATCGCGCGAACCGTCATCCACAATGATCAGCTCGAAATCGCCATAGCTTTGCGAAAGCACGCTCTCAATTGAAAGCCGCAAGGACCCGTTAGCACGCGCAAAAGTAGGAAGGATCGCCGTCACTTCTGGTACCGACCGCCTTCTGTCGATGTGGCTAATGGAAAGATCGTGGCCACAATCACCGAATCTCATATTTCCTCCGAATTCAAATATCTATTGAGCTCCGCGTACAAGCCGACGTGACGTCGATCTCCGCTCTACTCCGCCGCAAGGCAGACAGTTTATCGCTGCGAGGCCTCGTATCCAGATATCACCTCTGATGTGTCGCCATCCATAACAATTATTCCCTTATCTATCCAGATAGTTCTTGCGCAAAAACTCTTCAACAAATCAAAGTTATGAGATGAGAAAACAAGAATCTTACCCTGTTCCATAAATTCAAACATACGACGTTTTGCCTTCTTCGCAAAACGAATATCTCCAGCGCCCATCACCTCATCTATAAGCAATATTTCCGGGTTTATGCTCGTTGAAACAGCAAATGCGAGGCGAATGAACATACCCGCGGAATATGTCCGAACGGGATATCCCAGGAACTCGCCAAGCTCCGTAAACTCCTCAATCTCCGGCAGCTTCGCCTCGATCTCATCGGGCGTCATGCCAAGCAGCAAGCCGCGGATGCGGATGTTGTCCCGGCCGGTTTGATTCATCTCGAAACCGGTTGCGAACTCGAACATCGGGCAAACATGCCCTTCGGTTTCGACGACTCCGCTGGTCGGCGCGTAGATGCCGGCCATCACCTTCAACAGCGTGCTCTTCCCCGCCCCATTCAGGCCGATAAGCCCCACCCTCTCGCCCTGCTCGATAGCAACAGTGACATTCTTGAGGGCCTCAACCGCATAGGCGCCGGGAGCCGCTCCCGCGCTGCGTCTCCTGGTCAACCAGCCTATCAGCCCATCGGTATTCATATCGCCGGTGAAAATTACGCCGGCGTTATGCAGTCGTATGAAGTTCTGCGTCAAAGGAGGAACACCACTTTTTTGTCCAACCGCGAAGCCACGCACCAAGCAATCCCGTACAAGATCAGAATATAGGCAGCCACAAATTCGTATGAAAAAAGCGGAGCGAAGCTTGTATACAGAATTGGATGGCGCACGATATCGATCAAATGGTAGATGGGGTTAATCATATAGACGAGCTCCAGGCCGTGATCCTTCAGAACACTGGCAGGAACCACGATCGGCGTCAGATAGAACAGGACCTGCAAAACACCAGATAAGGCATGCGGAAGATCTCGAAAAGCAACGCCTAGGTAGGAGAATATCGTGATATGACCAATCAGGGCAATATATAACATAAATAGACCAGGAACAGCCGTAAGCCATCCGGTAACTTCAAAAATACCAAGCGCAATCTGCAATATTCCGATAGCGAACAGGCCAATTACAAAATTCATACTGCTACTTACTAAAGTCCTCATAATGTATATTTGCTTTGGGTATGAGAACTGCTTGATATAGCCCTCCGCATTTATGAAAACCATGCCAGCATCGATGATGGAGGCGGAAATCAACCCCCAGATAACGAAACCCAGCATCAGGTAAGGAAGAAAGGCCCCCAGATCCTGCCCGAACATGACGCCGTAAACGAAACCTATAGCCCCCACATAGAGTCCAAGGTTGAGCAGAATCCACAGCGGACCGATGAACGAACGGTGATAGCGACGCTTGATGTCTTGCACGCCGATAAAAAACCAGACGCGATGAAGCAGAAGCGAGCGCAAGACGTCACGGAGCAGCCTGTTCTTGTCCGCACTTGAATAGCTGTGTTTCATGAGCAGTACCGAGTTTGCCGTTTCGCTTGAGTCGCGCCGCCATGGAGGGTGATTTCAGCATCGCGTTGCAGTGCTCCCCGACCGTGACCGGCGAGATGCTGCAGATGGAGACGGCAAGCCCATGGGCGCCTTGCCAATTCGCAAAAGATCATGTGGCCGGATAACCTGTCAAATGAGCGCCCCATGCGATTGACATAAAGCACTAGGCACGAACCAGTATTTTTCGAATTATTTTCTGGGTGATAAGAAAACACCCTCCATCTCGATAGTTCACCATAAAGTGTACTCTATACCTTTCGAATCTCCCCCATAATTTCTCCCACCTAACTTTTCTCAAATTAAGCTTTTTTACATTTTTCGGACGACGGCCATCCATTTGAATGAATACGTCAGCCCAATTCTGGGAGACCGTACTTAAAGTATATCGTTTCTTAGCGTCATCAAATGCGACACCAATCAATTCATTTCGTTTTTCCGGCAACTTAACCAGCATTGATATCGCATCCAGCCACGCTTTCTCGGTATTGTCAACGAGAAGTCCTGTTTGTGCATCCCTTACGACGTCTTTGTATGGAGTAATGTTTGAGTATATCCCGGCTATACGAAGGGCGCCATACTCACGATACTTGTTATCTGTCTTGCTGCGGTTTGCTTCATGGTCGATCAGAGGTGCCAAGCCAATCGCCCAATTTCTCGAAGTCTGGAATTTGATGTAGGCGCCGTAGTCGCCAGTGTGCGGAAAAAACCGAACTCGTGCGCCGGCCTTGACTCCCCATGGAAGGACACCGGCGAACTCGAATACCGTTTTTGGAAATCTCTCCAGGATCGGCTGAATAAGCGGCGATATCAAACTCAAATCAGCAACCCGCGAAGGGCTTCCCGCAAAGCCGATTCGGATTTCGTCAGTAGAAACCGAAGACGGGCCGTCAATGAGTGAAAAATCGAAAAACGACGGCAGAACCGTCACGCGGGCATTAAAACTTGATACGAACCTAGCCAGTTCGGGGGAGTTTACGATAACGGTCTCAGCATGAGAAACCATAAACTCCAACGATTTCCTGACAGTTGGATGCCGATAATACAATGCGAGAGGATTGTCTCCAACAATTCTCCAAAAATTATCATCGATATAGTACACATATGGCCTGCCCGCATCAGAGAGTAGTTTTGCCCATGCCGAAGCCTGTGAGTCGGCGCACCTTACAAACATTGGAATTGTATTTGGTGAAAAGTCACCTACCTGAAGTTCGGTCATGAATTTTACTTCGTGATCGACGCCATGAGCCCGACAGGCCTCCATGATTTGCTCAAGCAAATATGTAGTGGCAATTTTTGCCTCTATGATCATTAGGATCCTGGCCATGTCGAGCTCACATAGCCCGGCGCGGAGGCGTTAGCATGAAATTGCGCCTCGCGGTCATGGAGTTCTACCTCGACCCAAGCCCATGCGGATCAAGCCATCGGAACGGCCTTCCTCAATAAACCCCTCGCGTATGTAAAGGCGAATGGCTTTTGTATTTTGCTCCATGACCTCAAGGAAGAGATAGGAGAGGTTCAGGAATTGCGTGCCGAAGCGGACGATTTCCGCGCATGAGCGGCCGATATAGCCTTTGCCAGCCATTTCTGGCGCGACTAGAAATCGGCCAACTTCCGCGCTCCGGGTATTCTCATCGATATCGTAAATGGCGCACTGGCCGACCGGGTGGCCATTCGCTTCCACCAGAAAGAAAAAATCATTTTTCTTTTTGAGGTAGCTTTTGTACCAGGCGATATGCGCGGCAAGGTTGATCCTGTCGGATGTGTTGAACCAGACGCGTGCGTCGTCACGATTGCGCCAGGCAAGGATTGTCTCGAGATCCCGCTCCTCCACGAGCCTCAAGATAACCGTGCCGTCTCCGAAAGGGGCGATTTGCGGTTTCATTGGGCGTATTTGAGAACCAGTTCGGAAACCAAGTCCACATCCGTCTTGCTCATGCGAAGATGCAGCGGCAACGATATGATTTCCTTGCTTGCCGCCGAAGCATTTGGACAGGTACCTGCCGCGAAGGCGTACATCCGGTAGTCGGTGTTGTCACGATAGTGAACGCCGGGATAGACACCGTGCTCGTTAAGGGCAAGCATCAGATTATCGCGGTTCTGAACGCGTATCTGGAGAAGATGCTGGGCAGACTCACAACTATCCACGGTCGGCACTACATTGACGTGGTTGTGACCCTCAAGATGGTGACGGTACCAAAATGCCAGCTGACGCCGGAACGCGTTGTCGACATCAAGATATTTCAGCTGCACGATAGCAATCGCGGCCATGATGGAGTTGCCGTGATACTTGTAGCCAAGCTCCTCGACGTCATACATCCATTTGTAGGCGCCCTGAGCGGCCGTGCGAGCATATGTATCCTTGTTGATCCCCAACCAAGTCAGCTTACGAACTCGCTCGTCATCCTCTGCCTCCTTGAAGCAGATCATTCCAGAATCGGCTGTGGGAAGATTTTTGACGGCCTGAAAACTGAATATCGTCGCATCGGCATCACCGCCAATGTGCGTTCCGTTGACCCGTGTGCCTGACATATGAGCCGCATCGAGCACCAGCTTGATGTCATGCGCGCGACAAATCTCCAGTATCTCCTGATAGCGGCCCGTATTGCCTCCCATGCCGACAAAGATCAGCGCTTTTGTCTTGTCCGTGATCCGCTTGAGCACGCTTTCGGGGTCGAGGCAGAGGTATTCATCAACGTCTGCGAACACCGGCTTGAGGCCTGTCTGAAGGATGGCGTGATTGGTCGAAACGAAAGTCAGCGGCGTCGTGATAACCTCGTCGTCGTCGCTCCATCCGTGCTTGGATTTGAAAAGCTCAAAAGCCAGGTGAAGTCCAACCGTGTTGGAATTCAGGAAGTGGGCATGCGGAATGCCGGTATAGTTCTTCCACGCCGTTTCAAACTCCGCAGTCTTGAAGCCAAGACCTGTCCATCCTTTTTCAAGGCACTCACGGATTTCCGACAGGCATTCTTCAATACGGAAATTCGGTACAAATAGCTGAACTGACATCAAATGTGCTCCGGTAGCGCCTGCTGGTTCATAGGGTTGGCGTGCATTTCGTCTCCGCGATCAAAAGACGGGATACGACGTCTACGGTGGAACCGTGCCAATCCGGTGCCGTCCAGTTGAATGTGCCTTCGAACTCCGCCGTCGATAACCGAGAATTTCGCGGGCGCAGCGCCTTGGTCGGGTAGTCACTCGTGGATATCTCCTTCACCGCAGCGTAGGGCCCGTCAAGCGCTCGACTCGTAGCCAGGATATGATGCGCGAAGCCACTCCGGTTAGTGTCACCGGTTCCCACGAGATGATACACGCCAAAGCGAGCAAAACTTCTGTCGCCATGCAGGACCGCCGACGAAACCAGGATCGCGTCAGCTAAATCAAAAGCGGAGGTCGGATTTCCCCATTGGTCGGCAACCACCGCGATCTCGTCGCGGTTGGCGGCGAGCCCAAGGATGATCCTGACGAAATTCTTGCCGAACGGGCTATAAGCCCAGGCCGTGCGCAGGATCAGATGGCGCGGATTGACGGCGGCCACGGCCAGCTCGCCGGCAAGCTTGGAGGCGCCGTAGACGCCGAGCGGTGCGGTGGCGTCGGTCTCGACATAGGCGCCGTCCTTGGTGCCATCGAAGACGTAGTCGGTCGACAGATGGATTACGGGCACGCCGAGCTTCGCGGCCGCCTCGGCGACCTTGCCGGCGCCGACGGCGTTCACAGCGAAGGCAAGATCGGGCTCGTCCTCGGCCTGGTCGACCGCGGTGTAGGCGGCAGCCGACACCACAATATCCGGCCGCGCTGCCGCGAGTGCGTCGAACACCGTATCGGGCCGCGCCAGATCGAGCACTGGGCGGCCGAGGGTGACGACCTCGATGCCATCGCGCCTCTGCCCGGCCTCCAGCAGGCTGGCAGCGACCTGACCCTCGCGTCCGGTGACAACCAGCCTCACGCCGCGCCCTTCCTGCCTTCAACCTGGCCGCGCGACCGGACTTGCCCCAGCCGCTCGCCGGCGTAGCGCTGCTCGCGGATCGGTCCCCACCACCATTTGTTGTCGAGGAACCAGTCGACGGTCCTTGCAAGGCCGCTGTCGAAACTCTCCGCCGGCGCCCAACCGAGATCCCGGCCGATCTTGGAGGCATCGATTGCATAGCGGCGGTCGTGGCCGGGCCGATCGGTGACGAAGCTGATCAAATCGCGGTAGCTCCTGCCGCCGCTGCGCGGACGCCTGATGTCGAGCAGGCCGCAGATCGTCTCGACGACGCCAAGGTTGGTACGCTCGGAATTGCCGCCGACATTGTAACTTTCGCCGGGCTGGCCCTTTGTGGCGACCAGTTCCAGAGCACGGGCGTGATCCTCGACGAACAGCCAGTCGCGCACATTGGCGCCAGCGCCGTAGACCGGCAGCGGCTTTTCGTCGAGCGCGTTGAGGATGACCAGCGGGATCAGCTTTTCGGGGAAGTGATAAGGCCCGTAATTGTTCGAACAGTTGGAGAGCACGACCGGCAGGCCGTACGTCTCGTGCCAGGCCCGCACCAGATGGTCGGATGCGGCCTTGGAGGCGGAATAGGGCGAGGATGGCGCGTAAGGCGTCTCCTCCACGAACATGCCGCCATCGAAGGGCAGATCGCCGAACACCTCGTCGGTCGAGACATGGTGGAAGCGGAAGCGCGCCTTCCTGTCCTCGTCAAGGCCGCGCCAATATTCGAGCGCCGAATTCAGCACCCGGTAGGTACCGACGATGTTGGTCTCGATGAAGGCGCCGGGTCCGTCGATCGAGCGGTCGACATGGCTTTCGGCGGCGAGGTTCATGACGACGTCGATCTCGTCGCGGTGGAGGATGTCGAGAACCGCCCGCTCGTCACAGATGTCGGCCTGCGCAAATTTGTAGTTGTGTGCATTCTCGATGGTGCGCAGCGAGGCCAGATTGCCGGCATAGGTGAGCTTGTCGAGATTGGTCACATGGTAGGCCGGATTGGCGCACAAATGCCGGCACACGGCCGAGCCGATGAAGCCGGCACCGCCTGTCACCAGAAAATTCATGGCGCTCTCCTCACATCGTCGCGCGTCATGCGAACACCTCGGCCTCAGCAAGCGCCGACGCCTTGAGGTCCTTGGCCGAGAGCTCGAAGGCGCCGACCGGCGACGGCCAATCGATGCCGATATCAGGATCGTCGAAACGGATCGATCGATCATGCGCCGGCGAATAGGTGTCGGTGACCTTATACAGAACCTCGGTGTCCGGCACGAGCGTGACGAAACCGTGCGCGAAACCCTTCGGCACGAGGATCTGGTTGCCTCTCTCGGCCGATATTTCGAGCGCGACCCATTTTCCGAAGGTTTTCGAGCTGCGGCGGATGTCGACCGCCACGTCGAGAATGCGGCCTCTGATTACACGCAGCAGCTTGTCCTGCGCGCGTGGAGGCAGTTGATAGTGAAGCCCCCGCACGACACCTGCGGCAGCCGAATAGGAATGATTGTCCTGGACGAAACGCAGATCGATGCCGGCCTCGGCAAAGGCCTCGGCATTCCAGGTTTCGATGAAATAACCGCGCGCATCGCCGTGCCGCTTCGGCACGATTTCCAGCACGCCGTCCAAACCGAGCTGCCTGACTTCCAGCACCCTATGTCTCCGTCAGCTCGGTGACACGCCGGCGCAGATAGGCGGCGTATTCGTTCTTGCCCAGTCGCGTGGCGCGCTCAAGCACCTTGTCGGCGGTCAGCCAGCCCTGCTCGAAAGCGATTTCTTCAGGACAGGCGACCTTGATCCCCTGGCGGTGCTCGATCGTGCGCACGAAGGAAGAGGCTTCATGCAGGCTGTCATGCGTGCCGGTGTCGAGCCAGGCATAGCCGCGGCCGAGCTGATGCACGTGCAATTTCCCGCGCTCGAGATAGACGTTGTTGACCGCCGTGATCTCGAGTTCGCCACGCGCCGAGGGCTTGATCGTCGACGCGATGTCGACGACCTCATTGTCGTAGAAATAGAGGCCGGTGACCGCCCAGTTGGACTTCGGCTCCGGCGGCTTCTCCTCGATCGTCAAAGCCGTGCCGCTGAGCTTGTCGAACGACACCACGCCGTAGCGCTGCGGGTCCTCGACATGGTAGGCGAACACCGACGCGCCGCTTTGGCGCTGCGCAGCAGTGCGGCAGAGCTGCGACAGGCCCTCGCCGAAATAGATGTTGTCGCCGAGAATCATCGACACATTATCCTTGCCGATGAAGTCGCGGCCGATGATGAAGGCCTCGGCAAGCCCGTTGGGCTGCGCCTGCTCGGCATAGGAGAATTCGACCCCGAATTCCGAACCGTCGCCCAGCAACTCCCGAAACACCGGCAAGTCGCGAGGTGTCGAAATGATCAAAATCTGGCGGATACCGGCGAGCATCAAGACGCTCAGCGGATAAAAAATCATCGGCTTGTCGTATATCGGCAGGACTTGCTTAGAGATCGCTAATGTTAGGGGATAAAGACGCGTCCCGCTGCCTCCCGCAAGGATTATTCCTTTCACAAGCTCTCCTTGAATTGCCGGCCCCCGCCCTGAAATCAAGTTGCTCGTGCTTAGGTTTCGCGCAATGGCTTGTCAATTCAATCTCGGCCGTGGATCGGCGCCAGAATTGCTCTGCATCTGCCGTCTCGCGGCAATTTGATCTACCAGCCACAAGCTGACGATGCAAATGGGCGTGGCGATTTGGCAACCGGCTTGCGCCATCGGCTGGCGGACGCGCGACAACAAAAAGCCGGCGGGCCTTGGACCCGCCGGCTCATTCATTTGTCCGGTTTCAGGGCTGCTTGGGCAGCAGCGACCATATCGCCGGCACCAGGCTGGCGGCGAGCGCAACCTTGATCAAATCCCCGAGGACGAACGGCAAAACGCCGAACTGCCACGCCTTTTCCACGCCGATGAGGGTGGCCAGCCAGGCAAAGCCCATGGCCATCATGACGATTTCGGCGACCAGCATGGCGTTGAACAGCTTGATCGGGTGGCGGTCCCAGCCGCGGTCGGCGGCCCAGCCGACAATGGCCGCCATGACGACGAAGCCGGCGAGATAACCGCCGGTGCCGCCGATCATGTAGGCGATGCCGATGCCCTTTTCAGGCGTGCTCTGGAAGACCGGGAAGCCCATGGCGCCTTCGGCCATGTAGAGAAGCAGGGTAGCGACGCCAAGCCGCAGGCCAAACGCGGTGGCGATCAGCAGGACGGCCAGCGTCTGCATCGAGATGTCGACCGGCCCGAGCACGACTTTCGTCTTGGCCGACAGGGTCAAAAGCAGCGTTCCGGCGATCGCGAGCAAAAGCTGGGTTGCCAGGCGCTGCGCGCCCTCCTGGGGCAAAGCGAGAGAAACAAGCGGACGCATCGTCGTTGCAAGTGCCATGGTCTTCCCCAATCCGGATTGCCGCAGATCGCGGCCTTGCGTTTTTCTATATTGGCTTCCGTGTTATGCGGCAATCAGTTTTGCCGTCCTCCTGAACAGAGGTTCAACGACACCGCCATGGCGCTCAAATTCGACACCAGCTTCGATCCCGCCTATGGCCGGGGCGTCACCGTCGCGCTCGAGGTCTTGCGCGTCACCGCCAAAAACCCCAGCCCATTCACCTTTCACGGCACAAACAGCTACATTGTCGGCCGCGACACACTGGCGGTGATCGACCCGGGTCCGGATGATGAAGCGCATTTCCAGACGTTGCTGAAGGTGATCGCAAACCGGCCGGTGAGCCATATTTTCGTCAGTCACACGCATCGCGACCATTCTCCGCTGGCCGCCCGGCTGAAAGCGCGCACCGGTGCCGCCGTGCTGGCCGAAGGCCCGCACCGCCCGGCAAGGCCGCTGCGGATCGGCGAGATCAATCCGCTCGACGCCAGCGCCGACACCGGTTTCGTGCCGGATGTCACTTTGCCCGACGATACGCTGGTCGAGGGCGATGGCTGGACGATCCGGACGGTGCTGACGCCGGGCCACACCGCCAATCACGCGGCATTTGCGCTCGAAGGCACCGGCATCCTGTTTTCGGCCGACCATGTGATGGCGTGGGCGACGTCGATCGTGGCGCCGCCGGACGGCGCGATGGCCGACTACATGGCCTCGCTGGATAAATTGATCGCGCGCGGCGACCGCCTGCTGCTGCCCGGCCATGGCGGCCCGGTGAATGCGCCGCGCAGCTTCATGCGCGGGCTGAAGACTCACCGCAAGATGCGCGAACGGGCGATCCTCGAACGGATCCGGGGCGGCGACCGGACAATCCCGGACATGGTCAAGGCGATCTACAGGGACACCGACCCGCGCCTGCATGGCGCCGCCGGCCTGTCGGTGCTTGCCCATCTCGAGGACCTGGTGGCGCGCGGCCTGGTTGCTACCCAGGGTGACCCGGCCATCGACGGCGTTTTTGTGCCGGTGGGGTAGAGAGCTACTCGGCCGGCGCGGCACCCACCTGGCCCGCAACTTCCTGATCAAGTTCGGCGAGGAACCCGACGATACGCGCGGCATTGTCGCCGAGGTCGTAGCGGCCGTAGCGGGAGGCCGAGCGCATGTCGACGACGATGGTGTCGCCATCATTGCTGACCCGGATGGCGACGTCGGCGGGCAGGCCGACGACGAAGCTCCGGGCAACGGCCGATATCGTCACCTCGTCCTGACCGTCCGTCACCGGATATGGCGCGGTAAGTTGCCAATCGCGGCGGTCGAGCACGGTTTCAACGGCGTCGACGACGGTTTCGAAAGGCAGATTGTAGCTATGCCCGGTGACCAGCGGATAGGCGTCGGCCTGCAGGCGCGCTTCGCCCGGCGTTGGCAGCGCGAGCACGTTCATGTCCTTGGTGCGGTCGCTGGTGTCGAGCACTGGCGGATTGTCGAGGTCCGTCGTGATGTCCCTCAGGGGCGGCGTGGTCGCCGCCAAATAGGTGGCAAAGCCGTAGGGCGTCAGCACCAGCAGCGCCAGCAGGGCGCCGACCGAGAGGTCGCGGCCGCCACGGTCACCGAAATGCCACAGCCGGGACAAAGCGAGGCCGGCAAACAGCAAAGCGAACGCGGCAAGCAAGGCGACGATCGCCAGCACCCACAGGAAGGCCGGCGTTTCGACCAGTTCGAAATGATGGCCGGCCAGCACGGTGAGCAGCAGGACCAGGGCAAAAGCGCCCGTGCGCCGCGACCAGCCGGCCGCCTTCGATGTCTGCCGCTCGTCAATTTCCATTGTCTTCAGCACCGCCCCAACCCGCACAGACGCTTAGAGCAAAGGATGCTCAAATTGAACATCCCCTGCCCTAACGTTTTTGCCGCCGGTAGCTTGAAGGTCAAGGAAACGCACGGTCCCGGTCAATCCGTCGGCAGGCGGTAGTCGCTGAACTGCTTGCGCAAGGTGATCTTCTGGATCTTGCCGGTGGCGGTGTGCGGGATTTCACTGACGAAAGCGACGTCGTCGGGCATCCACCATTTCGGCACCTTGCCGTCCATGAACGCCAGTATATCGGCCTTGCTCGGTTCCTTGCCGGGCTTGGCGACCACGACCAGCAAGGGCCGCTCGCCCCATTTCGAATGATGGACGCCGATCGCCGCGGCCTCGGCGACATCGGGATGGCCGACGGCGAGGTTCTCCAGGTCGATGGTCGATATCCACTCGCCGCCCGACTTAATGACGTCCTTGGCGCGATCGGTGATCTGCATGTAGCCGCCGGACTCGATATGGGCGACATCGCCAGTGTCGAACCAGCCGTCCTTGTCGAACTGCTCGGCGCCGACGCCGCCATAATAGGCGCTGGCGACGGCTGGACCGCGCACCTTCAGCCGGCCGAAGGTCTTGCCGTCCCAAGGCAGTTCCTTGTCGTCGTCATCCGTCACCTTCATCTCGACCCCGAAGGGCGGGTAGCCCTGCTTGCCCTGGATATCGAGCCGGTCCTCGCCCTCGAGCGCTTGATACTGCGGCTTCATGGTGCACAGCGTGCCGAGCGGTGACATTTCGGTCATGCCCCAGGCATGGATGACTTCGACACCGTAATTGTCCTGGAATTTCCTGGTGATGGCGCGCGGGCAGGAAGAGCCGCCGATGACGACTTTGCTGAGATAGGGAAGCTTCTTGCCGGTCTCTTCCAGATGCTGCAGCAGCATCATCCAGACGGTCGGCACGGCGGCGCTGAAGGTCACCTTCTCGGTGTCGAGCAGCTCGTAGATCGAGGCGCCGTCCATCTTGCAACCGGGCATGACCAGCTTGGCGCCGATCATCGGCGCGCTCTGGCCAAGGCCCCAGGCATTGGCATGGAACATTGGCACGACGGGGAGGATCGTGTCCCGCGCGGAGAGGCCCATGGCGTCGGGCATGGCAGCAATCATGGCATGCAGCACATTCGAGCGGTGGCTGTAGAGCACGCCTTTGGGATCGCCCGTCGTGCCGGAGGTGTAGCACATGCCGGCTGCGGTGTTTTCGCCGAAAACCTTCCAGGCGAAGTCGCCATCGGCCTCGTTCAACCAGTCCTCATAGGCAACCACATTCGGCAGCGTCGTTTCAGGCAGATGCGCCTTGTCGGTCAGGACGATCACCTTTTTCAGCGATTTGACGGCGCCGGCGATCTTTTCCAGCAGCGGCATGAAGGTCAGGTCGACGAAGATCCCTCTATCCTGCGCATTGTTCATGATCCAGACGATCTGCTCGGGGAACAAACGCGGGTTAAGCGTATGGTAGATGGCGCCGATGCCCATGATGCCGTACCAGGCCTCTATGTGGCGCGCCGTGTTCCAGGCCAGGGTCGCGATGCGGTCTCCGAGCACAAAGCCATCGCGCTCCAACCGTTGAGCGACCTTGAGCGCGCGGCGATGAACTTCAGCATAGGTGGTGCGAACGACAGGACCTTCGATCGAGCGCGAGACGATCTCGCGCGTCCCGTGCTGCCGCTCGGCATTGTCGATCAGCTTGTGGCAGAGCAGCGGCCATTCCTGCATCAGTCCGAGCATCTGGTTCCTCCCATTGCTTCCTCGTTTTTCCCGTCTTTTGTTCCATTGTGGGACGAACGGACGGATTGTCCAGCCATGACGTCTCCAACCGTTAACGGCTGAAGCAAGCAGTGATCGAAAGGCGGGGAAAACCGCCACAATCCGGCCATCGTCGACGTTAAGGTTCGTTAACGGGGTAGGGGTGCGGATTGGCGACTGAAAGAGGTTCGCATGGACACGCAGCTCGACGACAAGCAGATCGACGACAGGCAGATCGACGACAGGCAGATCGACGACAGGCAGCTGGCTGACAGCGGGGCCGAAGACGTGCAGTTGGACGATATTCAACTCGACGACAAAGAGCTTGAAGACACGCTTGCCGCAAGTCTGGCCGATCTCGTGCCGGAGGCCAAAAAGGTTTCCGAAGACGAATTTGTCGAGGTGGTCGGCGGCGCCCTTGAGGCGGTCGGCGGCACGCTGCTGTTCAAAATGTGCGTCCAGAACGAAGGCGAAGGCCAGCATGTCGCCGCCGCATCGATCGGCGACGGCGGCAATCGCCAGTTCCTGCTGCTCACCTTGCCGACCGGCGGCGGCCCGCTGAAGGTCGAGACGACGTCAAGAAGCACCAACCCGGTAGCCGGTATTGCCGCGGCCTATGCCGGCCTAATGGACGTGTTCAAGACCGCAGCCTAGCATTCCATGCGGGATCGTTTTTAGTGATCGGAAGGCCAGCTCTGGCCTACTGGCGAAGGCTTGCGCAACGAGTTCTCCAGACACATTTTAGGGACATGGGAAGCAACCCCGCACGCTCTCAATCGGACTGTGCTCCCAATCGAACAAGGAGAACCCCGCATGGACCAGATCGCCAACCCCGCCCCCGGCTTTCAGAGCAATCCCGGCAAGGTCATCACCGTCGAACCCTATCGGGGTACCGTGGTCGTGCGTGCCGGCGATACGGTGATCGCCTCATCGACGCGGGCGAAGCTTCTGTCCGAACCGCCCTACCGCCAGGCATTCTACATCCCCTTCGAAGACATCGACTTCACCCAGCTCGGCAAAACCACCCTGTCGACCCACTGCCCCTACAAGGGCGACGCCAGCTACTGGAGCGTGCTGCCGGCCGGCGAGACCGGCAAGGACGCAATGTGGGGCTATGAGCAGCCGTTCGACGAAATGGCTGAGATTCGCGACCACGGCGCCTTCTATCCTGACAGGGTGACGATCGAAGCAGCACCGGCCTGAGCAAGCGACTCAAGCCGCCGTTGCTCGCTTCGTCATCCCAGGGTCTTCGCGACGGAGCTTCGCTCCTGTTTCACCCTGGGATGACGAAGCTCAGAGGCCTCGGCTAATCTCAAACGTCGGCGACGTCAGTCCAAAGGCGATGAAACTGCCTGCCGCCGCCTGATCCTAATCAGTCGTCCCGTCGTTGCCGACACCGTCGGCGTCATCCAGCCGCACGAACGTCAGCCCCTTGGCCTTCAGCGCGAGCAGACCTTGCACGACGCCCTCGCCGGCGGCGTGGGTCGGCTGGTTGATGTGGGCGATGATGACATCGCCATCCTTGGCGGCGGCGATGCGCCGGGCAGTTTCTGTTGCGCCGAGCAACGAGCCGCCATCGCCGTTGATCGAAAAGCCGGCGACCTTGAAGCCAAGCTTGCGGATCATGGCGATAGCCGACGGGCTGTATTCGGCGGTCGCGCCGCGAAACCATTTCGGCGCCGGCTCGCCGGTGCCAGCGAGAGCGGCAGCGCCCGATTCGACTTCGGCCTGCACCGCTTCCGGGCTGCCGGCGCTGCGGATGCCGTAGATCTTGCGCGGCGTGTCAACGGCCGGGATGTGATGGCCGCCATGGTTTTCCAGTTCGAACAGGTCCGGATGCGCGCGCATGATCTCGACGGCGGCGGCGTTGCGCTTCAGCCAGATACCGGTGACGAAGATCGTCGCCGGAATCCGGTTCTCCACCAGCGCCGACAGGATCCTCGTATCGGTCTGCCCGCCGCAGGCGTCGAGCGTAAGCGCGACGCGGCCGACACTGCTACCGTCCTCAGCCTTCAGATGCAGCGCCGGCTCGACAAGCGGCGCGGCCTGGGCCGAGGACACGGCCACGATAGATAGCGCCAAGGCGCAAAACAGCTTTTGCAAGGGATGCCTGTCTTGTCTGAGAATCGGCGCTGTCATAGCCGCATCCCAGGACCCGCAACAAGGCGGAAATCGGGATAGTGGCCGTGAGAAAGCTGATATCCAGACAATGTGACCGCCGCGCACCGTCAGACGGCGTGTTCCAGTTCCACATGCGTGCGTGACAGGACTTCGCGCACGGCCGCGACGACCGGTTCGACCTCGAGGCGCCAGACGCAGCAGGCCTTGCTGGGATCGAGCGGATTGCACAGGCTGCCCGCCACGCAATTGCACGGCATGGATGGCTGCAAGGCGAGGCTGGGCACGCCGACCGGTCCCCAGACGGCCGGGCTGGTCAGGCCGAACAGGCCGACAACCGGCGTTCCGGCCGCTGCTGCCATGTGCATGGGGCCGCTCTCATTGCCGACAAACAGCCGCGCCTGCTGCAACACCGCCAGCAGCGTTTCCAGCGACAGCGCGCCGACGAGGTTGACGATCGACGCGGCACTGGCGAGGATCTGCTCGGCCGGCTTGCGCTCGTCAGGGCCGCCGACGAGTACGAAATCCAGTCCGGTTTCGCGCGAAATCGTGTCGATCACGGCGGCAAAGCGTTCATGCTGCCAGCGCCGGCCGTGAAAACTGGCGCCGGCATGCACCGCGATAAAGCCATTTGGCCGCAGATGGTGTTTGTCCAGCAATGCCTGGGCCCTCGCCGTCTCCATCGGCAATGGCCGAATCGACGGCACCCGCACGCGCAGACCGACGCCGAGCGGCTCGAGCGGCGAAAGGTAGCGGTAGAGATAGTGACGTTCGCCAAAACCGAACGGCTCGGCAAAGACATTGGCGGGCTGGCGCTCATGCCAGCGCAGCGGCCTTTCCGGAGGATTGTAGCCGATGCGGGTGCTGGCGTTGAGGAACCTGACGATGAGCCGCGATGTCTTTGAATCGGTGAGGTCGATGGTCAGGTCGAAACGGAATTGGCGCAGCTGGCTGATCATCGAATAGAGCTCGCGTCCACGCTCCAGCGGGGTGCCGCGCATGGCGGCGCGGCGGAAGCTGACGACCTCGGCGGCGATGCCGTGCGCGGTGACGAAACTGGCGAGGCGCGCCTCGCAGAGAAAGACGATCCTGACACCGGGATATTCGAGCTGCAGGTTCTTGGCGAGCGTGGAGGACAGAACAACATCGCCGATGAACTTGGTCTGGATAATCAGGATCGAGCGGAAGGGTCTGGGCGAAATCTGTAACATCTTTTTCTCGGCACCGGGCGGGTTGGGGGGCCGTGAAATTGGGAAGAAACGATGTCGGGATTGCGTGTTGGGGCGCGCACATCAGCGTGAATTTGCTTACAAAATCGTAAGCTTAGCGCCAAACGGCCACGCAGGGGTGGCCGTTTCATCGATACCGAAAGGACTATGTCGAAATCAGGATGCCGCGGCGCTCTTTTTGGGGCGCGGCACTGCTGTTTTGGCAATCTGCACCGCGGCTTGGGCTGCGGCCAATCTTGCGATCGGCACGCGGTAGGGAGAGCACGAGACATAGTCGAGGCCGACCTCTTCGCAGAAGCGGATCGAGGCCGGATCGCCGCCATGTTCGCCGCATATGCCGAGCTTGATGTCGGGCCGCGTCGCCCTGCCCTTCTCGGCAGCCATGCGCACCAGTTCGCCGACGCCCTCGATGTCGAGCGAGACGAACGGGTCCTGCTCGATGATACCTTTCTGCCGATAGGTCTCGAGGAAGGATGCTGCGTCGTCGCGCGAGATGCCGAAAGTGGTCTGGGTGAGATCGTTGGTGCCGAAGGAGAAGAACTCGGCCGTAGCGGCGATGACGTGGGCGCGGATCGCCGCGCGCGGAAGCTCGATCATCGTGCCGGTGAGATAGTCGATCTTGACGCCGGTCTCGTCCATGACAGCCTTGGCGACCGCATCGATGCGCGCCTTGACGTAGTCGAGCTCCTTCACCAGGCCGACCAGCGGCACCATGATCTCGGGAACGACCAGCGCGCCGGCTTTCTTGCCGGCCTCGACGGCTGCCTCGAAGATGGCACGCGCCTGCATCTCGGCAATCTCGGGATAGGAGACGGCGAGACGGCAGCCGCGATGGCCGAGCATCGGGTTGAACTCGTGCAGGGCTTCTGTGCGCTGCCTGAGCTTGTCGGGCGAGACGTTCATGGCGGCGGCGACCTCCGCCACCTCCGCTTCCGTCTTGGGCAGGAATTCGTGCAGCGGCGGATCGAGCAGCCGGATCGTCACCGGCAGGCCGGCCATAATCTCGAACAGTTCGAGGAAATCCGAGCGCTGCATCGGCAACAGCTTGGCAAGTGCGGTGCGGCGGTCCTTCTCGGTATCGGCCAGGATCATCTCGCGCATAGCGACGATACGCTCGCCGTCGAAGAACATGTGCTCGGTGCGGCAGAGGCCGATGCCTTCGGCGCCGAAGGAGCGCGCCATGCGCGCATCGAGCGGCGTCTCGGCATTGGTGCGCACCTTCATGCGGCGCACCGCATCGGCCCATTCCATGATGGCGGCGAAATCGCCCGACAGTTCCGGCTGCAGCATCGACACGGCGCCCTTCAGCACCTGGCCGTTGCTGCCATCGATGGTGATGATGTCGCCCTTGCGGAAGGTCTGGCCCATCGACATCAGCGTGCCGGCCTTGTAGTCGACACGCAGCGAGCCGGCGCCCGAAACGCAAGGCTTGCCCATGCCGCGCGCGACCACGGCGGCGTGGCTGGTCATGCCGCCGCGCGTGGTCAGGATGCCTTCCGAAGCATGCATGCCGTGAATGTCTTCGGGGCTGGTTTCGATGCGCACCAGGATTGCGTTGCGACCTTGCGTCTTCAGATCCTCGGCATCGCCCGAGGAGAAAACAATCTCGCCGGTCGCCGCGCCCGGAGAAGCCGGCAGGCCGACGCCGATGACATCGCGCGCGGCCTTGGGGTCGATGGTCGGATGCAACAGCTGATCGAGCGAGGCCGGATCGATGCGGGCGACCGCCTCCTCCGTCGTGATCAGCTTGTCGCGCGCCATTTCGACGGCGATCTTCAGCGCCGCCTTGGCGGTGCGTTTGCCGGAACGCGTCTGCAGCATCCACAATTTGCCGCGCTCGATGGTGAATTCGAGGTCCTGCATATCGCGGTAGTGCTGTTCCAGGCGGTCGGAGATGTCGACGAAGGAGCGAAACGCGTCCGGCATCAGTTTCTGCAGCGACGGCTTGTCGGAGCCAGCGGCAATGCGCGCCGCCTCGGTGATGTTCTGCGGCGTGCGGATGCCGGCCACGACATCCTCGCCCTGCGCGTTCACCAGGAACTCGCCGTAGAGCATCTTTTCGCCGGTCGAGGGGTTGCGCGTGAAGGCGACGCCAGTGGCTGACGTCTCGCCCATATTGCCGAACACCATGGCCTGGACATTGACCGCCGTGCCCCAGCTTTCCGGGATGTCGTGCAGGCGCCGGTAGGTGATGGCGCGGTTGTTCATCCAGCTGGAAAACACCGCGCCGATCGCCCCCCACAGCTGCTCGTGCGGGTCCTGTGGAAACGGCCTGTCGAGCTCCTCCTCGACCTTGGCCTTGTAGAGGGCAATGACGCTCTGCCATTCCTGCGCTGTCAGTTCGGTGTCGAGCTCGTGGCCGAGGCTCGCCTTCTGGTCCTCGAGGATTTCCTCGAACACTTCGTGGTCAAGACCCATGACGACATCGGAATACATCTGGATGAAGCGGCGGTAGCTGTCATAGGCAAAGCGGGCATCGCCGGAATCGGCTGCCAGCGCCTCGACCGTCTCGTCATTGAGGCCGAGATTGAGCACGGTGTCCATCATGCCCGGCATCGAGGCCCTGGCCCCGGAGCGGACCGAGACCAGAAGCAGCTTCGACGGATCGCCGAAACGGCGCCCGGTCAGTTGCCCGATATGGTCCAGCGCCTTGACGACATCGGCCTGCAACGCGGCCGGATAGCTGTTGCCGTTGGCGTAATAGGCGTTGCAGACTTCGGTGGTGAGCGTAAAGCCCGGCGGCACCGGCAGGCCAAGACTGCACATCTCGGCCAGATTGGCGCCTTTGCCACCGAGAAGGTTGCGGTCGTACGCACGTCCTTCCGCGGCGCCATCGCCGAAGGTGTAGACCCATTTGGTCATGCTCGCCCTCCAAGTTCTCGGAAGATTAGAACCCCGGGGCCCAAGACCCGGTTCCCCCGCGCTCCGACCCGAGCGTTATTATGCTGCAGTGCGAAAGGCAAGGCGTGGCCGGCCAGGCGCGCCAACTACAATCGATTAAGGAAAGCCGCATCAAAAAGACTTGCCGTATCGCTGCCCAGGATATAGAACATATAGGGAACAAGTTGGGAGCAGCGTGATGAAACTCAACGGAAAACTCGACTATCTCGAACTGCCCGCGACCGGCGCGACGCTGGACAGCGTCAAGGCTTTCTACAGCGCCGCCTTCTCGTGGTCGTTCACCGATTACGGGCCGACCTATTCAGCCTTCGGCGAAGGGCTCGATGGCGGCTTCCAGGCCGATGCAGGCGAGGCTCTGGCGAAACCATTGCCGGTGCTCTATTCGCAGGATCTGGAAGCAACCCTCGACGTTGTCGAAAGCGCCGGCGGCACGATCGTCAAGCCGATATTCTCGTTCCCGGGCGGCAGGCGGTTCCATTTCACCGATCCCGCTGGCAACGAGTTGGCGGTCTGGGGCGAATAGCGCGTCCCCCCGCCAAGCGGTGGATCAGTTTTGCACAGTGGCCAACTCGGCATTGAGCTTTCGTGCCGCTCGTCCTATAAGGCCGCGCGCAGCGGGCAAAGCTCGTTTGCTGGGGCGTCGCCAAGTGGTAAGGCATCGGTTTTTGGTACCGACATTCCCAGGTTCGAATCCTGGCGCCCCAGCCATCCCTGTTCGTCGGTGTTCAAGCACTTAGAAATTACGAATTCTAAGTGTTACACCCAAGCGGATAATCGACATGGCATCCGGCCTGTGGGAATCGTCCTACCCGCGCCGTGTATGGTTGCGGTTGGCCGACATTTGGGGAAACTTTAAAAGCATCAAAGTTAAGAGGAAAAGACGAATGCGCGCTGTTGCGGTTGTGCCGTTCATGGCCGTAGTGGCTTCCTTGGTGGGCTGCACAACAGACCAGGGGAATGCCGGTCAACGGTCAGAAAACAAGCGCCAATGTGCCGGGTTTGGTTTTCAGGAAGGCACCGATGCCTTTGCCAACTGCATGATGCAGCTTTCCCTGAAGCAGAAAGACCAACAGCCGCCCGACCACGATGCGCTGTTGCGCCAATACAAGTCCCTTAGCATGCGCCGCCAGGGTGACGATCGTTATCCGGTATGTAGCGCCGCCGACATGGGAAATGAACTCGACACCTCGATGAACAAATGGGTCGGCCCGAACTGCCAGATTGCGCCAGACTAGCAGACTTAACCTGCAACTTGATGAGCGGGCGCTATTCGGCTGGATGAAATTTCGAAAAGCTCCAGGAGCCCCAGCCAATTTACATGAAATAAAATTTACCGACGCCATGGATGGCTGCCGTCATGAGTATCTAAATCCCAAGCGACCCCGACTCCGTGGACGGAGCCGGGGCCGTGGGGAGAGGATCAGTAACCGTTGTCGTCCTGGATGACGACGGGATGATGCCGATGATGTCGATAATAGCGATGATGGCTGCGCTCGATCGAGCCGGTCACGATAACAGTATCCCGGCGATGATGTCTGCGGCCGTGGTCGTAGAAGGCAACCGTGCCGTGTCTGCGGTGATGAAGGCGTTGACCTTGGTCATTGATGATTCTGACGTTCCTGTGATGATGACGATGGTGGGTCGTGATGACCACGTCAGCTTCAGCTGCCGGAGCTACCGTTGGCACGGCAAGGAACAGCGCCAAGGCGCTCACGATCATTGTTTTCATTGTAATATCTCCATCTGCTAATTATCCCTTCGCGGGGATAACCGCGCCCCATCCCTTTGGTTCCGAGTAGCGTCGTTGGTCCACGGGCGCGATCAGTGACGGCTGCTCCCGCGCAACACGGCGTGTGAAGGAAGGAATTGCGACAACAGCTCTTGTTGGCAACTTCTGGTAAAGGCGCTCTTTCAAGCCGGCCACCAAGGTTACGCAACTCGACAAAGCAGCGCTGCGCACGACCATTCTATGTCGTCGCGTTCGATCTCCTGATCTGTGACGGGAAACACTTGTCTTGCGAGGAGGACTGTCGGCACAACTTTTCAGATTTACGAGAATACGACCAATCAGGCCATCTTAGATCGCCTAAGTCGGGCCGTCTCAGATCCCGTAAGAAAGTGCAAGGTAAACCACCGGCGCCAAGATCAGCAGAACCGCGATTCCGATAACCACTGCGATTGCCAGGCGCTCTGTTCGCCTGACAAGCTCAGCGACCTTGTCGTCGTCAGCCGATGGTATGAGGTCAAGAACGGAAGAAACTTCCGCAGGACTGTCGTTGTCGTTTGCGGGTCGGGTTGCGCCGTCACGCACAGATCTCTGGACAAAGGTCACTGTTAGCCTCGCTATTGAAACGCACGCCGTTGGCGGTGTCACGACAATCGGGTGCCCGCTAACCTCTCAGGAATGGCGGGCACCCGATTGACCACCGATGAAGGGACTCATGCTCGGCAGCCCGGTTCCAATGTATCGGGAGGGCATAGGTTGCCCGCCTTCGGGCCTATGGCTCCGACGTCAGGACTTCAGTCATACCCTGTTCGGACCTTGGTCTGGCAATCGACGAAGCGATGGCCGCCATTTTGTTTCGACGCAGAAAATGCGGGAACATTAGTAGGCTCTTACGAGTTCACTCCCAGCAACTAGTTCGGGAGAGATACGGTGAACAACATAATCTGGCTCATCGGAGCAGTCGTTATCGTGATTGCGATACTGAGCTTCCTTGGCTTCCGATAAACGTGGCAGCTGAATTGCTGTCGGAGCCTATTGCCATCTGTGCCTTTTAGGCATCGCTTTCGCGTTGGCCTGTGGGCTTTGGCGTTCGCTCTCAGGTGGTGCTTAAATTCCTTCTCTTCGAACCTTACAGAATGCGCGTCGCAAGCAGGTCGCAGGGGCGACGGCCCTGTTGCAACAGTTGGATCGAGGCCATCGCCGACGAAATCAACAAAGCATGCTGCGTCAGCTCGCCTCGCGCATCGCTTCGGCGGCCTGCAGATCGACCGAGACCAATTGGCTGACGCCCTGCTCGGCCATGGTCACGCCGAACAGGCGGTTCATGCGCGCCATCGTGATCGGGTTGTGGGTGATGATGACGAAGCGCGTCTCGGTGGTCGCGGCCATTTCGTCCATCAAATTGCAGAAGCGCTCGACATTGTGATCGTCGAGCGGCGCGTCGACTTCGTCGAGCACGCAGATCGGCGCCGGATTGGTCAGGAACACGGCAAAGATAAGCGACATCGCCGTCAGCGCCTGCTCGCCGCCGGACAGCAGCGTCATGGTCTGCGGCTTCTTGCCGGGCGGACGGGCCAGGATTTCGAGCCCGGCTTCGAGCGGGTCGTCGGATTCGATCAGCTGCAGTTCGGCCGTCCCGCCACCGAACAGATGCGAGAACAGCCGCTGGAAATGGCCGTTGACCACCTCGAAAGCGGCAAGCAGCCGTTCGCGGCCTTCGCGGTTCAGGCTCTGGATCGCTTGCCTCAGTTTGCGGATCGCCTCGATGATGTCCTCGCGCTCGGAAACGATGGCCTCCAGCCGGTCCGACAATTCCTTCTGCTCTTCCTCGGCGCGCAAATTGACGGCACCGAGCCTTTCGCGCTCGACCTTCAGCCGGTCGAGCTGGCGCTCGATCTCGGCCATTTCCGGCATCGGGCTATCGGCTTCCAGGCCGGTATGGCGGATGACCAGATGCGGCGGCGTGTTCAGCGTTTCCTGGATGCGCGCCTCGACCTCGAGCCGGCGCTCGTCGGCGGCGGTCAATCGCTCTTCGGCGCGGACGCGGGTTTCGCGGGAATCGGCCAGCGACTGGATCGCCGCGGTGGCGGCCTTGTCCAGCTCGGCCTGCTTGGTCTCGGCCTCCTGCAAGCGGTCGGCGGCTGCCTTGCGCAAGGTCTCGGCCTCGGTGAGCTGCGACAGCAGCGCGCGGCGCCTGGCGTCGATCTCATCGGGGGCGTCGGCCAACGTCTCGCGCTCGGCCTCGGCTTCAGCCCTGCGCTCGCCGAGCGAGGCGATCTGGGTCGAGGCGTTTTCGGCCCGCTGCAGCCAGTTGCTGCGCTCGGCGCCGATGGCGTCGAGCCGGCGCGTGCGCGCTTCGGCTTCGCGGCGCAGGCCTTCATGGACGGCGCGCGCGTCGGCCAAGGTTGCGCGGTCCCTGCCGACATTGGCGGCGGATTGTTCAAGCTGCAATTGCAGGTCGCCGAGATCGGGGGCGTCCTGCAGCAGCATTTCGGCCTCGGCGAAGGCGGCGGCCGTTTCTTCATGGCTGTCGACGATTCGTGCGCGCGCCTCGTCCAGGGCGGCGCGGCGGCTTGCCAGCTCGCCACCGGCCTTTTCGGCCTCGGCCAGCGCGCTGCGGGCGGCGTCCAGGCCGTGCTGGGCATCGCGCCCGGCCTGGCGGGCATTGCGTTCGGCCTCACTCGCCTGGCGGAGTGCCTGTTCGGCCTGGGCAAGGGCAGCCTCTGCCTCGCGCATGATCTGCGTCGCCTGCACCGCCTCGGCATCGAGCTCGGCCAGCCGGTTCTTCTGCGCCAGCCTTTGCGCGGCCGCGGTCGGTGCATCGGCGCTGGCGGTCAGCCCGTCCCAGCGCCACAGCGCGCCGTCACGGCTGACCAGCCGCTGGCCGGGGGCAAGCAGCGTCTGCAGGCGTTTGCCGTCGGCGGCATCGACGATGCCGATCTGCGCCAACCGGCGGGCAAGCTGCGAAGGCGCGCGCACCACGCTGGCGAGGCTCTTGAGGCCTTCCGGCAAGGCCGCATCGCCTGATTGAACCTGGCTTTCGCCCCAGTGCACCGGCGCGCTGCGGTCGAGCGGCACGTCGAGATCCTCGCCAAGCGCAGCACCAAGGGCCGTCTCATAGCCGCGTTCGACGCTGAGTTGCTCCAGCACCGACGGGAAAAGATCGCCGCTGGCGGCATTGAGGATCTTGGCCAGCGTGCGGGCTTCGGTCTCGATGCCGGCGAGTTCGGCCCTGGCATCCTGCAGCGGCGGACGGGCGGCACTCTCGGTGGCGCGCGCCTCGGCGACCGCCTGTTCGGCAGCAATGGCGCCGGCCTCGGCCTCCTCCAACCGGGCGAGCGCGTCCTCGACCAGAGCGCGCTTCTCGGCGGGATCGGGCAAGCCCGCAACCTTCGACACAATCTCGGACAATTCGCGGTCGACATCGGCCAGTTGGCGGGCAAAGCGATCGCGGCGTTCGGCGTTTTCGCGCAGCGTTCGTTCGATCTGATTGCGCGCGGCGGCGGCCTCGGCGCGTTCGGCGGTCAGCGCAGCGAGCTTGGCTTCGCTTGTGACAAGCGTTGCGCCGGCCTGCTCGAAAGCGGCCCGCGTCGTGGCCTCGCGCTCGGCGGCGCCGGCATTTTCGGAGTTGAGCGTGGCTTCTTCCTCGCGCAGGCGCTCAAGAATATCCGCATTGTCGCGGACCATGCGCTCCTCGCGGGCGATGTCGCCGTCGAGCTGCTGCAGCCGGCGCTCGAGTTCGGCCTGGCGGGCGCGGATGCGGCCTGCCTCCTCCTCGATCTGCGCCTTGGCGATCGACAGCCGCTGGAAGGCGGCGGCAGCCGCGGCCTCGGCGTCACGCAGATCGGGCAGCCGGTGGGCGCCGATGCCTTGCTCCCGGGCGGCAGCCATCTGGGCGGCGGCGCGGTCGCCGACCAGAGCTGTGGCAACCGCCAGCGCCGACCGCGCATCGCCCTCCTGGGTCTTGGCCAGCGTCCAGCGCAGATGCAAGAGCGTGGCTTCCGCCTTGCGGATATCGGCCGACAGGTTCTTGAAGCGCGATGCCTGGCGCGCCTGGCGCTTAAGGCTTTCGATCTGGCTCTCCAGTTCGCCGACGACATCGTCCAGCCGTTCCAGATTTTGTTCGGCCGCCTTCAGCCGAAGCTCGGCCTCGTGACGGCGCGTGTGCAGGCCGGAAATGCCGGCGGCCTCTTCGAGCAGCGCGCGGCGCGCCTGCGGCTTGGCCTGGATCAGTTCGCCGATACGGCCCTGTCCGACCATGGAAGGCGAGCGCGCGCCGGTCGACTGGTCGGCGAACAGAAGCTGCACGTCCTTGGCGCGGGCTTCCTTGCCGTTGATGCGGTAGAGCGAGCCGGCTTCGCGCTCGATGCGGCGCGACACCTGCAATTCATCGGCGTCGTTGAAGGCGGCGGGCGCGGTCCGGTCGCTATTGTCGAGGAACAGCGTGACTTCGGCGGTGTTGCGGGCCGGGCGCGTTCCCGAGCCGGAAAAGATCACGTCGTCCATGCCGGACGCGCGCATGTTCTTGTATGAGCTTTCGCCCATCACCCAGCGCATCGCCTCGACAAGGTTCGACTTGCCGCAGCCATTCGGCCCGACAATGCCGGTCAGGCCACGTTCGATGACGAACTCGCCGGGTTCGACGAAGGACTTGAAGCCGAGGAGGCGAAGGCGCGAAAACTTCATTCGCGCCTGCCTGGAAGGCACAAAGGTGCGCTGACGCCGAAGCGCAGTCGCTCCGGCGCCGCCTGGACGTCAGAGCAGAGGGTCGATGATGGCCGATATTTCCTCAATCGACATCGCACCTTTGTAGGTTTTCCCGTTGATGAAGAAGGTCGGCGTCGAGTCGACCTTGAATTCATCGGCGCCGCGCTTCTGGACCGATCTCACATCGTCCAGAAGTTTCTGGTCCGTCAAGCAGGCCTCGAAGGACTCCTGTGTAAAACCGGCGAGCTTGGAGATCTGCAGCAGCGCATCCTTGGTATTGTTGACGCCGACCCAGTTGGCCTGCTGCTTGAACAGCACGTCGACCATCGGGAAATAATTGTCCTTCGAACAGCGCGCCAGCATGAAACCGGCCTCGGCGCTCGGATCGAACGGGAATTCGCGCAGGATGTAACGCGCCTTGCCGGTGTCGATGTACTTGGTCTTCAACTCAGGGAAGGTGGTCGCGGCGAAATGCGCACAATGCGGGCAGGTCATCGAGGCATATTCGACGATGGTGACCTTGGCGTCATCCTTGCCGAGCTGCTTGTCGGGCAAAGCGCCGGGCTTCAGCAGTTCGGCCATGTCGACATTGCCGGAAGACTCCGGGACCTTGACGGCGGCCGGAGTGGCAGGCGTCGAAGCAGGCGCGGGAGCCGCAGGCTTCACATCCGCTGCTTTGGCATCCTCGCCTGAATCGCTGCATGCGGCGAGCATAGCCACTGCCGGAATGACGGCCAGCGAAGACAGGAGGTTTCTGCGGGACAAGCTACGGTTCATGCGAATCACCTGACTGTGGTTTGATTTTGCAACGCAAAGGCTAGAAAAGGCGAGAGTTGGCGGGAATTAAGGCATCGCCGTCCCCATTCCAATCGCCAAACTCTACATGCAGGATCACGAATGCGCGAGATAGATGACGCGTTCATGACCGACTGATTACCGGTTGATTACCTTGGCCGCTTCCTTTGGCCAAGAATTGTGGCGCCAAGACGCTCCAGCGAGGCGCGCAAGCCTTCATCCTCGATCTTGCCGACGGTATCCGACAATTTGGCCTTTTCGACAGAAGTCAGTGCTCTCGGCGTCGGTTTCGGCCGGGCTTTGTCCCTCAGCACCGGCTTTTGCACGATCCGGATCCTGCCGATCGCGTTGAAGCCGAGAAAGGCATTGACGCGGTTGATGATCTCGCCGGTCTCGTGCTGTAGGTGCAGCGCGGCCATGCCCTCGCAGGCGATGACCAGCACCGCCGGCTCGAACGGATCGTCCTCATGCATGCGGCGCGGCCACTGGATTTTTTCGGGGCGCGAATGGCCGGCGAGCCTGGGGCCGGCGATCTCTTCCCATGACTGCACCAGCCCGATCGAAATGCCGGCCCGCTTGCGCAGCACGGGGTCGAGGATCGCGGTCGCGAGATCGCTCACCGGAACGGGATTGCCGTAAGGCGTTCTCCCTGCCATGTACGTTCTCCAGCCACGCTCCTCACCAGCCTAGAGCCAGCCCGCGATCAATGGCACTGCACGAACAGACCCGCAAGGCCGCATCCGGACCAACTCTATCGGGAGAGATCGCCGCGCGTCTGCTTGCCTGGTACGACGCGCACCATCGCGAACTGCCGTGGCGGATCACGCCGCACGCCGCGGCCGGCGGTGCACGGCCGGACCCCTATCGCATCTGGCTTTCGGAAGTGATGCTGCAGCAGACCACGGTCGAAGCGGTAAAATCCTATTTTCGCGCCTTTGTCGAGAAATGGCCTGATGTGAAGGCGCTGGCGGCTGCGCCGGCCGAGGATGTGATGAAGGCCTGGGCCGGGCTCGGCTATTATTCACGGGCGCGCAACCTCAAGGCCTGCGCCGATCTGGTTGCGAGCCAGGGCGGCCGTTTTCCCGACAACGAAACGGGATTGAGGGAATTGCCGGGGATCGGCGCCTATACGGCGGCGGCGATCGCGGCGATCGCCTTCGACCGTCCGGCGGCGGTCGTCGACGGCAATGTCGAACGTGTCATCTCGCGGCTCTATTCGATCGCAACGCCGCTCAGCGAGGCAAAGCCTGAAATCCGCGCGCTCGTCGAAAGACTGGTTCCGCAGACAAGGCCGGGCGACTTCGCCCAGGCAATGATGGACCTTGGCGCCACGATCTGCACGCCAAGACGGCCGCGCTGCATGCTGTGCCCGGTGCGCGAGGATTGCAGCGCCATCCTGTCCGGCGACCCCGAGCGCTTTCCGGTCCGCCTGCCCAAGGTCGACAAACCACTCAGGCGGGGTGCCGCCTTCGTCGCCGAGCGCGGCGACGGCGCCATCCTGTTGCGCAAGCGGCCTGACAAGGGCCTGCTCGGCGGCATGACCGAGGTGCCGACCACAGGTTGGACAGCGCGGATCGACGGTGCAACCACTTCGGAGGCAGCGCCCTTCCCTGCCGACTGGCGGCGCGCTGGAGAGATCGCGCATGTCTTCACCCATTTCGCGCTCGAGCTCGAAGTCTTTCACGCTCAAGTGAAAAGTGATGCGCCGGAAGGGCATTTCTGGTCGCTGGCCCATGACATTTCCGGAGAAGCGCTGCCGACGGTCATGAAAAAGGTCATCGAAGCAGCGATACCGGGCGCAACCAAAAAACACCGCCCGATTGACTAGCATTCGCTTTGAAAGGCCAGAAATGACTGAAATCCGCCATATCGTGTTCGACATCGGCCGCGTCTTGCTCCACTACGATCCGAACATTCCGTTCAGCCGCCTCATTCCCGATGCCGAAGAGCGCAAGTGGTTCTTCGACAATGTCTGCACGCATGACTGGAACATCGAGCAGGACCGTGGCCGGACGTGGGAAGAGGCGGAAGCGCTGCTGATCGCGGATTACCCGGATCATGCTGAAAACATTCGCAATTTCCGACGCCATTGGAACGACATGGTGCCGCATGCCTATGAGGACAGCGTCGCCATCATGCTCGGCCTGATCGAGAGCGGCCACGACGTGACCATGCTGACGAACTTCGCCGCCGACACACTTGCCGAGGCGAGGCTGCGCTTCGATTTCCTTAGCCGCCCGCGCGGCGTGACCGTGTCGGCCGATATCCGTGAGATCAAGCCCGACCGCGCCATCTACGACCATCACGTCGCCGCGTTCGGTCTCGAACCGTCAGCCACGCTGTTCATCGACGACAGCCCCAGAAATGTCGATGGCGCCAGGGTGGCCGGCTGGAATGCTGTGCTGTTCACAGATGCAAAAACGCTCAAGGCGGACCTTGAGCGGTATGGCATCGCGGTATGAGCCGCGCAGAGGCCGGAAGGTAGCGCTCTACGACTTTACACCCTGAGATCAAGCCCCTGCCCGCTCCATGCCGAGCCTGGCGATGCGGCGCAGTTCGTCGATCGGGGTCAGGCCGCCCGAGCGCTCATAGTGCCAGAAGGTCCAGCCGTTGCAGGCGTCCAGGCCCTGCACTTCGGCGCCGATCTTGTGGATCGAGCCGGCGCTGTCGCCGATCGCCACCGTGCCGTCGGCGCGTACCTTGGCCGACCAGCGCTTCTTGGCGTCATAGAGCGTGGCGCCGGGCTGCATCAGACCGGTATCGATCAGGCTGACGAAGGCGACGCGCGGCTCGGCGCGCTTGCCGGTGAGCACGGTGAGATCGGCGCTTTCCAGCGGCCGCACGGCATCGATGCGCTCGTTGGCGGCGTCGATATAGACCTGTTCGCGCTCGATGCCGACGAAGTGACGGCCGAGCCGCTTGGCCACGGCGCCGGTGGTGCCGGAGCCGAAGAATGGGTCGAGCACGATGTCGCCCGGCTTGGTCGAAGCCATCATGATGCGGGCGAGCAGCGCTTCCGGCTTCTGCGTCGGATGCAGCTTGTCGCCATTGTCGTTCTTCAGCCGCTCGCCGCCAGTGCAGATCGGGAACAGCCAGTCGGAGCGCATCTGGATGTCGTCGTTCGATGCCTTCATGGCTTCGTAGTTGAAGGTATAGCCCTTGCCCTTCTGGTCGCGCGAGGCCCAGATCATGGTCTCATGCGCGTTCTGGAAGCGGCGACCGCGGAAATTAGGCATTGGGTTGGTCTTGCGCCAGACGACATCGTTGAGGATCCAGAAGCCGAGATCCTGCATCTTGGCGCCGACGCGGAAGATGTTGTGGTAGGAGCCGATGACCCAGATGGTGCCATTCGGCTTCAGCACGCGGCGTGCCGCCAGGAGCCAGGCGCGGGTGAAGGCGTCATAGGCCTCGAAACTCTCGAACTGGTCCCAGTCATCGTCGACGGCGTCGACCTTGGACTGGTCGGGCCGGTGCAAATCGCCGTCGAGTTGCAGATTGTAAGGCGGATCGGCGAAGATGACGTCGATGGATTTTTCCGGCAGCCGGTCGAGCGCGGCGACACAATCGCCCTTGAGGATCGTGTCCAGCCACTCGGATTGCTGGGGGGCGTGGGAGAGGTCGGCGACAAGACGCACGGCAGACATTTTTACACCCAAGGCACGCGTTACTGTTTACTCCCCGTTATGGTTACCGATCAGCGTAAATATTCGGTGAAGGACGCAACGGTCCAGGCAGCCCTGACGTCGTCAATTTGCGCAGCCCGGCCCGTTGGTGTATGTCGCGCCGCTTGAGCCTTGCCGGGCCTCCATCACCCTCCCTCGTTCGGATTGCCATGCCCCAGCCAGATCTTGTCATCTTCGATTGCGACGGCGTGCTCGTCGATTCCGAAATCATCGCAGCCCGCGTCGAGGCCGAATTGCTGACCTTGGCCGGATATGAAATCTCGGCTGAGGAATACGCCGAAACCTATGCCGGACTGACCTTCAAGGACATCATGATGCGGGTCGAGCAAAAATCCGCCATCCCGTTCCAGGCCTCGATGATCGACCGGGCCGAAGAGCTGGTCGACCGCAAACTGCGCAGCGACGTGCGCGCCATCGACGGCGTGCGCGAGGCGGTCGCCGCAGTCACCGCGCCGCGCTGCGTCTGCTCGAACTCACGCTTGGAGCGGATCGAGTTCATGCTCGAGAAAGTGGGCCTGCTGCCGTTCTTCGCCGGCCGGATTTTTTCAGCGCTGGAAATACCAAGCAAGAAAACCAAGCCCGCGCCGGATGTGTTCCTGATCGCGGCGCAGCAACTCAACGCCAATCCGGCAAACACCTTCGTCATCGAGGATTCGGTGCACGGCGTCACCGGCGCCAGGGCCGCTGGCATGCGCGTGATCGGCTTCACCGGCGCCGCGCACAGCTATCCCGGCCATGCCGATGTGCTGACCGAAGCCGGCGCCGAAACCGTCATCCGCCGATGGGCCGAACTGAAAAGTGTGATTGCCGCTCTGTCGGAGTGGTCGGACGCCTGAACCGATCAGTCCTTGGCTTTGGCCGACTTAGCCGGTTTCTTCTTAGCCATGTTGTAGGCAATCGCGGCGCGGACGAGCGCTTTCAGCGCATCCGCATCGATCTCGTCGCCCTCCGACACATCGATGGCGCGCCACACCTTGCCGTTGAGCCCGTTGTTGAACAGCCTGTAGGGATCGGGCAGGCTGGCACCGTGACAAAAGGTCAGCTTCACCTTGTCCTTGTGAGCGTTGCCGACGGCGATCATGCCGTCGCGTGACCATACCGGGCTGCCCATCCACTTCCACTCCTCGATGATTTCCGGGTCGGCGTCGAGGATGGTCTTGCGCAGGCTGGCCAACGTCTTGCCCCGCCAATCGTCCAGCTCCCGGATTCGGGCATCTATCCGCTCGGAGGCAGAGGCGCCTCCCTCGTCCTTGCTCGACATGCTGATCTTCATGGTCTGCCTCCGTTCACATCTTATCGCCGGGCAATCGGCTGGCCTGCTTCACCCAGGAGGCGAAGCGGGCTTCGTCGATCTCTTCGCCTTCATGGATGTCGAGATAGCGCACTTCCTTTTGCCTGGAACCGCCGGGAGGCACAGGATCGAGCGACGTGCCGCGAAAGAAGGCGACTTTGACGTATCTGGTGAAGCAATGCAGGCTGAGGAACCAACCCTCGCCCTCGATGCCATAGAACGGTGAGTTCCACTTCACCGCCTTGTAGACGCCGGGGACGGCGCTGACGATAAGTGCGTCGATCCGGCGCCCGACATCGCTTTTCCAGCCCGGCATGGCAGCAATATACGCCTGCACCGGAGCGTCCCCATAGGCCTTCGGGATCTGCGGGTTGCCGCCCGAAAGCAGGACCGGCTTTTCCGGCTTGTCTGGGGCCGGTTTTGCGACCTTCGATTTTCCCAGCGCCTTGGCCATGTCCTACCCTTGCGCGCCCTGCTCGCCACGCGATCTCGCGACGTAAGGCAGCACGAACATGTAGAGGCCGCTGAACAGCAGCAGGAAGAGCGGCAGCAGCGGCGAATAGACCACCCAGGCCGGAGGTTGCCCGAACGCCATGGTGATGAAATTGGCTGCCACGGTCAGCGTGAAGATGATCGACAGCCAACGATGGGTTTGACGTATCCATTTGCTCAAGTTCATTGCAACCCTCCTCTTGAAACCAGCGCCTACCAACGCGCCAGTTGGGTGATCTGGATGAGATTGCCGCAGCTGTCGTTGAGCTGGGCGATGGTCGAGCCGGTCACTTCTGTCGGCGCCATGGCGAACGCACCGCCGCGTCCCTTGATGCGCTCGTAATCACCCTTGACGTCGTCGGTAACAGCATGAGCGCGGGCTGCCCCTGCTTGAAGATGGCCTGCTGGTAGGCCTTGGCGGCCGGGTTGTCGTTGAGCGCCAGCTGTAGCTCGGCTCCCTCGGGCTCATCGGGTGAGATGACGGTCAGCCAACGAAAAGGCCCATTGCTGAAGTCGGCCTTCACGGCAAAGCCCAGCACGTCGGTGTAGAAGCGCAGTGCGTTGTCCTGGTTGTCCACATAGACGCTGGTCAGCTTGATCTTCATCGATTTACTCCTTTTTGCATTCGGTGCCCCGCGATCAGGGCATGGTACCGGCAGGCTTCAATCCGGCTTCGCCAGGACCTGCTCCAGCTTGGTGAGGAATTGCTGCCACCCGGCCCTGGCGCCGCCATAGGCCTGCTTCTGGCTCGGATGGAAGCCCGACTGCTCGACGCGCAGATGGGTTCCCGAGCTCGTGGGTGTGAGCGTGAACGTCACCACGCTCGTCAGATTGTAGGCGGCATCCTCATGCGCAAAATCCCAGCTGTAGGACAGCGTCCTGTTTTGCTCGATGGCCAGCACCTCGCAGTCGAGCACGCCGCCCCAGTCGCCGCGAAGATTGAAGCTGTGGCCGACGACAGGCTTGAAATCGTTCTTCATGAGCCATTCCTCAATCAGATGCGGCTGCGTCAACGCGCGCCAGATCTTCTCCGCCGGCCAGGATATTTCACGTTCGACGACGACGGTGCGCAGCTCGGGATTGCTCACTGGTCCATCCTTTTCAGCAGGCTCTCGAGATCATCGAAGCGGCTCTCCCAGAATCCAGTCATTTGAACTGTCCAGTCGGTCAGCGGGCCAAGTGCCGCGGGCTGGGCGCTGTAGTGGGTCTGGCGTCCGGCGTGGCGGTCACGCACCAGGCCGGCCAGCTTCAGGACGCCGAGATGCTTCGACACCGCCGGTTGCGAGACCCCGGACTGCGCCGTCAGCGCCCCCACGGTCTGCTCACCTTGGCGGCACAAGCGCTCGAAGATGGCCCGCCGGGTCGGGTCGGCAAGCGTTCTGAACAAAGTATCGTGGGCGTCCGGCATCGGGATCAATAACCTGCGAGCTATTGATTGACGTATAACCGCCGGGATATGGATGAGTCAAGTGCGCTGGCGGAATGGATCGAGATTAAAGCGCAGACGCGACCTGCCGCAGGCGCACGCCTGCAGGATTACGATCGGATCGTTTGGATCTTTCAAAGAGTTGACCGGCACCGTCGCAGCAGCGGCGGCGCCCAGGCGCTTAGTTCGTCGCCGGAGCGCGCTTCTTTTTCTTGCCGGACTTCTTGTCCACCGCCGCCGGCGCGGTGTCGTCATAGCCGGCATAGACAGTGTAATCCCGGGCGGAGGGTTCGGGCACGACGACGTTGGGATCGGTGAACACGAACTGGGTGGCGGTCGAGGGATCGCTGACCTGGATCTGATAGGGGTGGATCTGCGAATAAAGTACGTCGGGGCCGTGCATGACGGCAATGCGGATCGGCATGGTGATGGTGCCGGGGGCGAACAGCGGTCCCGGCACGATCTTGCCGGCAACCCCAACCTTCATCGTCAACTGGCCGTTGGCACGGCTGCAATCGCGGCTCACATCGCTGATCGAGGCCTGGTAGATGATCTTGGCCGGATCCTTGTTCGGATCGACGATGGAGCCGTCAGGCGCCGTCTGCGCGGCGGCAGCGGCCTCGGCATCCTGTGTTGCATCAGCCTTTTTCTTTTTCGGCTGCGGCGCGCCCTTGGCGTAGGTATTGAAGTATGCGGTGCCGTCACGCACCGTCACTTTCGGGCAGTAGGCCTGCAACTGGCTGGCGAGAACCTTGGGATCCTGAGGCGGTATTGGCGCATTCGGGTCGGTCTTCTTGCCGAAACCGAGATTGAGGATGCCATTGTCGCTGGATTGGCAACCGGCGGCGGCAAGCATAAAGCCGGTTAGCGCCAGACCCGCGACAAAGCGACGGTTGAACTTATGAAACGCCATGAAACTGCACTTCCCTCTCGCAAAGTTGGTGACGTATAGCAACGCCACGGCAAAAATGCGACTGAGGCGGCTCGGAAAATTAACCAATTGCCGTGGATGAAACCGGCGGCAGCAATGGACCTTTGACGATGCGCTATGTGAGTACCCGCGGGGATGCGCCCGTGCTTGGATTTGCCGATGCGGTGCTGGCGGGGCTGGCCCGCGACGGCGGGCTTTATGTGCCGCAGACATGGCCGCAGTTTTCGGCAGCCGAGATCCGCGCCATGCGCGGCCTGCCCTATGCGGACCTCGCCATCCGCGTGCTGACGCCCTTCCTCGGCGGCGAGATCGCCGCACCCGTCTTCGAGCGCCTGGTGCGAGAAGCCTATGCCACCTTCCGCCACCGGGCCGTCTGCCCGCTGGTGCAGACCGGCGCCAACACGTTCATCCTCGAGCTCTTCCACGGTCCGACGCTGGCCTTCAAGGACGTTGCCATGCAGCTGCTTGCCCGGCTGATGGACCATGTACTGACTGAGCGTGGCCAGCGCGCCACCATCGTCGGCGCGACCTCGGGTGACACTGGCGGCGCCGCCATCGATGCCTTCGCCGGCCGCGACCGAACTGACATTTTCGTGATGTTCCCGCATGGCCGCGTCTCGCCGGTGCAGCAGCGGCAGATGACGACATCGACTGCCGCCAACGTCCAGGCGCTGGCGATCGAAGGCAATTTCGACGATTGCCAGGGCCTGCTGAAGGATATGTTCAACGATCATCGTTTTCGTGATCGCGTGTCGCTGTCGGGCGTCAATTCGATCAACTGGGCCCGCATCATGGCCCAGATCGTCTATTATTTTTCCTCGGCGCTTTCGCTCGGCGCGCCGGACAGGCCGGTCTCCTTTACCGTGCCGACCGGCAATTTCGGCGATATTTTCGCCGGTTACGCCGCCAAGAAGATGGGCCTGCCGATCGAGCGGCTGATCGTCGCCACCAACGACAACGACATATTGGCGCGCACTTTCGCGACCGGTGAATACCGCACCAAGGGTGTGTTTGCGACGACGTCGCCATCGATGGACATCCAGGTATCGTCGAACTTCGAGCGACTGCTGTTCGAGGCCTGCGACCGTAACGCAGAGACGGTGCGGCGTTACATGGCCGGCCTCAAGCAATCCGGCGCCTTCACCATCGAAACCGCGGAAATCGACCGGATGCGGTCCGAATTCGACGCCGGACGCGCTGATATGGACGAGGTTGCCGCCACCATCCGTTCAACGCTCGAATCCAGCAATTATCTGCTCGATCCGCACACGGCCGCGGCCGTGCATGTCGCCGCCGGCAAGGCTGACGGTGCAGTGCCGATGGTGGTGCTGGGCACGGCGCACCCGGCCAAGTTCCCGGCCGCGGTCGAAGCCGCCTGCGGCGTGTCGCCGGCCCTGCCCGCATGGCTGGGGTCCTTGATGTCAGCCGACGAAAAGTACACGGTACTTCCATCCGACCTGAAAATGGTGGAAGATTACGTGAGCCGCCACTCAAGGGCAGCGCGTTAGGGAGTACTTGCCATATGGGTGTTGAGGTAAGCCGTCTGTCGAACGGCCTGACAGTCGCCACCGAAACCCTTCCAAGCCTCGAATCCGTTGCCCTTGGCGCCTGGGTCAAGTCCGGCGCCCGCAATGAGCGTGACGACGAGCACGGAATGGCCCATCTGCTCGAGCATATGGCCTTCAAGGGTACGAAAAGGCGGACGGCCTTCGAGATCGCCTCGGAAATCGAGGATGTCGGCGGCGAGATCAATGCCGCCACATCAGTCGAGACGACGTCCTATTACGCCAGGGTGCTGTCCGACGATGTGCCGCTGGCGGTGGATATCCTTGCCGATATCCTGCAGGAGTCCGAATTCGACCCGGAGGAACTGGAGCGCGAGCAGCATGTGATCCTGCAGGAGATCGGCGCCGCGCACGACACACCCGACGACATCGTCTTCGACCGTTTCACCGAGACCGCCTTCCGCCACCAGACGATCGGCCGCTCGATCCTCGGCACGCCGGAAACCGTCAAATCCTTCACCTCCAAACAGCTGCATGATTTCATCGAGCGCCAATATGGCGCCGAGAAGATGGTGATCGTGGCGGCCGGCGACATCAAGCACGACAATTTCGTGCGCGAGGTCGAAAAGCAGCTCGGCGGTTTCCGCAGCAAGTCCGACAGCACGATGCCCCAATATGCGCAGTATGTCGGCGGCGATTTCCGCGAGGATCGCGACCTGATGGACGCGCAGATCGTGCTCGGCTTCGAAGGCCGAGCCTATCATGTGCGCGATTTCTACGCTTCGCAGGTGCTGTCGATGATCCTCGGCGGCGGCATGTCGTCCCGGCTGTTCCAGGAGGTCCGCGAAAAGCGTGGCCTGTGCTATTCGGTCTATGCCTTCCACTGGGGTTTTTCCGATACCGGCATCTTCGGCGTTCATGCCGCGACCGGGCAGAGCGACATTGCCGAACTGGTTCCGGTCATTATCGACGAGCTGCAGAAGGCCGGCGAGAATATCCTTCAGGAAGAGCTCGACCGCGCCCGCGCGCAATACCGCGCCGGCCTGATCATGTCGGCTGAAAGCCCGGCCAGCCGCGCCTCGCAGATCGCCAGGCAGCTGCTTCTGTTCGGCCGGCCGATCGCCAAGGAGGAGTTGATGGAACGGCTGTCGGCGCTGACCGTCGAGCGGCTGACCGACCTTTCGTCCCGGCTGTTTTCGACCAAGCCGACGCTGACTGCGGTTGGACCGGTGGGTACGCTCGCGCCCTATGAGGCGATTCTCGATTCGCTTGCGGGCACGCACACCACGGCCCGCAAGCTCGCCGTCTAAGCCTTCAAGCGCCGGTGTTCGCGCTCCCTTTCTTTCGCCGTGACCTGCCGGCACTGAAAGGCGACCGGGTCATGCTGCGCGTGCCCTACACCAACGACTATCGCGAATGGTCGGCGGTGCGCGGCGAAAGCCGTGCCTTCCTCGAACCGTGGGAGCCGCGCTGGACGCCCGATGAACTCGACCGCACCGCCTGGCGGCTGCGCATCGGCCGCTACCGCGAAGACTATGCGCAGGGGACAGCCATCGCCTTCTTCATCTTCGAGAAGGCGAGCGGCAAGCTTGCCGGCGGCATTACGCTCGGCAATATCCGCCACGGCGTCTCGCAAAGCGGCCATGTCGGGTACTGGATCGGGGAGCGGTTTGGCGGCCGCGGCCTGATGACCGACGCGGTCAAGGTGGTCTGCCGCTTCGCCTTCGATACGCTGAGGTTGCACCGGATCGAAGCTGCCTGTATTCCCGACAATGTCCGGTCGATCCGCGTGCTTGAAAAAGCCGGATTCCGGCGCGAAGGACTTCTGCGATCCTACCTCAGGATCAACGGCATCTGGCAGGACCACTACCTCTACGCCCGGATCGCGGACGATCCGCCGGGCGCTGGAACGAAGGACTGATTTTTGACGAATTTCCTGCGAAACGGGTCGCTGTTGGCCTTTGTTCTGGCGGCTGTCGTCACGCTTTGCGCGGCGCTCCCGGCCTTCGCCGTCGAACCGATCAAGATTGCCCGCGACGACGTAGCGCTCGACCTGTCGCGCGCCGTCGAGATCTACCGCAACCAGGGCGAAAACTTCCAGGTGTCGACCGCGCCCGGTCCCGACGGCATCGTGCGGCGCATCGAGGTCGAGGCCAATGACGCGCGCTCGAGCGGCGACTGGGCGGTGTTCGCGCTCGCCAACACCACCGACCAGCAGCTCGACCGGCTGATCGTGGCGCCGCATTTCCGGCTGGTGAATTCCGGCATCTTCTGGCCCGATCTCGGCGCCACCCGCATCGCCGCGATCACCCCCAGCGAGGGCTTCGCGCTCGACCGCCAGTCAAGCTCCGACGCCGACGTGTTCCGGGTGACGCTGAACCCGGGAACGGTGATCACCTTCATCGCCGAACTCGCCTCGCCGAAGCTGCCGCAGGTCTATCTATGGGAGCCGGAAGCCTACAAGGACTCGGTCAATTCCTACACGCTGTTTCGCGGCATCGTCATCGGCATCGCCGGGCTGCTGGCGCTGTTCCTGACCATCCTTTTCGTCGTCAAGGGAACCTCGATGTTTCCGGCGACAGCCGCACTTGCGTGGGCGGTACTTGCCTATATCTGCGTCGATTTCGGCTTTCTGAACAAGATCATAGAGATATCGCCCGGCAACGAGCAGATGTGGCGGGCGGGAACGGAGGTGGCGCTTGCGGCGACCTTCGTGGTGTTCCTGTTCGCCTATCTCAACCTCAACCGGTGGCACGGGCATTTCAGCTATGGCGCGCTGGTCTGGATTCTCGGCCTGGTGCTGATCGCGGGTGTGGCCATCATCGATCCGGCCGTCGCCGCCGGTATTGCCCGGCTGTCCTTTGCCGCCACAGCGCTGACCGGGCTCGGCCTCATCATCCTGCTCGGTCTTCGTGGTTACGACCGTGCGATCATGCTGGTGCCCAGTTGGGTGATGGTGCTGCTATGGCTGTGCGGGTCGTGGATGGCGATCACCGGCATGCTCGACAACGACATCGCCCAGCCGGCATTGGGCGGCGGGCTGATCCTGATCATCCTTTTGATCGGCTTCACCGTCATGCAGCATGCCTTTGCCGGCGGCGCGCTGCATCAGGGCCTGTTCTCCGATCTCGAGCGCCAGGCGCTGGCCGTCGCCGGCTCCGGCGACACGGTGTGGGACTGGGACGTGCTGCGCGACCGCGTCGTCACCAAGCCCGACGTCAGCATCCAGCTTGGCCTGGCGCCCAACAGCCTGGGGGGTGCGGCCCGCAACTGGCTGCCGGTGCTGCATGCCGACGACCGCGACACGTTCCGCACCACCCTCGACGTGGTGCTCGAACATCGGCGCGGCCGGGTCTCGCAGAATTTCCGCCTGCGCGGCGCCGACGGGCACTACCACTGGTTCTTGCTTCGGGCGCGGCCGGTGATCGGCTCGGACGGCGAAGTGATTCGCTGCGTCGGCACCATGGTCGACGTCACCGAGCAGAAAAAGTCCGAGGAAAGGCTGCTGCACGATGCCGTTCACGACAATCTGACCGGCCTGCCCAACCGCGAACTTCTGATGAACCGGCTGGAAGCCATCATCTCGATCGCGCGCACCGAAGAGAAGGTGCGCCCGACCGTCTTCGTCATCGACATCGACCGTTTCAAGCAGGTCAATGACGGGCTTGGCATCTCGGCCGGCGACACCATCCTGCTCACCATTGCGCGCCGCTTGCACCGGCTGTTGAAACCGAAGGATTCGCTGTCGCGCTTTGCCGGTGACCAGTTCGCCCTGATGCTGCTCTCCGAACAGGAACCCTCCCGCATCGCGGCGGTGGCAGACGCCATCAAGCACGCCATCAACAACCCGATCACCTTCGCCAAGCGCGAGATCGTGCTGACCGCCTCGATCGGCCTGATCACCTGGACCTCGGCGCAGACTTCGGCAGAAGACATGGTCAAGGACGCCGAGCTTGCCATGCACCAGGCCAAGCGCTTCGGCGGCGACAGGATCGAGCCGTTCCGGCCGGCCTTCCGCACCGTCGGCACCGACCGGCTGCAATTCGAATCCGATCTGCGCCGCGCCATCGAGCGGCGCGAATTCACCCTTGCCTACCAGCCGATCGTGCGGCTGGAGGACGGCAGCATTGCCGGCTTCGAAGCGCTGCTGCGTTGGGACCATCCGCGCCGCGGCATGATCCCGCCCGGCGATTTCATCCCGGTCGCCGAAAGCTGTGGCCTGATCGTGCAGCTTGGGCTGTTTGCCATGCAGCAGGCGGCCGAAGACCTCGCCGGCTGGCAAAAGCAGATCGGCGACACGCCACTGTCGGTGTCGGTCAATCTGTCCAGTCGCCAGCTGATCCGCCGCGACCTGGTCAGCGATGTCCGCTCGGTCATCGCGCGCGCCAATCTGAAGCCGCGCTGCTTCCGGCTCGAACTTACCGAATCGCTGGTGATGGACAATCCAGAGCAAACCTCGCATGTGCTGACCAAGCTCAAGCAGCTCGGCATCGGCCTGTCGCTGGACGATTTCGGCACCGGCTATTCCTCGCTCGCCTATCTGACCCGCTTCCCCTTCGACACCATCAAGATCGACAAGAGCTTCGTCGACGACGCGACGCCGAAGCGGGCGGTGCTGCTCAAATCCATGGTCAACATGGCGCATGAACTCGGCCTGTCGGTGGTGGCCGAGGGCATTTCCGACGAAAGCGATGCGCTGGAACTGCGCCAGATGGGCTGCGAGTATGTGCAAAGCTTCATGTTCGGCGCGCCGATGCCAGGCGACCAGGTGCTGAAGGCGTTGAAAGAGCAGTACCCGATGACGCAGGCGTGATGGGTGAGGCATGCGTCGTGCAGGCGCGTGGTTACATTGGAATGAACCCCGAAAATTAGCTGAAGCGACCGCGCCTTCGTCATCCTGGGGCGAAGCAAGGAGCGCAGCGACGCGGCGCAGACCCTAGGATGACGAAAGTGGCGGGCGGCTTCGGCTAGTCGCGAAGGTTCGGCGGAACGTCGGCGAATGCGAGGCCTCAGGCGTGCCCCGCGGCCAGGCTCAGATGCGCCAGATCAATCCCGATCGATGCCAGGATGCGGTCGTACTTCCGCTCGATGTCGGCGTCGAACAGCAGCTCCGGCGTGGCCGGACAGGTCAGCCAGCCATTCTCGGCGATCTCGGTTTCCAGCTGGCCGGCGCCCCAGCCGGAATAGCCGAGCGCCATCAATGCGCGCCGCGGGCCGCGGCCGGACGAGATGGCGCGCAATATGTCGACCGTCGCGGTCAGGCAGATATCGTCGGAGACGGTGAGCGAGGATTCCACCCGGTAGTCGCCCGAGTGCAGGACGAAGCCGCGGCTGCGGTCCACCGGGCCGCCATTGCGCACGACGAAGTCGCGGGCCTGCGCCGGCAGCCTGATCGCCTCCTGCTCGTTCATGATGCCGAGCTGCACCAGAAGATCGGGAAACAGCATCTGTTGCGTCTGGTTGATGATCAGGCCCATGGCGCCTTCATCGCTGTGCGCACAGATGTAGATGACCGAGCGCGTGAAGCGATCGTCCTTCATGCCGGGCATGGCAATCAGAAACTGGTCGTCAAGAAAGCCGCGTCCACCGGCCGTCTTTTTGTGGCGCAACAAGTCCATGGACGGGAGCGTAACGCGTTTCCGGGACGCCGAAAAGATGCGCCGCGTGGGATTCGGCCAAAGCCCGATGGTTGGAACAACGGATTCCTGGCTGTAAACTTTGCTCGGCCGATTGCTTGAACCCAACTGTTCCTTGCCCGAAGGTCACGCAAATATGATACGCAGAGCGCCATGAAAACATTGCGCGGCCATGAACTGACGATCAAATCAACGCCATGCAAAGCTTGAAAATCCTGCTGCTCGGCGCCGCCATCGGATGCGGAGTAGCCCTTCCCGCCGCCGCCTCGTCTTCCGACTGGTACAACAGCGAAGGCGGCAGGGTGCGGCTGGTGACATCAGGCAAGGCCGACGAGGCAGGCCGCATCCATGGCGTGCTCGACATCGCGCTCAAGCCCGGCTGGAAGACCTATTGGCGCGATCCGGGCGACGCCGGCGTGCCGCCGCAGATCGACGTTTCGGCCAGCACCAACATCACCGATGCGGCGTTTTCCTTCCCGCCGCCGCGGCGCCATGACGACGGCTACGGCAAATGGGCCGGCTACAACCATCCGGTCTCGCTGCCGGTGACATTCACTTTGTCGTCGCCTGGGGATGCGGCCGTCATCGATGCCGACATCTTTCTTGGCATCTGCGAGACGATCTGTATTCCGGTGCAGACGCGGCTGAGCGTCGATCCCGCCGCCGATCCCGACAATGCCGAGGATGCGGCGCTGGTGAAGGCTGCACTCGCCACCTTGCCCGCGCCTGCCAAGCCCGATTTCGGGATCAAGGTGCTGCCGGGCGACCATGAGACGCTGATGGTCGAGGCGACTTTTCCCGGAGATCCGGAGGCGGCGGATTTATTCGTCGCCGGGGGACGCGACTATATGTTCGGGGCGCCTGCACGCAACGAAAAGGACGGCCGGCTGGTATTTACCATTCCGATCCTCGACCGGCCGTCGACGACACCGACCGATGGGGGGTTGTATTACACCCTGACAAGTGCCGAAGGCGCGGTCGAGGGCGTTCTGCCGTTCCCCTGATACGGCACCCGATCCAGGCTTTCCCTTGATCCAGGCCTTGTCGGCGGTTGCGGGAGATGCCCGATTTCGCTATCGCAAGAAACCTTCCCTGCTTTTCACACGAGGACCATCATGACGATTGCCGTTGGCGACGAACTGCCCGATGCGACCTTCAAGGAAATGACCGCCGACGGCGCCAAGGTGATCACCTCGGCCGAGATTTTCGCGGGCAAGAAGGTCGTGCTGTTCGGCGTTCCAGGCGCCTTCACGCCGACCTGCAGCAACAATCATCTGCCGGGCTATCTCGAGAACCACGATGCCATCCTGGCCCGCGGCGTCGACACCATCGCCGTCGTGTCCGTCAACGATGTCCATGTCATGGGCGCCTGGGCGAATTTCACCGGCGGTCAAGGCAAGATCCTCTATCTCGCCGACGGCAATGGCGACTTCGCCAGGTCGATCGGCCTCGACTCCGACTATTCCAGCGGCGGCATGGGATTGCGCTCGAAGCGCTTCTCGATGATCGTCGACAACGGCAAGGTCACGGCGCTCAATGTCGAAACCAAGCCAGGAGTCGACACATCGGGTGCCGCTCACATTCTGAGCCAGCTCTAAACCGCGGCGGCCGCCTCGGCTCATGAGCGCCATGGCCTGACGACCACGCGCTTCCAGCCGGATTGCTTGCTTTGGGGGACATCGACGATGTTTGACATCATCTGGCGCAGCATTGCGATTGGCATCGGCGCCACGGTGCTGATGGATCTTTGGGCGCTGTTCCTGCATCTGGCGCTCAGCCAGCCGCGGCCGAACTGGGGGCCGCCCGGCCGCTGGGTCTGGCACCTTAGGGAAGGCAAGGTTTTCCACGACGATATCGGCCAAGCCGCACCCTATGCGCATGAGCAGGCGCTGGGCTGGGCTTTCCACTATGTCACCGGCATCGTCTACGGCTTCATCCTGGTGGCGCTGGTGGGCAGGGCATGGCTGGACGCGCCGACCTTCCTGCCGGCCTTCATCCTCGGCATGGTCACCATCGGCGCCGGCTGGTTCCTGCTGGCGCCCGGCATGGGCGCCGGCTGGGCCGCCTCAAAGCGCCCCAACGCGATACAGATCCGCGCCTTCAACGTGATCTCGCACACGGTGTTCGCGCTCGGCCTCTACGGCACGGCCCTGCTGATCCGCTGAGGACGGGTTCTATCCGTTGGTCGCGCGCGGCTTCATCGCGGCTACGGTATCGATGATCTCCTGACATCCGCTTTAGCGCGGCGCCAGACTGTCTATCGGCCGCCATCCGTGGACGACGCGGCGCGTGCCGACATCATAGGCGAAGTAATTACCACCGCCGGCCGGCTGGTCCGCCGCGCGGCTGATTGCGCGGCCGCTGAGCGAGAGCAGCAGCAATGTTCCGACGCCGCCATGGCCGACGAAGGCAATGTCGCCGCCATCGGCAGCACCCAGCACCGTTTCGACCTCGCTGACAATGCGTTGCTGGGCATCGATGGCCCGCTCCCAGCCGCGGATGCTTTTGTGCGGGTCGGCGAAGAACTGGTCGGCGACCGCCTCGAACTCCGGCGGCGGCAGGAAGCCGGTTGCCGACCGATCGTTCTCATGCATGCGCTCCCTCACCTCGACCGCGAGGCCGAGGTGTTTGCCAAGAATCTCGGCGGTTTCGATCGCCTTGCGCTCGGCCGACGAGACGACACGGCGGATCGATCCGACCCATGGCTGATCGAGCATGGCTGATGCTCGCGCTCGTCCGATCTCGGATAGCCCCCAGTGCGGCACGGGAACGTTGGCATCGATCTGAACCTGGGGATGGGTGATGTAGTATACGATCGGCATGAGTGAGATCCCCTGCCGATAGCTTGAGCTCAATAGCTTTGGGTCGAGCGCCGTGCCCGTGGCGCCGGCTGCTTCTCGGATGCCGCCGGCTTCAGCGCCACTTTCGGCGCCGCAGGTTTGGCTGAGCCCCTCTTGAACGGCGCCATACCTTCCCTTGCGAGTTCGTCGGCGCGTTCGTTCTCGGTGTGGCCGGCATGGCCCTTGACCCAGTTCCAGGTCACCTTGTGGCGCCGATTGGCCTCATCCAGCGCCTGCCACAGTTCACCGTTCTTGACCGGCTTCCTGTCAGCGGTCTTCCAGCCGTTTTTCTTCCAGCCGTGGATCCATTTGGAGATACCGTCCATGACATATTTGCTGTCGGTGTGAAGCTCGACGGCGCACGGCTCCTTCAGCGCATTCAGCGCCGAGATGGCGGCCAGCAGCTCCATACGGTTATTGGTCGTCTCGGCCTCGCCGCCCGACAATTCCCTGGTCTTGCCGTTGAAGCGCAGGATGGCGCCCCAGCCGCCGGGACCGGGATTGCCCGAGCAGGCACCGTCGGTGAAGATTTCAACCTGCTTGGTCATGTCAGTCCGTATTCCGAAGGCGACTTGATCGCGCGGTGGAAGCGCATGCGGCGGATATATTCGGTCGGATCGCGCTTCATGACCAGCCCGCCGTCGGGAACGGTCAGCCAGTCATAGAGCCGGGTCAGCATAAAGCGCAGCGCCGAGCCGCGCGAAAGCATCGGCAGCGCTGCTTTCTCGCCCTCGCTCAAAGGCCGCACGCTCCGATAGCCGGCCAGCAGCGCCGTGCCTTTGGTCAGGTTGAAGGAGAAATCCTTCTCGAAACACCAGGCGTTGAGACAGGTGGCGACGTCATAGGCGTAGAGGTCGTGGCAGGCGAAATAGAAGTCGATGAGGCCGGACAGTTTCTCGCCGAGGAAGAAGACATTGTCGGGAAACAGATCGGCATGGATGATGCCGGCAGGAAGGCCCTGCGGCCAATGGCGTTCGAAATCCGCGAAATCGGCGTCGACCTCGGCCGCCAGTCCCGGCTCGACCTCGTCGGCTCGGTCGCGCGAGGCGTTCCACAATTTGCGCCAGCCCTCGATGGCCAGTGCGTTGTCACGCGTCATCGCAAAATCCTGCCCGGCCAAATGCAGGGCGGCGAGCGCCTTGCCGACCTCGGCGCAATGCGCCGCTGTCGGCCGCCGCAGCGACAGGCCTTCGAGGAAGGTGATGATGACCGCGGGACGGCCGGCCAGCGTGCCGATGACGGTGCCGTCATGCGCGGTCACCGGCAGCGGGCAGGAAATGCCTTTGCGGGCGAGATGGCCCATCAGGCCGAGGAAGAACGGCAGATCGGCCTTGTCGACGCGCTTCTCGTAGAGCGTTAGGATGTAAGAGCCGCTTGAGGTGTGCAGCAGGAAATTCGAATTCTCGGTGCCTTCGGCGATCCCCTTGTAGGACAAGAGTTCGCCGACTGGATATGCCCTCAGGAACGCGCCGAGTTCGCCCTCATTGACGTCGGTGTAGACCGCCATGGGCTGTTCACGCGGCTCCGTTGACGAAGGCCATGTCGGCCCGCGTCAGTTCGACATCGCGCAGAACCCGCATGACTGGAAAATCCTCCGTTTCGGTGGCCGTGATCGCCAGGTCGATGTTCACCTCGAAGCGCTGGCGGAAGGCGTCGATGATCTCGTCGACGATGATCTCCGGCGCCGACGCGCCGGCAGACAGGCCGAGCGTCGAGATATTTGTGATGTCATTCCACGGAATTTCGGCGGCGCGCTGTACGAGAAGCGACATGGTGGCGCCGGCGCGCTCCGCCACTTCCACAAGACGGCGCGAATTGGAGGAATTGGGCGCTCCGACGATCAGGTAGAGATCGGCGCCGGCGGCGGTTTCCTTGACCGCTTCCTGGCGGTTGGTGGTGGCGTAGCAGATCGATTCGGCGGCCGGTGCATGCAGCTGCGGGAAGCGCTCCTGCAGCACCCGCAATATGCCGGCAGTGTCTTCGACCGACAACGTTGTCTGGCTGACGAAGCCGAGGGCTTCCGGGTCGGCGGGGGCAAAGGTCGCAGCGTCGGCTTCGGTCTCGATCAGCGTGACGGCGCCTTCCGTCAACTGGCCCATGGTGCCGATCACTTCGGGATGGCCAGCATGGCCGATCAAAAGCACATGGCGGCCGAGCCGCTGATGGCGCATCGCCTGCTTGTGCACCTTGGAGACCAGCGGGCAGGTGGCGTCGAGATAGAAGAGCTCGCGTGCCTTGGCGTCGGCCGGCACCGATTTCGGCACGCCGTGGGCCGAGAAGACAACCGGCGACTTGCGGTGCTCGGCCGGGATTTCCGAGAGTTCCTCGATGAAAACCGCGCCAAGGCTTTGCAGGCCCTCGACGACATAGCGGTTGTGCACGATCTCGTGGCGGACATAGACCGGCGCGCCGTATTTCTTCAACGCCAGCACGACGATCTGGATCGCGCGGTCGACACCGGCGCAAAAGCCGCGCGGCTGGCAGAGCCGGATCGTCAGCGGTGGTTTTGTGGCGGTCTGCAGCATGATTCCAGATCGGTTGATCGTATCGTTTGGCGAAATGAGGTGTGCACCCCTGCCCTGTCAAGGGCAGTTGGATCAGGTTGAATGGTCAACCTGATCTAACTCTTTGTTGGAGCATGATCTTGTCCGAAACCGGTTCCCACTTTTCGGGATCATGCTCTGGATCATTCAGTCTTTGCCGGACGGCGCAGCCTGATGATCAGAACCGCGGCAAGAGCCGCCGCCAGGCCATACCAGGTGAAGGCATATTGCAGATGAGAATTCGGCAGGTCGATGATGGTGACGCCGCCGACCGGCAGCCCGCCCGGGTTCGGCGTCTTGTCGGCGTCGATGAAGATCGGCACCAGCACGGCGCCGGCCGCGAGGCCGGCACTCGCCGCCATCACGTCACGATCCTTCCAGTAGAAGATGTTCTTGGCCGCGTCATTGTCGGGCAGCATCATCGACGGCTTGGCCGGCAGCGGGTTGCGCGCCAGGCCGGTGACCGTGACCTTGCCGGTCACCTGCCCTTGCGGGCGCTTGGCGGCATCCTTGAGATCATAGGGAACGAAGCCGCGGTTGATCAGGATATAGCGGCCATCGTCGAGGGCCAGCGGGGTATAGACGTTGAAGCCGGCGTCGCCGTCCCAGGTGGCGTAGAAATGCCGCTCGCCGGAGTGCAGGAACGTCCCGCTGACAGTGACCGGCGTGTAGTCGACATCACCGGTGGCGGCGAATTCCTTCTCGACGTCTGCCAGCGGCCGCGGCGCTGAATGGGTGCGCTGGTCGATGGTCTGCAGAAGGGCTTCCTTCCAGTACAGGCGCTGCACCTGCCATGTGCCAAGCCCGAGCAGGATGACGAACACCACCAGGCCGAGGCCGAGCAGCAATGCCGTCTTCGGCCGCGAGCGGCCGGCGGGCTTGGTCAGCGCCTCGTTCATTGCCCCTGGTCCAGGCGGCCTTCGGCCGCCTTGTTGGCGTATTGAAGCGTCAGCAGCACACCCTTGATCAGCCTCAGGGCCGTCAGGCACAGCGCCACGGCCAGCGGTATCCAGATGATGAAATGCAGCCACAGCGGCGGGCTCAGCGTCACCTCCACCCACAGCGCCAGCCCGACGACGATGAAGCCGATGATCAGGATGACGAACACCGCCGGGCCGTCGCCGGCATCGGCGTAGGAATAGTCGAGGCCGCAATTGTTGCAGCGCTTTCCGACGGTGAGGAAGCCGGAAAACAGCCGTCCTTCGCCGCAGCGCGGGCAGCGTCCGTGCAGGCCGGCCGAGATCGGCTCGATGGGTGGCCAGATCGCCCTGTCTTCACTCATGGATAGTCATGCTTTACGGCTCGATTTCGATCAGCGTTCCATCCGGCACCATAGTCCAGATTTGGTCCATGTCGCAGTCGGTAACCCCAATGCAGCCATCGGTCCAGTCGACCAATTGAAGCAGCCAGCCCGACCAGCCGAATCCGTTGGCCATTGATGGGCGCCGAAAAGACGAAAGGCGACCGCGTTGCCGCGACCGCCCTTCTGATTTGTCGGTTCGGTGAAAGCCGTCAGTGGCCTTCGATCACCGCGCCGACCGATCCCCAGACGTAGATCGATGCGAACAGGAACAGCCAGACCACGTCGACGAAGTGCCAGTACCAGGCAGCCGCCTCGAAGCCGAAATGCTGCTTGGGCGTGAAGTCGCCTTTCCAGGCGCGGATCAGGCAGACCAGCAGGAAGATGGTGCCGATGATGACGTGGAAGCCATGGAAGCCGGTCGCCATGAAGAAGGTGGCGCCGTAGATGGAATCCTTGAAGCCGAACGGAGCGTGCATGTACTCGTAGGCCTGCACCATGGTGAACAGCATGCCGAGGCCGACGGTCAGCACCAGGCCGTTGATCAGGCCCTTGCGGTCGCCATGGATAAGCGAATGGTGCGCCCATGTCACCGTGGTGCCCGACAGAAGCAGGATGATGGTGTTGTAGAGCGGCAGATGGAAGGGATCGAGGACTTCGAGACCCTTCGGCGGCCAGACGCCACCAGTGAAAGCGGTACGGGCGTAATTCTGCACTTCGCTCGGAAACAGGCTGGCATCGAAATAGGCCCAGAACCAGGCAACGAAGAACATCACTTCCGAAGCGATGAACATGATCATGCCGTAGCGCAGATGCAGCGACACGACGCGCGTGTGGTGGCCCTCATGCGCTTCCTTGATGGTGTCCGACCACCAGGCAAACATCGTGTAGAGGACGATGACGAGGCCGATGAAGAACAGCCATGGATTGGCGATGTTGTGGCCGAAAATCGGGAAATCGCCGTTCTTGAGATACTGCATCAGGGCGACGCCGCCGACTGCAGTCACCAGTGCGCCTATCGACCCCAGGAAGGGCCACGGGCTCGGGTTGACGAGATGGTAGTCGTGTTGTGGTTTTGCGTGCGCGTCTGCCATATCAACCCCCGAGATTTGCTTCGGTATCTGAAACTTTGCTGCTGCTGTCCGGCGTCGATGACGCCACCGGCTTGTTCTTTTGGACCGGGAACATCGTGTAGGACAGGGTGATGGTCTTCAAGTCCTTCAGTTCCGGCACGTTGACGATATCGGGATCCACATAGAACACGACCGGCATGTCCAGCGTCTCGCCGGGCTTCAGCGTCGTGTCGGTGAAGCAGAAACACTCGACCTTGTTGAAGTAGGGGCCTGCCAGTTCCGGCTGCACGTTGAAGGTGGCGCGGCCGGTAACGGCGCGGTCGAACTTGTTGGTGGCGCTGTAATGCGCCTGCGTGGTCTCGCCGATCTTGATGGTGACCGAACGGGCGGCCGGCTGGAACTGCCACGGAATGCCGTTGGTGTTGGCGTCGAAGCGCACGGTGATGTCGCGGTCGAGGATGCGGCCGGCATATTGCTTTTCGGCGCGCTGCGTCGTGCCGCCATAGCCGGTGGCCTGGCAGAACATCTTGTAGAGCGGCACCGCGGCGTAGGCCATGCCGATCATGCCGCCGAAGAAGGCGACGCAGACGGCGGCGACGACGCGGTTGGTGTTCTTCTTCCTGGGATCGGTCACGGTCTGGCGGGTCATCATCGGCCTCATCCGGTATGGCCGAATTTCACGATGGTCGCGACGTAGAAGATGACGACCAGAATCGCCAGCGCGACGCCGATCGCCGCCGAACGGTTGCGCCGCGCCTTCTTCTGGCTTTCGGTCAGCGTGACCAGTTCAAGCTTCTTGTCGATCATGGTCATGCTCCACCGATGGCCAAAGCGCGACCGACGACACAGTCGGCAAGATAGATGGCGAAGATGGCGAAGAGGTAGAGCAGCGAATAGGCGAACAGAGCCTTGGCCGGCTTCATGACGCGGTCGCTATCGGTCATGCACAGCACTTTCCAGGCATACCAGACGAAGCCGGCGCCGAGAGCCACTGATGCGACGCCATAGAAGGCGGTGGTGAAACCGAGCACCCAGGGCAGCACACCGATCGGCGCCAGGATCAGGGCGTAGGCAAAGATCTGGCGGCGGGTCGAGGCCTGGCCGGCAACGTTCGGCATCATCGGGATGCCGGCCTTGGCGTAGTCGTCGGACTTGAACAGTGCCAGCGCCCAGAAGTGCGGCGGCGTCCACAGGAAGATGATCAGGAACAGGACGAGGCTTTCCAGGCTCACCGTTCCGGTCACCGCGGCCCAGCCGATGACCGGCGGGATGGCGCCGGCGGCACCGCCGATGACGATGTTCTGCGGCGTCGAGCGCTTCAGCCACATCGTGTAGACGACGGCGTAGAAGAAGATGGTGAAGGCAAGCAGCGCCGCCGACAGCCAGTTGACCAGTACGCCCAGCGTCATCACCGATAGCACCGAAAGCACAAGGCCGAAGCTCAGGGCTTCGCCGGGCAGGATGCGGCCGGAGGGTACCGGGCGGCAGGCGGTACGGCTCATTACTGCGTCGATGTCGGCGTCGTACCACATGTTGAGCGCACCAGAGGCGCCGGCGCCGATGGCAATGGCCAGGATGGCGATCACCGCCAGCAGCGGGTTGATGGTCACGGGCGCAGCGACCATGCCGACAAAGGCCGTGAACACCACCAGCGACATGACGCGCGGCTTCAGCAGGGCGAAGAAATCGCCCGACGTGGCTTCCGACATGCGAAAGCCCGCTTCGTCAATCATTGGGTCGTCGACAAGGGCCATGCGTACATAAGTCCAATCATTCCGTTGGCCGAAACCGCCGGCGGGCCGGCGGTTTCGTATTCGGGCTGCCTTACTTGATCTTCGGCAGCTGTTCCCACTGGTGGAAGGGCGGCGGCGAAGGCAGCTGCCATTCGAGCGTCGTTGCACCCTCGCCCCACGGATTGGCGCCGGCGACGCGCTTCTTCTGGAAGGCCTCGAACACGCCATAGAGGAAGATCACCACGCCGACGGCCGATATATAGGAGCCGTAGGACGACACCATGTTCCAGCCGGCGAACGCGTCGGGATAGTCGATGGTGCGGCGCGGCATGCCGGCCAGGCCGAGGAAATGCTGCGGGAAGAAGATCAAATTGACGCCGACGAAGGTGACCCAGAAGTGGGTGTTGGCGATCACCGGCGAGTACATGTAGCCGGTCATCTTGGGGAACCAGTAGTACCAGCCGGCGAAGATGGCGAAGACCGCACCCAGCGACAGCACATAGTGGAAGTGGGCAATGACGAAATAGGTGTCATGCAGCGAGCGGTCGAGGCCGGCGTTGGCGAGCTGGACGCCGGTGACGCCGCCGACCGTGAACAGGAAGATGAAGCCCAGCGCCCACAGCATCGGCGTCTTGAACGAGATCGAGCCGCCCCACATCGTCGCGATCCAGGAGAAGATCTTCACGCCTGTCGGCACGGCGATGACCATGGTGGCAAAGACGAAGTAGCGCTGCGTGTCGAGCGACAGGCCGGTCGTGTACATGTGGTGCGCCCAGACGATGAAGCCGACGGCGCCGATCGCGACCATGGCGTAGGCCATGCCGAGATAGCCGAACACCGGCTTCTTCGAGAAGGTCGAGACGATGTGGCTGATGATGCCGAAGCCCGGCAGGATCAGGATGTACACTTCGGGGTGACCGAAGAACCAGAACAGATGCTGGAACAGGATCGGATCGCCGCCGCCATCCGGGGCGAAGAAGGTGGTGCCGAAATTGCGGTCGGTAAGCAGCATGGTGATGCCACCGGCCAGAACCGGAAGCGACAAGAGCAGCAGGAAGGCGGTGATCAGAACCGACCAGGCAAATAGCGGCATCTTGTGCAGCGTCATGCCCGGCGCGCGCATGTTGAAAATGGTGGTGATGAAGTTGATGGCGCCGAGGATCGAGGACGCGCCGGCAATGTGGATCGACAGGATCGCCAGATCCATGGCCGGCCCGGGCTGGCCGGAGGTCGACAGCGGCGGATAGAGAGTCCAGCCGCCGCCAACGCCATAGGCGCCGGGCGCGCTCGGCATGAAAGCCGAAGCGATGAGCAGCAGGAAGGCCGGCGGCAGCAGCCAGAACGAGATGTTGTTCATGCGCGGGAAGGCCATGTCAGGCGCGCCGATCATGATCGGCACCATCCAGTTGGCGAAGCCGCCGATCAGCGCCGGCATGACCATGAAGAAGATCATGATCAGCGCGTGCGCGGTGCCGAAGGCGTTGTACATGCTCTTGCCGCCGTCGATGGCGGCATCGCCGTTCATGCCATAGACCATCTGCGCCAGACCGGTGAAGATCTGGATGCCCGGCTCCTGCAGCTCCATGCGGATGACGACCGAAAGCGCGCCGCCGACGATGCCCGCGAAAATCGCGAAGATCAGGTAGAGCGTGCCGATGTCCTTGTGGTTGGTGGAGTACACCCACCGGACCCAGCCATGATAGGGCTTGTGGTCGTGGTCGTCGTGAGCTGCAGCTTCTGCCATGGTCGGCTCCGTTCCCTAATTCTTGCTAACCCGCGGCATCAATTGCCGGCGGCCGCTACCTTGTTGGTACCGTCGACCTCGGCCATCAGCGCCTTGTTGGCGCCGGGGAGGTCGGTCTTGGCTGCTGCCAGCCAGGTCTTGTACTGCGCATCGGACACGACGCGGACGGCGATCGGCATGAAGGCATGGTCCTTGCCGCAGAGCTGCGAGCACTGGCCGTAATAGATGCCTTCCTTTTCCGCCTTGAACCACGTCTCGTTGGTGCGGCCGGGAACCGCGTCCATCTTGATGCCGAAGGCCGGAACGGCAAAGGAATGGATCACGTCGGCTGCGGTAACCAGGACGCGCGTCATGGTGTTGACCGGCACGACCAGCTCGTTGTCGACCGCCAGCAGGCGCGGATAGACCTTGCGGTCTTCCTTGCCGATCGCGGCGCGGTCGGCATCCTGCAGGATGGCCGAGTTGAAGGAGAGCGTGTTCTCGGTCTGGTACTCATAGTCCCAGTTCCACTGATTGCCCGTCACCTTGACGGTCAGCTTGGCCTCTTCCGGCGGCGTGTACTGCGCCGTCAGCAGCTGGAACGAGGGAATGGCGATGAACAGCAGGACGACGACCGGCCCGACTGTCCAGATGATCTCGATCAGCGTGTTGTGGCTGGTCTTGGACGGAACCGGGTTTTTGCTGGCGCGGAACCTGAAGATGCACCAGGCGAGAAGCGCCAGAACCAAAGCGGTGATCGGGACGACGAACCACATCGTGTAATTCCCGAACCACTCGATCTGCCGCATCATGTCTGTCGCCGGCGGCTGAAAAGTCATCTCCCACGGCTGCGGCTGGGCCGCATGGGCGGAGGCACCGGCGAAAAATGCGGCGGCGGCGGCTGCCGTTGCCATCAATTTGGCGCTTGCTGGGAATTTTCTCATCGCCCTCTTCATCTCCCGGTTCCTCGCGATCGCGACGCAAGAATATCGAACAATGCCGGGATGGGAATCCCGGACAGTCCCAAGGGTGGTTCAAACCATACTCTATTTCCCTCCGCAAGAAAGGAGCGGGCGAAACCGTGCGGCATTTTTGCGCGCAAGTGCTGCCGCGCTGTTTCGACGGCCTCGTGCCCGCGCGGGTCGTCGACAGACAGGCTATGCGGGCTTGTGTCCGGAATGCGCCTGACGGTCGCAATTCGGGCGAATTTGCTAGGGAAAAGCGCATTATTGCGCCTGCCGGGGCTGACCGGCGGTCGCCCTATCCTTTACTTGGCCTTGGCGCGGCTTAAAGTGCCGTGATTCGCAATGGAGCCGTCATGACCTCTTGGCTTTCGAGAAACGCCTGGCATTCGAAGAGCGCCTGGCATTCGAAAAGCGCTTGGCTTTCGAGAAGCGGGGCGAAGGTCGTTTTTCTCGCCGCCCTGATCGGTATCGGCTCGTCCGCAACCGGCGTCGCCAATGCAGCGCAGCCCAGCGGCACGGTCAAGTCGACGCATGGCGCGTGGTCGATCATCTGCGACACGCCGGCCGGCGCCACCTCGGAACAATGCGTGATGATGCAGAACGTCGTTGCCGAGGATCGCCCGGAAATGGGACTGTCCGTCGTCGTCCTGCGCACCGCCGACAACAAGGCCGAGATCCTGCGCGTGCTGGCCCCGCTCGGCGTTTTGCTGCCCAATGGCCTGGGCCTCAATGTCGACGGCAAGGATATCGGCCGCGCCTATTTCGTGCGCTGCTTCCAGGATGGCTGCTATGCCGAGGTCATTCTCGAAAAGCCGCTGCTCGATACGCTGAAGACCGGGACGTCGGCCACCTTCATCGTCTTCCAGACGCCGGAAGAAGGCATCGGCATCCCTGTCGACCTCAAGGGCTTCGCCGACGGTTTTGCCGCCCTGCCCTGAGCTTGAACCCTTCACGGCCGACCAGGCCAATGAATGGAACAAGAAATACCGCTGGGTGAAGGCCTTTTCGGGTGACGGGTCGAACTTCAAGATGGATGTCATGTTCAGGGGCGGGGTTACCCGCTCCTACCTCGAAGAGCAGTTCTCGAACTGGGATTCCATGACCAGCGACATCAAAGCGTTCGTGGACGAGAAGTAGGGCCCTAAAGCGCGTCGCGCTGAAACGGATTCGTACGACGCGCTTTAGGTCTTTTTGATGCATGTCGTTGTCCCAGAACCGCGGCACACTTCTGGGCGACATGCATTAGCGCTCGACTGTCCGGCTGCGGATCGTCATTGCGGATTGTGCAGGCGCGTCTTCGCGCCTACATCGTGGCAACACCATTCCTCCTGTGAGCGGACCTGCCATGAACAGCCTGACCGGCCAATTCGACATTTCAGATGATCGCATCAAGCGGATCGTCGCCGACACACTGAACGGCGCCGACGACGGCGAACTGTTCCTCGAATACAGCGAGAGCGAAGCGCTGATGTTCGACAATGGCAGGCTGAAGACCGCCAATTTCAACACCGACCAGGGTTTTGGCCTGCGCGCCGTGGCCGGCGAGGCCAGCGGCTACGCCCATTCCAGCGATCTTTCGGAGGCGTCGCTGCTGCGCGCCGCCGACGCGGTCTCGACCGTCAAGGGCGGCTATTCCGGCACGCTTGCCGCGGCACCCGCGCGCACCAACCGCCATCTCTATGGCGAGGAGAACCCGATCCCCTCGCCTTCCTTCGAGGTCAAGGCCAAGCTGTTGCAGGAAATCGACGCATGGCTGCGTGCCGAGGACCCGCGCGTGCGCCAGGTGACGGCCTCGCTCGCGGCGTCCTGGCAGCATGTCGAGATCGTGCGCGCCGACGGCCAGATGGTGCGCGACATCCGCCCGCTGGTCCGCATCAACGTTTCCGTCGTCGTCGGCGACGGCGACCGCCAGGAAAGCGGCTCCTATGGCATGGGCGGGCGCAAGGCGTTCGGCGAGTTCCTGGTCGAGGACGCCTGGAAGCATGCTGCCAGGGAGGCCCTCAGGCAGGCGCTGGTCAATCTCGAAGCCATTCCCGCGCCGGCCGGAACGTTCGACATCGTTTTGTCCAGCGGCTGGCCGGGCGTGATGCTGCACGAAGCCGTCGGCCACGGGCTGGAGGGCGACTTCAACCGCAAGAAGACCTCCGCCTTTGCCGGCCTGCTCGGCCAGCAGGTCGCCGCCAAGGGCGTTACCGTGGTCGATGACGGCACCATGCCCGAGCGGCGGGGTTCGCTGACCGTCGACGATGAAGGCACGCCTTCGGCCCGCAATGTGCTGATCGAGGACGGCAAGCTTGTCGGCTACATGCAGGACCGCCAGAACGCCCGGCTGATGGGCATGAAAGCCACGGGAAACGGCCGGCGCGAAGGCTATGCGCACCAGCCGATGCCGCGCATGACCAACACCTATATGACGGCAGGCGACATGGAGCCGGACGAGATCATCGCCTCGGTCAAGAACGGCATCTATGCCGTATCCTTCGGCGGCGGCCAGGTCGACATCACCTCGGGCAAGTTCGTGTTCGGCTGCACCGAGGCCTACATGATCGAAAATGGCAAGGTGACGCAGCCGATCAAGGGCGCCATGCTGATCGGCAACGGACCGGACGCCATGCACCGCGTTTCGATGATCGGCAACGACATGAAACTCGACACCGGCATCGGCATGTGCGGCAAGGCCGGACAAGGCGTGCCGGTCGGCGTCGGCCAGCCGCATCTCAGGATGAACCAGATGACCGTCGGCGGCACCAGGGTTTGAGCGAGGAGACGTCGGCGGGCTTGAATAGTTCCCCTCACAGGGATATCTTACCTTTGTCTTACACAAGGGTAATACCGCAATGGGTGCAATAGAAAAGCTTATAACGACCGTCTCGACCAAGGGACAAGTCATCCTGCCCAGCGCTATCCGCAAACGGAGGGACTGGGGCGCGGGCACGCGCCTGCAGGTCGAAGACACACCGGACGGTGTACTTTTGAGACCGGCGCCTGCCTTTGCCCCGACACGACCAGAAGATGTCTTTGGTGTCCTGCCGCACAGTGGCAGACCGAAGACCTTGGAGGAGATGGACGCGGCCGTCCTTGCTGAAGCACGGCGGCGCCATGCTCGCGATTGATACCAACGTTGTCGTCAGGTATCTGACGAACGACGATCCCGAGCAGTCCCCGCGAGCCCGGCGGCTGATCGACGATCAGCCCGTTTTCGTCGCCGTCACGGTGATCCTGGAGGCTGAGTGGGTGCTGCGCAGCGGCTATGGTTATGATCAGGCCTCGATCGTCAATGCACTGCGGGTGTTCGGCGGGCTTCCCACTGTCGAGATAGAGGATGCTGCGATGGTCTCTTCCGCGGTCGATCTAGCCGAGACGGGAATGGATTTCGCCGATGCGCTCCATCTGGGCAAGTCCTCGCACTGCTCAGCATTTGTGTCCTTCGACCGTAAGTTCATCAAGGCCGCACAAGCGGCCGGGTACGAAAGCGTTCGCGAAGGCTAGTTTGCCAGCCGGCTACGTCTTGCGGGGGGCGGCAAACTCAAGCACGGCCTTGTGAAAATCGGCGGATTAACGTCGCCGTTTCGGCTTCTCCAGCAGCGCCACGGCCTCGACATGCGGCGACCACAGGAACTGGTCGATGGGCGTGACGCTCTTCAAGATGTAGCCGCCGTCAATCAGGATGCGCAGGTCTCGTGCCAGCGTCACCGGATTGCAGGAGACGGCGGCGACGAACGGCACATCCGAGCGGGCGATCTGCTTCGACTGGTCCTCGGCGCCGGCGCGCGGCGGGTCGAAGACGACGCCATCGAAAGCATTCAGCTCCTTGAACGTCAGCGGCCGCCGGAACAGGTCGCGGCGTTCGCCGGTTACCCGCTTCAGGCCGGTGGCGAAGCGCGATCCGCGGTCGAGCGCCGAAAGGGCTGCCGCGTCGCCTTCGACCGCGTGGACTTCGGATTTGGCCGCCAGCCGAAGCGCAAAGCTGCCGCAGCCGGCGAAAAGATCCGCGACTTTCCTGGCACGCTTCAGATGTCCGCCAACGAGATCGGCCATCGTCTGTTCGGCGGCTTGCGTTGCCTGCAGGAAGGCGCCAGGCGGTATGGCGACAGCGACGGTGCCGAACATGACCACCGGCTTTTTCGGCTCGATGACAATCTCGTCGTCGATCGAAAGCCGGGCAAAGCCATTGGCCATGATGAAGTTGGAGGCGACCCGGCGCTGGTTCTCGCCCAGCTTGCCCGACTCATAGACAGCGACGTCAAGCCCCGAGCCCGTCACAGTGACCGCCATCCGGAACGATTTGGTGGTGGCGCAAACCAGGTCGGCGACCGACCTCAAGCGATCGAGCGCGGCAACGATCTCCGGCAGCGAGATCGGACATTCCTCGATGGGGATGATTTCCGGCGACAGATGGCGATGGAAGCCAAGCAGCATGCCTGTGTCGGCGCGCCTGGCGGCAAGCACGACGCGGCGGCGTGTGTGTGGCGCACACGGCACCAGGGCGCCGATGTCGCCGGCAATGCCTTTCAAGGCATGCACGACCTTGTCGCGTTTCCATTGCTGGTAAGCGTCGGCTTGCAGATGCTGGACGGCGCAGCCGCCACATTCGGTGAAATGCCGGCAGGCCGGATCGATACGCAGCGGCGACGTCTCCAATACCGCCATCAGCATGGCGCGATCCCTCTCGCGCGCGGCGGTGACGGTCTCGCCGGGCAGGGTGAAGGGAATGAACAGCTCGCCGGTTTCCGTCTCGGCGACGCCGTCGCCCTGCGAACCCAGTCTCTTGATGGTGAAGCCCGTGCTCATCGGTCCTTGGTCCCGGCATCCTTGGTCCCGGCATCCTTGATCCCGGCAAGCAGGAATTCGCGGTTGCCGTCCCCGCCTTCGATCGGCGACATATGCAAGCCCAATGTACGCCAGCCAGGGACGCCTTCGAGCCATTCCTGCAGCAAGCCGGCCACACGGGCGGCGTCATAAGGGTCTTTCAAAAGACCGCCCTTGCCGATCGCCTCGCGGCCGGCCTCGAATTGCGGCTTGACCAGAAACACCGAACGAGCGCCGTCCCGTGCCAATGCCAACGCCGGTGGCATCGCCAGTTTCAACGAGATGAAGCTTACATCGGAGACGATGAAATCGGGGATACGGCCGCCGAGATCGGCAGCCGCGAGCTCGCGAGCGTTGAGGCCCTCGATCACGGTGACGCGCGGGTCGGACGAGACACCGGGATGCATCTGGCCGTGGCCGACATCGATGGCCGTGACATGGGCCGCGCCGCGTTCGAGCAGCACCTGGGTGAAGCCGCCTGTCGAGGCGCCGATATCGAGAGCTTCACTGCCCGCGGGATCGAGACTGAAATGGTCGAGCCCGGCGATCAGCTTCAGCGCCGCGCGTGAGACATAACCCTGCGCCGGGTCGTCGATGACGATGAGACAGCGCGGCAGAACCGTCTGGCCGGGCTTGCGGGCGACCACGCCGTCGACCATCACGGTGCCGCGCTCGACCGCGTCGCGGGCGCGCGAGCGGCTCGCAAACAGGCCGCGCTGGACGAGCAATTCGTCGAGCCGCTGGCGTGTGCTGGCTGGCAGAGGGGAGTTCATCGGCCTTCATGGCGAAAGCCGGCCGCGAAGGCAAGGACATTGGCATGGGAGGACGTCGAGACCCGGGCCGCAAGCCAGTCCGCCCGGTTGAATAGCGCAGCCAGTCCGGCAAGATGTAGAGGCTCAGGCAATGCGGAGGAAGACGAATGCTGACGGGAACCTGCCATTGCGGCGCCGCCCACTGGACGCTGGAAGGCGATCCCGGCCCGATCACGGCCTGCAATTGCACGCTTTGCCGCCGCTATGGCACGCTCTGGGCCTATGACTTTGTCGACGAGCGTATCCGGCTTGCGGGGCCTGTGCAGTCCTACACCCGCGCCGGCAAGGAGACGCCGTCGCTGGAAATCCTGTTTTGCCCGACATGTGCCTGTGTGCTTGCCTGGCGCGGTTTGCGCCGCAGCGACAGCAGCCGCACGCGTATCGCCGTCAATGTCAGGCTGGCACCGCCTGAGGCGGTCGCCGACCTGCCGATCGACCATTTCGACGGGCTGGACACTTATGACGACCTGCCGCGCGATGGGCGCTGCGTGCGCGATATGTGGTTTTAGAAGATCGTCCGTGAGACCTGCCGTTCAACGGCCGGCATCAGGCCGTCGCTTCCGTCATCTGAAGCCTGCTTGCGCGGGCGCTCGACAGCAACGACTGGTGCGTCCGGCACGACGACAAGCTGCGGCACCTGCTTGTAGGAAAAAGCGCCCCTGATATCGCCCATCTTGCGGGCGACGATGCCTGCCACCGCCTGTTCGAGCTTGCGGTCATAGCGCGTCTCGGCCATGGCCGGCGCGGCGATGACGGCCAAAAGGGCCGCGCCGCACAGAAGCGTTCGCATTGTTTTTAACTCCCTGCCTAGAGGCAGTTCTAGCAGGGCGGCGTTGAAAAACGGCCAAAAGAGACGGTAAGCGAAACGCCAAAGAGAAGCGTTAACAAAGTGTTAAGCTTGCACAGGCAACTGCTTCAGCTGCGTGAGGTTTGATTCAGGCGCGCTGCGCGCGCGCGGAATGGCCGAGCGCGACGAACACGGTGCGCACGATGCCGGCCGCGTCGAGCCCGGCATCGGCATACATTTTTTCCGGCTTGGCGTGGTCGGTGAACTCGTCCGGCAGCACCAGCGGCCGAACTTTCAGACCGCTTTCCAGCAAGCCTTCATGGGCGAGGAACTGCAGCACGTGGCTGGCGAAACCGCCGACAGCGCCCTCTTCCACCGTCACCAGCACTTCGTGCGAGCGGGCAAGACGGCGGATCAAATCCTCGTCGAGCGGCTTGGCGAAACGGGCGTCCGCAACCGTTGTCGACAATCCGGCCGCGCCGAGTTCCTCGGCCGCCAGCAGGCAATCCTGCAGCCGGGTGCCAAAGGACAGAAGCGCCACCTTGGTGCCTTCCCTGACGATGCGGCCCTTGCCAATTTCGAGCACCGAGCCGCGCTCCGGCATGTCGACGCCGACGCCATTGCCGCGCGGATAGCGGAAGGCGATCGGGCCTTCGTCATAATAGCCGGCGGTGCGCACCATGTGGCGAAGCTCCGCCTCGTCGGCGGCCGCCATCACCACGAAGCCCGGCAGCGTCGCCAGGAAGGTGGTGTCGAAGGCGCCGCAATGAGTGGCGCCGTCGGCGCCGACGAAACCGGCGCGGTCGATCGGGAAACGCACCGGCAGTTTCTGGATCGCCACATCATGGACGACCTGATCGTAGGCGCGCTGCAGGAAGGTCGAATAGATGGCGGCGAAGGGCTTGTAGCCCTCGCTGGCGAGGCCGGCGGCGAAGGTCACGGCATGTTGCTCGGCAATGCCGACATCGAAGGTCCGGGTCGGAAACGCTTCGCCGAACAAATCGAGGCCGGTGCCGTTCGGCATGGCGGCGGTGACGGCGACGATGCGGTCGTCCAGGCGGGCCTCCTGGACCAGGCTCTCGGCGAACACCTTGGTGTAGGCCGGCGCATTGGCCGGGGCCTTGGTCTGCGCGCCGGTGATGACGTCGAACTTGTTGACGCCGTGATATTTGTCGGCCGCGGCCTCGGCCGGCGCGTAGCCCTTGCCCTTCTGGGTCACGACATGGATCAGCACCGGGCCGTCGGCATGGTCGCGGACGTTCTTCAGCACCGGGATCAGATGCTCGAGATTGTGGCCGTCGATCGGGCCGATATGGTAGAAGCCAAGCTCCTCGAACAGCGTGCCGCCGGTGACGTAGCCGCGCGCATGCTCGACCGCCCGCTTGATGGCGCGGTCGGCGCGCTTGCCGAGATAGGAGGTCAGCTTCTTGCCGAAATCGCGCAGGCCAAGATAGGTCTTGCCCGACGCGAGCCGCGCCAGATAGGCGCTCATGGCGCCGGTCGGCGGCGCGATAGACATGTCGTTGTCGTTGAGGATGACGATCAGCCGGGCATCAAGCGCGCCGGCATTGTTCATGGCTTCATAGGCCATGCCGGCGGACATGGCGCCGTCGCCGATGACGGCAATGACATTGTTGTGGCCGCCCGAGAGGTCGCGCGCCATGGCCATGCCGAGGCCGGCGGAAATGGAGGTCGAAGAGTGCGCGGCGCCGAACGGGTCGTATTCGCTCTCGGCGCGACGGGTGAAGCCGGACAGGCCGCCTTCTTGCCTGAGCGTTCGGATGCGGTCGCGGCGGCCGGTCAGGATCTTGTGTGGATAGGCCTGGTGGCCGACATCCCAGATCACGCGGTCTTCCGGCGTGTTGAAGACATAGTGCAGCGCCACCGTCAGTTCGACGACACCGAGGCCGGCGCCGAGATGCCCGCCCGTATGCGAGACGGCATCGATCAGCTCGGCGCGCAGCTCCGAGGCCAGCTGCGGCAGCTCGCTTTCGTCAAGCTTCTTCAGGTCGGCTGGAATGCGGACCTTGTCGAGAAGCGGCGTATGCAGCGTTGCGTTCACTGTTAAAGGGCCTGCTCAGCTATAATGCGCGTCGATCATGGCGAAATATGCCTGCGTCGCCGGAATGTAAATGCGTGTCAGTGACGCGGGTGATGCTGACGTTAATTGTCCGGTAACGGAATGAACTCTTCCTCATCTCCAGGAACGATATCGAAGCGGCCCGTCTTCCATTCCTGCTTGGCCTGTTCGATGCGTTCCTTCGACGACGAGACGAAGTTCCACCAGATGTGGCGCGGGGAGCCGAGCGAAGCGCCGCCGAAGAGCATGAAATGGGCGCCGCGCTCGGACGACACGACGATCTCGTCGCCAGGCCGGAACACCAGCAGCCGTTCGGCCGGAAAGCGGTCGCCCGAGATCGAGACATCGCCGTCCAGCGTGTAGATGGCGCGTTCCTCGGCGTCGGCGGGAATTTTGACGCTGGCGCCGGGCGCCAGCCTCAGATCGGCGTAGAGCGTCTCGGTGTCGGCTCTTACCGGCGAGCGCAGTCCCTGGAAATCGCCGATCACCACGCGGCCGGAAACACCTTCGGCGTCGATCTCGGGCAGAAGGAGCGCGGCCGTGTTCTCGAACACCGGCGCCACTTCCTCCTTGCCGTCGGGCAAAGCCAGCCATGTCTGCAGGCCGGAGACCGACATCGGCGCGCCGCGCAGTTCTTCGGGCGTGCGCTCGGAATGGACAATGCCGCGGCCGGCGGTCATCAAATTCACGTCGCCGGGCTGGATGACCATCTCGGTGCCGAGCGAATCGCGGTGCCTGATATTGCCGTCGAACAGATAGGTGACGGTGGAAAGCCCGATATGCGGGTGCGGGCGCACATCCATCGCCTGGCCGGCGCGCAAGATCGCCGGCCCCATGCGGTCGAAGAAGATGAAGGGACCGACCAGCCGCCGCTTTGCCGTCGGCAGAGCGCGACGAACCTGGAAGCCGCCAATGTCCTTGGCGTTTGGAATGACCATGAGCTCGATCTGGTCGCTGGCGAAGGCATCGCCAGGCTCAGGGTCCTTGCCGGGGAAGAAACTCATCTGGATGTCCTCAGGCGAAGCGGAGCGCCGATTTGGCTTTTGCCTTGGCCGCCACCTCTTCACGATTGCGCGGATGATGCGTGGTTTCCAGCGAATGCAGCAATTCATGCGCCGATTCGGCGATCGCCTCGACGGCACGGTCGAAGGCTGCCTGGTTGCGCTGCGAGGGGCGCGTCGTTCCGCTCAGTTTGCGCACGAATTGAAGGGCGGCGTCGCGGATCTCGTCATGGGTCGCCGGCGGCTCGAAATTGAACAGGGTCTTGATGTTTCTGCACATGCTTGAACTCCTATCTGCTTTATGCCCGCCCCATTCCACTACTCCGCGTCGAGCGGCTCCGTTCCCACCGGTTTGCCATCACGCGACAGCCTGATCTTCTCGACCTTGTCTTCGGCCGCCTTCAGCAGCCGGTCGCAATGGGCCTTCAGCGCCTCGCCGCGCTCATAGATCTTGATCGATTGGTCGAGCGGCACGTCGCCGCGTTCCAGATCATCGACGATCTTTTCCAGCGCGTCGAGTGCCTGCTCGAAGCTCATCGCCTTCACGTCTTCATTTGCTTCGCCAGCCATACTTTACCCCTTCATCAGCCGCCCGACATGGGCGGCGACCGAAAATGCCAGTCCCTGCAGATCGTAGCCGCCCTCAAGCAGGCTGACGAGCCGGTTGCCGCTGTGGCGCCCGGCGCGTTCCAGCAACTGGCCTGTCGCCCAGTCGAAATCGTCCTCGCTGAGGTTGATCTCGGCCAGCGGGTCGCGATGGTGAGCGTCGAAGCCTGCGGAAATGATGATCAGATCGGGCGCGAAATTGTCGAGTGCCGGAAGGACGCGCGACAGCAAGGCATCGCGAAACATGTCCGAGCCGGTCTGCGGCGCCAGCGGCGCGTTGACGATGTTGCCGGCGCCGGTTTCGTTTTTAGCCCCGGTGCCGGGATAGAGCGGCATCTGGTGCGTCGAACAATAGAGCACCGAGGGATCGTCCCAGAAAATGTCCTGCGTGCCATTGCCGTGATGCACGTCCCAGTCGACGATGGCGACACGCTCGGCGCCGTGTTTCTTCTGCGCGTAGCGGGCCGCGATCGCCGCGGTGTTGAACAGGCAAAAGCCCATGGCCGTGGTCTTTTCGGCATGATGGCCGGGCGGACGCGCGGCGACGAAGGCATTGGCAACGCTGCCCTCGAAAACATCGTCGACGGCAGCGTTGGCCGCACCGATGGCAGTGACCACCGCCTGCCAGCTTTTCGGGCTGGCGCTCGTGTCGGCGTCGATCGAGGCAATGCCGCTTTCAGGGATCGCGGCGCGGACGCGGGCGACGAAATCCTCGGGGTGGGCGTAGAGGATTGTGGCCTCGTCGCCTTGCGGCGCCGTTACACGATCGAGTGCGGTGAAGGCCTCGTCGTCGAGCACGCGCTCGATAGCGCGCAAGCGGTCCGGCCGCTCCGGATGACCGGGGGGCGTCAGATGTTCGAGGAAGATCGGATGGGTGTAGAGCCTGGTGACCATGACCCGATATAGGCGCGCCCGGCCGCTTTGACCATGGTTTGACGCCGCACCGTCCCGACGTTCAACAGGGATTACACCCCGGCCGCGGGCTGCGTCCAGCGCGAGCCGCCGAAGGAGGCCAGCGCCTTATCCCTGAGTTCCCTGAACTTGGACGACCCCTCGGCCAGCCGCTGGTCCCATTCGGCGTTCGGCACCTGGCCTTCGATAGTCCTAAAATAGACCTGCATCAGGCAGGCTATGGCGAAGGGTTCGATGAAGGCCGCCTTGAAGGCCCAGGCAAGGAGGATGGCGAGCACGAAGGCCCAGCCGCCGAGCTGCCCCGGAATGAACCACATGATGGCGGCGGCCGGCGCCAGCATCAAAAGGAAGATGACGAAGGACACACCCCACATGATGACCGCCAGCCAGACCGCGTTCTTGACCATGGTCTTGCCGTTCTGGGCATAGAGCACGACGCCTTGCCGGGCGGTTTCGAAGGGCGACGACGAGTTGATGCGGATGTTGTAGCCGAGGATGATCTCGTCAACATAGGTCAGCGACAGGCGGATGACCGTATTGATGAAAGCGACCAGGCCGCCGAGGCCCGGAATGGGCAGGAAGGCGGCGATGCCGCCGATCAGGCCGGTGATGGCGCGGATGGCGCCCTTGACCAGCTGGTCGACCACGAAAAGGATGTTGGCCTCGGCGAAACGTTCCTTCACCACACCCTTGGCGTAGGCGATCTGGTCCTGGCCATTGGGAACGTCCCGGCCATCGATCAGATGGACCATGACGGCGATATGGCCGGCCTTGACGACATAGAGGATGTATTCGCGGATCCAGTACAGCGCGATCGAAACGACGCCGATGCCGACGATGCCGCCCCAGAGCGCAAAGGACAGCGGCCCGTCGGGATCGGTGGAGATGTGGCCGACGCCATAGCCGACGGAGGCGCCGCTGCCGGTCGCCACGATATAGGCGAGCGTGATGCCGAAATAGACGATCATGCGAAGGGCAATGAAAGGCCATGTCCTGATCATGATGGACACCGACCTGCCGATTTCGAAATCCCACATGCGCCCGAATCTCCCCTCAGAGATGGACGGCGAGGATGAACCTGGGCCGAAAATTGTCAAACTCGGCAAACGCCGGGGATCGGCTCGTGAGATTTCAGGCCGGATGCGAACCCTGCTTTTTGAGCAAGCCTTCGAGCAGTTGCTGGAAGGCCGCCACCACGGTCTTCGACGTGGCTTCGGGATCGTTCGAATTGGCGATGCGCTGCGCCGCCTGGCTGCTGGCGCCGTTGATCAGCCGTGCGGCGGTTTCGGGGTCGACGCCGGGGACGACCACCCCCTCCTGTTGCAAAGCGGTCAGATGATCAGTCATCGAGCCGACGCAGGCATTGGCGTTCGGCCATTGCGCCGGATCGCCGAGCACAGCCGGACCGTCGCGAAACATGATGCGCTGGATTTCCGGCTCCAGCGCCATCTCGATATAGGTCGTGCATTCGTCGACGAAACGCTGCCAGCGGCTTGGCGCCCGCGACGCAATCTCATGGATGCGAACCGCCATCTCGCCGTCGATTTCGGCGATGACGGCCTGCAGCAGGCCCTTCTTGTCACCGAAATGATGGTAAAGCGCTCCGCGGGTCAGCCCGGCTGATGCGGTGAAATCATCCATGGACGCCTCGGCATAGCCGATCGTCCCGAAGGCACTGCGGGCCGCCGTGATCAGCTTGGCGCGCGTTTCGGCAATCATCTCCTTGCGGGGTCTGTGCATGGTTCTGGCCTTATTCACATACGCTTCGTATGCCAATTGACATACGCGGCGTATGGGCTACCTATATTCATACGCATCGTATGTAATTGTCGAATTGGCCTTTGTCGAGGAACCAGCCATGCAAAACCCATACTCGGAAATCTTTCGTGCCCCTGGAGCCAAGGGGTTTGCCGCCGCGGGCTTCCTCGCGCGGCTGCCGATCGCCATGGCGCCGATCGGCATCGTGGCCATGCTCTCGCAGACGCGTGGCGAATACTGGCTGGCGGGAGCTGTCTCGGCGACGTTCGCGCTGAGCAACGCTTTCGTGGCGCCGCAGATATCACGGCTGGTCGATCGCCTCGGCCAGACGCGGATCGTGATTCCGACCACCATCCTCACCGTGCTCGCCTTCGCGGTGCTGATTGCCGCAGCCAATCAGGACTGGCCGGTGTGGACGCTGTTTGTGTCGGCACTGGCGGCCGCCGCCATGCCCAGCATGCCGGCGATGGTGCGCGCGCGCTGGACCGAGATTTTTCGCGGCCGGCCGCAGATGAACACCGCATTCGCCTTCGAATCGGCGGCGGACGAACTCGTCTACATTGCAGGCGCATCGCTGTCGGTGGGCTTGAGTGCCGCTCTGTTCCCGGAAGCCGGTGTCCTGGTCAGCACGCTATTCCTCGCCCTTGGCTCGGCAGCCTTCATCCTGCAGCGTTCGACCGAACCACAAGTGCGGCCGGTGGACCATGTCTCGAGCGGCTCGGCAATCCGGCTCAGGCCGGTGCAGATCATCACCTTCGCCCTGATCTTCGTCGGCGCCACCTTCGCGACGACGGAAGTGAGCACGGTGGCGATCACCAAGGAACTCGGCCAGCCGGGCGCCGCCAGCCTCGTCATCGGCGTCTATGCGCTGGGATCGTTCGTGCTCGGCCTCGTCGTCGGTGCGCTCAACCTGAAAGCGCCGCTGCAGCGCCAGTTGGCCCTCGCGGTCGCCCTCGTTGCGCTCGGCACATTGCTGCCGCTCACCGCCGACACGGTGCCGCTGCTGGCGCTGACCGTTTTCATCAGCGGCGTGGCGATCTCGCCAACCTTCATCACCGCCTTCGGCCTGATCGAACGCCACGTGCCGGAAGCGATGCTGACCGAAGGCATCACCTGGGTGATGACAGGCATCGGCATCGGCATGGCGCTCGGTTCGTTTGCCGCCGGTGCGGTGGTGGATGAATTCGGCGCCCGCAACGGGTTCTGGGTCTCGGTGGCGGCCGGCGTCATCGCATTGGTCACGGTGTTGCTGGGCCAGCGCAGCCTGGCCACCCACACATGCGAGCTGGACGGATGCGACGCGGCCGCCGTTCCCGCGGAGTGAGGATATGGCCTGACGTTGGCTTTGGAGACGATCGCAAACGTTCGGAATTAGGTGAGGCCTCTGGTGTCGTCATCCACGCGCGAGCGGGAGGCAAGCGGCCGCGCAGACCCGAGGACCCATTCCGTTACCTTGACCGAAGGGTGCAGCGGAGCAGAATTCTGCACCGTTGCAACGCGTCGAAGTCGCGGCATGGATCCTATGGTCTGCGCCGCGTCGCTTCGCTCCTTGCTTCGCCATAGGATGACGAACGCGTGAAGGCTTCAGCAAATCGCACAAGCACGCGACCTGCCCGCGCAATTTTTTCGGCAGCGTCGCTCTTGCGCGACGAACTAGATAATCTCAGTTTTCGCGATGTGAATCCCAAAGCCTTCAAGCCCGACATAGTGGCGCTCGCGCGAGGCGATCAGGTTGATCGAGGAAATGCCGAGATCCTTCAGGATCTGGGCGCCGAGGCCGATTTCTCGCCACTCGTTCTCACGGCGGCGGGCCTCTTCGTGGTCCTCACGGTCGGCACTCATCGGCCGGTTGCGCTCCTGATGGGCGACGCCGACCGAACCCTCTCGGAGGTAAACGATGACGCCGCGCTTGCGTTCGCCCATCGCCTTCATAATGGCGTCGAGCCGGTGGCTGGTGCCGAACACGTCGGTCACCACATCCTCCGAATGCAGCCGCACCGGCACGTCCTCGCCGTCACGGATGTCGCCGAAAACGACCGCGACATGGTGCATGGAATCCCAGGGCAGCGTGTAGGTGAAGACCTGTGCCTTGCCGCCGAGTGTGTCGATTTCGGAGCAGGCGACGCGTTCGACCAGCGTTTCCTTGCGCTGCCGGTAGGCGATGAGGTCGGCGACCGAGACCTGCTTGAGGCCGTGTTCCTCGGCAAAGCTCGCCACCTGCGGGCCGCGCTTGACGGTGCCGTCGTCATTGACCAACTCCGAGATCACGCCAACCGGCGGCAGGCCGGCAAGCTTGCAGAGATCGACCGCGGCTTCGGTATGGCCCGAACGCATCAGCACGCCGCCTTCCCTAGCGATCAGCGGGAAGATGTGGCCGGGGCGAACGAAATCCGAACCGCCGACATTGCCGTTGGCCAGGTTGCGCACGGTCAGCGTGCGGTCCTCGGCCGAAATGCCGGTGGTGGTGCCATGCTTGAAATCGACGCTGACGGTAAAGGCCGTGGTGTGGGCGGAATCATTGTCGGCGACCATCGGCTGCAGATTGAGCCGCTTGGCCTCCTCGCGCGGCATCGGCGTGCAGACGATGCCGGAGGTGTGACGGATGATGAAGGCCATTTTCTCCGGGCTGCAATGCACGGCGGCAACGATCAGGTCGCCCTCGTTCTCACGCCCGTCATCGTCCATGACGACGACGATCTCGCCGCGCTCGAAGGCGCGGATGGCTTCGACGATTTTCTTCTGATCGTATGGCATTGGCTCGCTTCGCTCGCAGGGAATAGGGGTTGGGCAGTAGGAGTTAGGGAAGGAAGTACGGGCTGGCTTATTGCCTAATCCCTACTGCCTAATCCCCGGCCTGTCTGTCCCCGGTGCCGCAGATAATGGTCGGCGATGGCGCAGGCAACCATGGCTTCGCCGATCGGCACGGCGCGGATGCCGACGCAGGGGTCGTGGCGGCCCTTGGTCATGACGTCGACGTCGTTGCCGTCCTTGTCGATGGATTTGCGCGGCGTCAGGATCGACGAGGTCGGCTTGACGGCGAAGCGGGCGACGATCGCCTGGCCGGTCGAGATGCCGCCCAGAATGCCGCCGGCATTGTTGGACAAGAAGACCGGCTTGCCGTCATTGCCGATGCGCATCTCGTCGGCATTCTGTTCGCCGGTGATGCGGGCGGCTTCGAAACCGTTGCCGATCTCGACGCCCTTGACGGCGTTGATCGACATCAGGCCGGACGCGATGTCCTGGTCGAGCTTGGCGTAGATCGGCGCGCCAAGTCCGGCGGGCACGCCGTCGGCGACGATCTCGATAACCGCGCCGACCGAGGAGCCGGATTTGCGGATGCCGTCGAGATAGCTGGTGAAGACCGGAACGGAGGCCGGATCGGGGGTGAAGAACGGGTTTTCGGCGTCACCGATGAAATTCCAGTTCCAGTTGGCGCGGTCGATCGATTTCTCGCCCATAGACACCAGCGCGCCGCGCACCACCATGCCGGGCACCACCTTACGGGCGAGCGCGCCGGCGGCCACGCGCGCGGCCGTCTCGCGGGCCGAGGAGCGGCCGCCGCCGCGATGGTCGCGCAGGCCGTATTTGACGTCATAGGTGTAGTCGGCGTGGCCGGGCCGGTACTGGCGGGCGATCTCGCCATAGTCCTTGGAGCGCTGGTCGACATTCTCGATCAGCATCGAGACGGGCGTGCCGGTGGTGATCATCGTCTCGCCGTCCTCGTCGAGGATGAAGCCGGATAGCACGTTCACCTCGTCCGGCTCGCGGCGCTGGGTCACAAAACGCGACTGGCCGGGACGGCGCTTGTCGAGTTCGGCCTGGATTTCGGCCCGTGTGAAGCGGATGCCGGGCGGGCAGCCGTCGACGACACAGCCGAGCGACGGGCCATGGCTTTCGCCCCAGGTGGTGACGCGGAAGAGATGGCCGAACGTGTTGTGAGACATGAATTTTAGCCCTGCCCGGCAGCGGAGCCGGATCAAGGGTGCGTTCTATTGGCGTTTTCCACAGCGGTCAAACTGTGATCCGGCGGTTTTAGTTTTGACACATTCGGTTGGTTTCTGCTCTCTTCCATCCGCCCGTTGAAAGCTCGCCGCCATCCGTGCAGGCGCAATGACAAAGAGGACGACGATGCGTACCCTGATTGGCGCTGCTGCCGCCATGTTGCTGATTTCCACCGCCGCCTATGCCGGCCAGACCGAAGGCCTGATCAAGAAGGTCGACAAGGACGCGCTGACGCTGACGCTGGAGGACGGCAAGTCCTTCAAGCTCAACGCCGAGACCGATCTCGATTCGCTAAAGCCGGGCATGGATATCGTCATTGCCTATGACGTGACGAATGGCGAGAACGTCGTCACCGACATGGAACTGCCCGACACCGAGTAACACCGACGCCGAACAGGGTCTTGCCGCTCGGCGGAGCCCTGCCCGGATAAACAGGACGGTCGTCCTGTTTTTATCTGCTCGAACCTAAAGCCAATCCAGACGCCCGTCCTGCAGCCTGAGCACCCGGTCCTGCCGCACTTCCAGGTTTGCCGCTTCATGTTCGGAAACACCTTCGACCATCCGAAACAGAGTCCGCACGACGCCACCATGCGTGACGCAGACCGTCTGGCGGTCGAGCGCCTCGAACCACGGCTTCACCCGTTCGAGCAGCATCTGGTAGCTTTCGGCGCCCTCGCCCGGCGGCTGGAAATTCCATTTGTTGCGTCGTCGCGCCTTCGCCGAGCCCGGCATTCGCGCGTCGAGTTCGGCATAGGTAAAGCCCTGCCAGTCGCCAAAGTGCACCTCGACCAGACGCGGGTCGGTGCGGTAGGCATCGGGATCGAGCTGCATCGCCAAGCGCAGCCGCTGCATCGTCTCGCGCGTCCGCTTCATCGGGCTGGCGACAAAGTCGAAATCCTCAGGATTCTGGATCAGTTCGGCCAGCCGCCGTCCATTGCGGGTCGCCTGCTCGCGGCCGAGCGCGTTGAGATCGGTGTCGGCCTGGCCCTGCAGCCGCGACTCGGCATTCCACTGCGTCTGGCCATGGCGCACGATGTAGACGAGCGGAACCATCAGGTCTTCCGGAAATCAGGACAGGCGGGCGGAAACCGCGGCAGAACTATTCCTTGACGGTCGAAATATCCGGCGCGTCGACCGCCTTCATGCCGACGACGTGATAGCCGGAATCGACATGGTGCACCTCGCCGGTGACGCCACGCGACAGGTCCGACAGGAAATAGACGGCGGAATCGCCGACTTCTTCCTGGGTGACGGTCTGCTTCAGCGGCGAATTGTATTCGTTCCACTTGAGGATGTAGCGGAAGTCGCCGATGCCCGAAGCAGCCAAGGTCTTGATCGGCCCGGCCGAGATAGCGTTGACGCGGATCTTCTTGCCGCCGAGGTCGACGGCGAGATAGCGCACGCTGGCTTCGAGCGCGGCCTTGGCGACACCCATGACGTTGTAATGCGGCATGACCTTTTCGGCGCCGTAATAGGTCAGCGTCAGCAGCGAGCCGCCATCGGTCATCAACGCTTCGGCGCGCTTGGCGATGGTGGTGAAGGAATAGACCGAAATGTCCATGGTGCGCAGGAAATTGTCGCGCGTCGTCTCGACATAGCGTCCGGTCAGCTCGTCCTTGTCGGAAAAGGCGATGGCATGGACGAGGAAGTCGAGCTTGCCGCCCCAATGCTTGGCGACATTGGCAAACACCTCGTCGAGGCTCGCCGGATCAGTGACATCGCAATGACCGGCGACAAAGGCGCCCAATTCCGCAGCCAGCGGCTCGACGCGCTTCTTGAACGCCTCGCCCTGATAGGTCAGCGCGATCTCGGCGCCATGGTCGACGCAGGCCTTGGCGATGCCGTAGGCAATCGATCTGTTGTTGGCGACGCCCAGTATAAGGCCGCGCTTGCCGGCCATAAGGCCCTGTCCACCCGCCATGTCAGCGCTCTCCGAAAGATTTTCTGCTTTGGAGTGCCTATCGCACAGGCAGAAAGGCGCATCAAGCGCAGACGGGGCGCGCGTTCAATTCAGACACTCGGCGTGACAACGAATGGGGGATAATAACGTTGTTGTGAGATTTGAACGCCTCACTGCGGCCAGCGCGCCTTGATGGCCCAGGCCCGGCCGACCAGCCGAATCGGCTGGTCGGCAACGCATCGGCCCTATCCAGCCATTTTGCGCCAGGGAATGAGCATTCCCACCTGCTTGCGGTAGAGGCGGTACTGATCGCCAAACATCGCGACGAGATCGCGTTCCTCGAGGAAGATGCCGAGCAGGATGTAGCCGGTGCTGCCCGCCGCGAACAGAAGATGGCCCCATGTCATCGACGGCGTCGCCCAGAAGGCCAGGAGAAAGCCGACATAGAGTGGGTGCCGGACCCATTTGTAGAACAGCGGCGTCCTGAACACGGGCGGCGCCGGTTCGCTCTTGCGCAAAGCGGCGAGAACCTGGCGCAAGCCGAACAGTTCGAAATGGTTGATCAGAAAGGTGCTGGTCAACAATACCGCCCAGCCGAGCCAGAACACGCCATGGATGACGGCGACCCAGACCGGGTTCTCGACCGTCCAGACGAGACCGGGAATCGGCCGCCATTGCCAGTAGAGCAGCAGCAGGATGAGGCTGGCCAAAAGCACATAGGTGCTGCGTTCGGCCGCGTGCGGGACAATCCGTGTCCACCAGCGCTTGAAAACCGGCCGCGCCATGATGCTGTGCTGGGCGGCGAAAAGGCCGAGCAGCAGTGCATTGACGATGACGGCTTCGACGGGACTTCCAGCGACTCCGGAATCGATCGATTTCGGCACGACCATGTTGCCGACGAAACCGACCGCATAGAGAAACGAACCGAGAAAAATCAGGTATGCGGCAACGCCGTAGATAAGGGTGATTACGCCCGCCATGACTGCCCCTCCATGCAAGCATCAGGATTCGGTCGGTCGACCGAATTCAGCGTCAAAAAACCATAAATTTTCTGACGAGTCAACTTGATCGGTCGCTCGACCGAGATAGAGTGGAGGGACGTCCAGCCCCGGACAGGAGAAGCTATGATCCGCCCAGATTGCACCGCTAACAGCGGCAGCCACGCCGCATGACGGACGCTGCCCAAGCCGTTACCCCGCCGCAGAACAAGCAAAAGCGCGACACGCGCGCCGAACTGATTTCGGCTGCCGAGTTATGCCTCCATCGAGGCGGCTACGCCGATCTGTCGACGCGCCGCGTTGCCGAGATCGCCGGCGTTCCGCTCAGCCAGATCCATTACCATTTCGGCTCCAAGGAACGGCTGTTCCTGGCCCTGCTCGACCATCTGAACGAGGGCCTGCTGAAACGCCAGGCGGAGACTTTTGCGGCACCGATGCCGCTGTGGCAGCGCTGGGAACGCGCTTGCGATTTCCTCGACGATGATCTGGCGTCCGGCTATGTCCGGATCCTGCACGAGATGATCGCGGCAAGCCTGTCGAGCCCCGAAATCGCCAAGGCGGTGCGCCGCGACCTGCGCGGCTGGTTCGAACTGCTGGACGGACTGGCGCAAGAGGCGGAGCGGCGGTTCGGCGGCCTCGGTCCATTCTCCGCCGCCGAAGTGACCAGCCTGGTCAGCGCCGCCTTCCTCGGCAGCGAGACGATGATCCTGCTGGAGATCGAGAGCCCGCATGTCCCGGTACGGCAGGCGCTGCGCCGCTTCGGCGAAACCATCCGGCGGATGGAGGAAGTGGCGCCCGGCAGTTAGCCAGCGAAGTCGAGCCGCGTCAGCCTTTGCGGCTGCGCATCAGCGCTTCGAGTTCGCTGTCGCCGCCTTCCGGCAGCATGATGCGGACATGGGCGTAGAGATCGCCATGGCCGCCGGCCTTTTCCGGCAAGCCCCTGCCCTTCAGGCGCAGCACCTTATCGGAACTCGACCAGGCCGGAATGTTGACCGCCAGCCTGCCGGTCGGCGTGTCGACCGGCACCTTGGCGCCCAGCACCGCGTCGGCCAACGCTACCTCCAGATCGGCATGCAAGTCACGGCCCTCGATGCGGTAGCGCGGGTGCCTGCGGATACGGATCTTGACCAGCGCATCGCCCGGCTGTCCCGGCCCCTGCTCGCCCTGGCCCTTCAGCCGGATGGTCTGGCCATCCTCGACATAGACCGGCAGCTTGACCGCGATCTTGCGGCCGTCGGGGAACATCGCCGTCACCTTTTCGGCGGTCGCTATCTCCTCGATGGTGACGTCGAGCGTGACGTTCAGATCGGCGGCGGTCGCCTGCTGGCGGCGGTCGCCTGTTCCGGCGCCGCGCGCGCCGGAAAAGGCGTCGCCGAAGATCTGGCTGAAAATGTCGCTGTTGCCGTCGAACGGATCGCCGCCCGGACGCCCCGATCGGAATTCGAAGCGCGAGCCGCCGGCGCCCTGCTGGCGGCGGAAGCCACCGAACGGATCGCCGCCGCCGGCTGCGCCCTCGAAGCCCTGGAATTTCGGCCTGCCGTCGGCGTCGATCTCGCCGCGGTCGAAGGCCGCACGGTTCTTCTCGTCGCCGACGACCTCATAGGCCTGATTGGCGGCGGCAAAACGGTCCTTGGCCTTGGGATCATTCGGATTCTGGTCCGGATGATACTTCTTGGCGAGCTTGCGGTAGGCCGATTTTATGTCCTTGGCCGATGCGTTCTTGGCAACGCCCAGCACCTCATAGGGGTCGCGCATGCGTCCTGCCCTGGAAAATGAGTTAAATCCACGTTGGCCCTTATATGCGCTCCCATAGGAAGAAATTCCAGTGGCGCACAGGCTTATCGAGGGTTGAAATTGCAGCGCCCGCAAACCTCGAAAACTCAGAGCGGTTTGAAGTCCTGCATGTGCCAGCCGCCGGCCGCGACGATGCACAATTGCCCCTTGAACAAAGCGACGCCGTCGAAGCTTTCGCGAGAGGCGGTAAAGCTGCGGCAGTCTTGGCCGTTGTCCTGCACTTCGGCGAGTTCGGTGATGGAGCCCCGCGAGCCGGTGTCGGCATTCGCCCACGGCACGGCCTGGCCGCGAAGCTCCTCGATGTCGGCCGAAGACACCGCATTGCCGATCGTGGTCTGGTCGGAAGCGCTGTCGGCGTCCGTCGATGTCACCCTGGCCGGCGCGCTTGAGGTGACGATGGAACGATCGACCTCGGCCTTTTCCAGGCTGAAGCCGCCGGCGCCGCAGGCGGCAAGCGGCAGTGCGATAATCACGATCACGGCTTTCGAACTGGCCGAAGCGATAACGCTCCATTGCCCGCTGTCAAAAGCTTGCGCGATACGCGACAATCGGCAACCTCCTGAAGCTCGAGACGATTTGAGAAAAACTATGAGTGACACTGAGTTAACAAGTAGTGACTTTACCGAAGCCGCCGAGCCGTTCCGGCTCTTTGCCGAGTGGCTGGAGGACGCCAAGAAAAGCGAAATCAACGACGCCAACGGCGTAGCACTTGCAACCGTCGATGCCGACGGCATGCCGGATGTGCGGATGGTGCTGCTCAAGGGGTTCGACGAGGGCGGCTTTGTCTTCTACACGAATTTCGAGAGCGCCAAGGGCCGCGAGATTCTTGGCAGCATGAAGGCGGCGATGTGCTTCCACTGGAAATCGTTGCGCCGCCAGGTGCGCATACGCGGACCGGTGGAGATCGTCAGCGACGCCGAGGCGGATGCCTATTACGCGACGCGGCCGCGCGGCAGCCGGATCGGCGCATGGGCCTCGAAACAGTCGCGGCCGCTGGAAAGCCGCTTTGCCCTGGAGAAGGCGGTGGCCGAATACACGGCGCGCTACCCTATGGGCGAAATCCCGCGGCCAAAGCACTGGTCGGGCTTCCGCATCGTGCCGCAGGCGATCGAGTTCTGGCACGATCGGCCATTCCGGCTGCACGATCGGCTGGTCTTTTCGCGCAACGCCGGAGGCGGCTGGGACAAGACACGGCTTTATCCCTGAGGAGAGGTTCAGGCCTTCTTCCTGGTCATGAAGGCGGTCAACGCGGCGCGCGCTTCGTCGGACTTCAGCCGCTCGGAGAAATGCTCGCTCTCCACCTTGATGCGGGCGACAAGCTCGTCGCGTGGCGCGCGCATCAGGTCACGGGCGATCTTCAGCGCCTGCGGAGGCTTGGCGGCGATCTCGCCGGCCGCTGCGCGTACCGCGGCTTCTAGCCGGTCCTCCTCGACCACCTCATAGATCAGGCCGGCGGCCTTGGCGCGCTCGGCGGAAAAACCTTCGCCGAGGCCAAGCAAGGCGAAGGCGCCCTGCCTGCCGAGGATGAGCGGGGCCAGCAGGCTGGAGCCCGCCTCCGGCACCAGGCCGAGGTCGACGAAGGGTGTGCGGAACACCGCGCGCGGCGTGGCGAAAGTCAGGTCGCAATGCAAATTGAGCGTGGTGCCGATGCCGACCGCAATCCCGTCGACGCCGGAGACCATCGGCTTCTCCGTTTTGGCCAGCGCCATCAGGAAGTCCCAGACCTCGTTGCCGCCCTCACCGCCGGTGGCGATGACCAGGAAATCGGCGAGATCGTTGCCGGAAGAGAAGGCGCCAGGCACACCGAGGAAGACATGGACGCGAACCGCCGGGTCGGCATCGCCATCGGCCAGCGCCTTGGACATTGTCGCGTACATGGCGCGCGTCAGTGCGTTCTTCTTGTCGGGACGGTTCATGCGGATGATCTGGATGGCGCCCTGGCGCTCGACGAGAATATGGTCTGTCACGGTCATTCTTCCCTGGTGAGCGCTCTGGTATTCAGGCCGTTATCAGCGCCTTGCCGGCGGTAGCGAGGCTCTCGGCGCCATCGATGACGCGTTCCTTCAAGGCGCTGACTTCGCCGAGCAGGTTTTCGGCGAAGAAGCGGCAAAGGGCGATGCGGCTTTGCTCGGCAAGTCCGCCGCGCGCCAGATAGGCGCCGCCGGCAGCAAGCGAGATCAGCCTGAGATAGGGTGTCGCACCGGCCTGAGCTTCGTCCAGACGGCCGTCGGCTAGCAGTTTCTGCAGGAAGCGCGTCGCCTCGGTGAGATCGTCGAACGCCTGGTCAAGCGCTTCGGCGGTGCGGCCGAAGCCCTGCAGGTTCGAGGTCCGCACCTCGTCGGCGATGGCCTTCAGTTCGGCGATATAGCCATGCACATGCTCGCCGCCGCCAAGCGGCAATTTGCGGGCTACAAGGTCGATCGCCTGGATGCCGTTGGTGCCTTCATAGATCGGCGCAATGCGGGCGTCGCGATAGAGCGCGGCCGCGCCCGTCTCCTCGATGAAGCCCATGCCGCCGTGGACCTGGACGCCGAGCGATGCGACATCGACGCCGATATCGGTGGAAAAGGCCTTGGCCAGCGGCGTCAGCAGATTGGCGCGGTCGCGCCAATGCGCGGCCTGATCGCCGGGCGAGACTCGCGCGAGGTCGATGGCATGGGCGCAGGAATAGCTGATGGCGCGGGCGATCTGGGTCAAAGCCTTCATGGTCAAGAGATTGCGCTGCACGTCGGGGTGATGGACGATCGGCGCCATCCCGGCGCCTGAAAAGTCCGATGCCTTGCCCTGGCGGCGCTCATTGGCATAGGCGATCGCCTTCTGCGTCGCGGCTTCGGCCACTGCCACGCCCTGCATGCCGACGCAAAGCCTCGCGTTGTTCATCATGGTGAACATGCAGGCGAGCCCCTTGTTCTCCTCGCCGATCAGCCAACCGATGGCGCCGGGCGCAGCACCCTGGAACCCGTCGCCATAGATCATGGTGCAGGTCGGCGAGGCATGGATGCCGAGCTTGTGCTCGAGGCCCGAACAGAAGACGTCGTTGCGGGCGCCGAGCGAGCCGTCATCATTGACCAGGAATTTCGGCACCAAAAACAACGAAATGCCGCGCGTGCCGGCCGGCGCATCCGGCAGCCGCGCCAGCACCAGATGGATGATGTTGTCGGTGAAATCATGCTCGCCATAGGTGATGAAGATCTTCTGGCCGAAGATGCGGTAGGTGCCGTCGCCGGCAGGCTCGGCGCGGGTGCGCAAGGCGGCGAGATCGGAACCGGCCTGCGACTCGGTCAGGTTCATCGTCCCCATCCACTCGCCGGAGACGAGCTTTGCCAGATACTTTGCCTTCAGCGCTTCGGAGGAATGCTTGTCCAGCGCCTCGACGGCGCCCATGGTCAGCGTCGGGCCGATGCCGAAGGCCATGGCGGCGGAGTTCCACATCTCGAGCGCGGCAACGCCGAGCATGGTCGGCAGGCCCTGGCCACCAAATTCTTCCGGCCCCGGCAGCGCGTTCCAGCCACCGTCGATCCAGCTGCGGTAAAGCGCCTTCCAACCGGGCGGCATGGTCACGGCTGCATCCTTCAGCACCGCGCCGTGCTGGTCGCCGATCTTGTAGAGCGGCGCCACCTCCTCGCTGGCGAAGCGGCCGGCCTCGGCCAGGATGGCGTCGACAAGGTCTTCGCCGAGGTCCCCGAACGCGCCGCTGTCGAGTGCCGGCTTGAGCCCGGCGACATGCTTGAGCGTGAACGAAATGTCGTCGACCGGGGCCTTGTACATGCCGCTTCTCCTCCGCTGCTCCGATCGCTCGATCCTAGGACCCGGGCCGATGCAAAACCATCCGCCTATGGGCGGCCTCCGGCGTTCTTTTTACGTAAACGTCAAACTTTGTCACGCGGATTTTCATCGAACTCCGTCGTCCACGGGTGGAGCGGGAGCGTAGCGGACGCCGAGTACCATGTCGCGACCTCGCGCCAGGGGCGCAACGGTGCAGAATTCCGCGCCGTGGCAACGCTTCGAAGTCGCGGAATGCATACTATGGTCCGCGCCGCGTCGCTTCGCTCCTTGCTCCGCCATAGAATGAAGAAGTCGCGAGAGCGACAGGACTCCTGCCCGAAAGCACTTCCTTAACCATACCGGTCCACCATCGGTGTTTGGTCAGCGGGGATCCCCTGTTTGAAAACGCCGGCGCATCTTCTTCGCCGCTCAGCGATCGCTCTCGCGGCGATGATGGCGCTGACGTCAGCGGCTACAGCCTCGGACTTTTCCGAGCCTTGGCGGGATGGCGACCGCGCGCTGGTGGTCGACGCCTATGAATACAATTCCATCGACTGGGCGCAGCTTGCAACCGACAAGCGCATTGTCGGCTTCATCAACAAGGCCTCCGACGGGCTGCCGCCGCCCTATTTCTGCTACGGCGACGAGCCTACGGTCAAACTCTGCAAGACATTGTGGAAACGCTTTGCGGTGACGCGCGAGCTGTTTCAGACGCGCAAGGTGGTGGCCAAGGCGCTCGGCCTGAAATGGGGCGCGTATCATCTTGCCCGCCCCGGCAATCCGCTCGAGCAGGCCAACAGTTTCATCGATTTCGCCGAGCCAGCCCCTGACGATCTGCTCGCCCTCGATCTCGAAGGCAACGACCCCTCGCAATGGATGTCGCTCGAGGATGCCGAGGAATTCGTGCGCCAGGTGCACCGGCGGCTCGGCCGTTTCCCGATCCTCTACACCAACGGCAAGACCGCCCAGTACATCGCCGACAACCGCTACCAATACCGTCTGCTGTCGCGGCTGCCGCTCTGGTATGCGCGCTACAAGCCCGACATCGACGTGCATTTTCCGATGGGCAACTGGCAGGGCTATGCGCTGTGGCAGTTCTCGGCGCAGGCCAATTGCGGGCGCCTGCGCTGCCCCTACCGCGTCGCCGGCACGCCCAACGATATCGACGTCAACGTCGCGCCGATGGACGCGGCGGCACTGCGCCAGCAATGGCCCTTCGGCGGCCTGATCGACGTGCCGCCCGACTACCTCGCCTCGATACCGGTGCCGGTGTCGCGCGCGGCCGGGCTCGCCGGCAAAGTCACCATCACATACGCCGATGTGGCGACGCCACCGACGGTCGAGGAAATGGTGGCGGTGCTCGGCGCGCGCTGGCAGACATTCCGCGCCGCCTTCCGCATGCCGGTGGTCAAGACGGTGCCGCGCCGCGCGCGCTTCGGCATTGCCGAGTATGTCGCCTGGAAGCGGACCACGTATCGTTCGGAGGCTCTGCTCGAGGCCGCCTTCTCGCAGGCCGCCGACCCGGTCAGCACCGCTTCGACGGAACTGGTTCGCGAGCGCTGAGGCTTATGTGGCGGCGCTGGCCTTTTCCCGCGCCACCGCCTGCCAGCCTATGTCGCGGCGGCAGAAGCCTTGCGGCCAGTCGATACGGTCGAGCGCGGCGTAAGCGCGGCTTTGCGCTTCGCCCACCGTCTTGCCTGATGCCGTGACGTTGAGCACGCGGCCGCCATTGGCGACCAGCGCGCCGCCATTGATGGCAGTGCCGGCATGGAAAATCTCAACGCCTTCGCCAGCGGCTTCGTCGAGACCCCGAATGACCGAGCCTTTTTCCGGCGTCCCGGGATAGCCCTGTGCCGCCATCACCACGGTCAGCGCGGCATCGTCGCGCCAGCGGATCGAACTGTGCGCCAACTGGCCGTCGACGGCGGCGTTGAGCAGCACCAGCAGATCGTCCTTCAGCCGCATCATCAGCACCTGACACTCGGGATCGCCCAAGCGGGTGTTGTATTCGATCAGCTTCGGCCCCTTGTCGGTGATCATCAGCCCGGCAAACAGAATACCGGCGAACGGCGCGCCAAGCTCGGCCATGCCGCGCATGGTCGGCTCGACGATCTCGCGCATGGTGCGCTCGACCATTTCGGGGCTCATCACCGGCGCCGGCGAATAGGCGCCCATGCCGCCGGTGTTGGGGCCGGTATCGCCATCGCCGACGCGCTTGTGGTCCTGCGCGGTGCCAAAGGGAAGTGCGGTCGTGCCGTCGCACAGGCAGAAGAAACTCGCCTCCTCGCCGGTCATGAATTCCTCGACTACTACCTCAGCGCCGGCGTCACCGAATGCGCCGTCGAAACAAGCATCGAGGGCGGCGCGCGCCTCGTCCAGCGTCATGGCGATGGTGACGCCCTTGCCGGCGGCAAGCCCGTCGGCCTTGATGACGATCGGCGCGCCGACCTTTTCGACATAGGCTTTCGCCGAGGCAAGATCGGTGAAGCGGCCATAGGCGGCAGTCGGGATGCCGTATTTGGCGCAAAGGTCCTTGGTAAAACCTTTCGAGCCTTCGAGCCGCGCTGCCCGCTTCGACGGGCCGAAGACGCGGATGCCCTCGCCGCGCAGATCGTCGGCAATGCCGGCGACCAGCGGCCCTTCCGGCCCGACGACGACTAGGTCGATCGCATTGTCCTTGCAGAAGGTTGCGACAGCGGCATGGTCGCTAATGTTGAGCTTGACCAGTTCGGCCTCGCGGGCGACGCCCGGATTGCCGGGCGCGGCATAGAGCTTGGTCAAAAGCGGCGAGGCCGCGATCTTCCAGGCCAAGGCATGTTCGCGGCCGCCGGAGCCGATCAACAAAACGCGCATGCCGATGTCCCTTGTCATTTCACGACAGGGACTGCGCTATTGCGCTGCGCGGCGCGGGTCAAGACTTTTGGTCCGCTGCTTGCCGGTTGCGCACGGCAACGTCGCACGCACCGGCAAGCCGAAGCAGAAGCGCGGCTCTCGCGGCTCAGCTCTGGAAGACCACTGGAAACCAGTCCTCGCGCAGTTTCTGGCCGGGCTTCATGTCATGGCCGGGATAGGGCGGCGAGGTACGGCCGGGGCGCTCGACGTAGCGCGCGTCGTCGCCGACCCAGCGTAACGACAGCGCCCGGCGCCGCGCCGAGGTAAGATTGCCGCGCGCGCCGTGCGCGGTGCGGAAGTCGAACAGGATGGCGTCGCCCGGCTCCATCTCCCATTCGAGCACCTTCAGCGACGGGTCGTTGTCGGGATCGGGCACCGGCCGATAGTTGCCCTCGCCGGCATAGAAATTATCATCGTTAAGCCAGCGCACCGGCAGCACCATCTTGTCCCATTTGTGCGAGCCGGCGATCAGCCGCAGCGTCGCCTCCTTGACCGGATCGATCGGGATCCAGAAGCTGACTGTCTGAGTGCCGTCGACGAAATAGTACGGAATGTCCTGGTGCCAGGGCGTCGGCTTCTGGGTGCCCGGCTCCTTGACCAGCACATGGTCGTGGAAGAACTGCGCGCTGCGCGACTGCATCGCGGCTGCGGCCAGTTCGGCGGCGGGCGAATTGCGCACCACGTCGAAGAATTCGGGAATGCGCTCCCAGTTGCAGTAATCGTCGAAGAAGCTGCCTTTGCCGTTGGCGATGTCCGACGCCGCGGCGCTGCGGTTTTGCATGTTGCGCTCGATGCCGGCGGCGATGGTGCCGACCCAGTCTTTGAAAGCGCCGCGTATGCAGACCGCGCCGTCGCGCTGGTAATCGGCAATCGCTGCGGCATCGATATGTCTGGCGGCCATCTCATGTCTTCCCTGTTTCGATGACCGACTATCGCAGCCGCCGCACATCGCGTAAAATAATAACTTCTCATCTCTCTTATAGTTTTAGACTATGAATCTGACCCTCACCCAGCTGCGTTACCTCGTCGCCGTCGCACGGCATGGCAGCGTCACCGCGGCCGCGCGGATGCTGAACGTCTCACAGCCGTCGATCTCGGTGGCGATCGACAATGTCGAAGCGACGCTCGGCCAGAAATTGTTCGTGCGCCAGCGCGGCAGCGGCATCGCGCTGACTTCGTTCGGCCGCAGCGCGGTGGCGAAGGCAAAGCAGGTGCTGGCCGAAGCGGACGAACTGGTTGGGCTCGGGACGCGCGACGCCGATGTCGGGGGCGAACTTGTGCTCGGCTGCTTCGAGGATCTGGCGCCCTATTTCGCGCCGGCGCTGATCCGCGCTTTTTCGCAGCGCTGTCCGGCGGTCACCGTAGTCGTGCGCGACGAGACCTTCGAGACGCTGGGCCGGCGGCTCGGCGATGCGGCAATAGATCTCGGCCTGACCTACGATCTCGGCTTGCCCTCGCACTTCGCCCGCATCCTGCTGCACGAGCTGCGGCCGCACGCGCTTCTGCCGCAGGGCCATGCGCTGGCCAGCCAGGCGAGCGTCAGCCTGGCGGAGCTGGCGACCCATCCCTTGATCACCACCGACCAGCCGCACAGCTGGCAGCATATGCTGGACCTGTTCCTCAGCCGCGGCCTGTCGCCGGTCTCGCAATCGACGGCGAGTTCGTTCGAACTGCAGCGCAGCATGGTCGCCAACGGCTTCGGCGTCGCGGTGAGCTACACCAGGCCTTATGGCGACAGGAGTTATGACGGGCTGCCGCTGGTCTGCAAGCCGCTGTCCGATCCGCTGCCGATGCAGCGCATCATCCTCACCCATGACACAAGGCAAAGGCTGTCGAAGGCGGCGCTGGCCTTCACGGAGGTGGCGAAGGAATGGTTTGGCAGCCACGATATTTTCACCGCCTGAGCGACAATGCGGCCGCTTGACGGCGCACGCCGCTGCTGCCACTCCAGCACGATGGAAACCATCCAGTCGAAAGCCGCACAGGGCCGCGTCGCCGACGCGCCGAGCGGCCATTGGGTCTACAAGATATTGCCGCGCTGGCTGTGGCCTTACGCGCAGCTTGCGCGCTGGGACCGGCCGATCGGCTGGCAATTGCTGCTGTGGCCCTGCTGGTGGTCGGCAGCGCTAGCGGCCAGCGCCTATCCGCGCGCAAGCGACCCGCTGCTCACATTGCTCCCGTCGCCATGGTTCCTGTTCCTGTTCTTCGTCGGCGCCGTCGCCATGCGCGGCGCCGGCTGCACCTATAACGATATTGTCGACCAGGACATCGACAACAAGGTCGAGCGCACGCGCTCGCGGCCATTGCCGGCCGGCAAGGTGACGCGCCGCCAGGCCTGGGCGTTCCTGGTCATCCAGGCCTTGCTGGGCCTCGTCGTGCTGCTGCAGTTCAACGACTTCGCCATTCCGCTCGGCATCGTCTCGCTGGTCATCGTTGCCGTCTATCCCTTCATGAAGCGCTTCACCAACTGGCCGCAATTGGTGCTCGGGCTCGCCTTCTCCTGGGGTGCGTTAATGGGCTGGGCGGTCGAGTTCGGCGATCTCGATGGCCCGGCCATCATGCTCTATATCGGCTCGATCCTGTGGGTGATCGGCTACGACACCATCTATGCACATCAGGACAAGGAAGACGACGCCATCGTCGGCGTGCGCTCGACGGCGCGGCTGTTCGGCGACAACACCAAGACCTGGCTGGTCGGGCTTTATGGCGGCACGCTGGTCTGCTTCGCCATCGCCTTCGCCTCGGCGCAGGCGCCTGTGGTGGCGCTGGCCGGGCTGATCGCCGCCGGCGCGCATATGGCGCGGCAGATAGCGGTTCTGGATATCAACGATCCCGATCAATGCCTGCGGCTGTTCAAATCGAACAACCAGGTCGGCTGGCTGATCTTCCTCGGCCTGATCGGCGGTGCGCTGTGGGTGGCGCTGAAGCCGCTGGTGTAGGCTCCCTCTTCCTTCTCCCCTTGTGGGAGAAGGTGGATCGACGCGCAGCGCCGAGACGGATGAGGGGTGCTCCAGCGGAGTGAGGCGTTGGCGTTCCCTGGAACACCCCTCATCCGTCTTGCCGCTTCGCGGCAATCCACCTTCCCCCACAAGGGGGGGAAGGAGAAGAGCGCTCTATTCTCTCGAAATAATCTCCTGGCCGTCGATCACCAGTCTCAGCCCGAGATTGCCGGCCCTGCGGCGGGCGAGGAAGCGCGGGCGGCGCGTGGTCGAGACCCGGCCCTTGCGGCGATCCTTTGCCGGCAGCGCCTTGATGGCGGCGCCGAGCGATTCCTCAAGCGTGCGGGCAATGCCGTCGGATTCGATCAGCAGCATCTGCAGCCGGTAAGCATCGGCCCAGGCGCGCCAGTCGGCGGCGACGTCGTCGAGATCGTCGGCCACCAGCAGCGGCACCGACAGCATCGGGTCGTTGTGCAGGAGTTCGAGGGTTACCGTGACATTGCCTTGCGCATCCTCCATCGCGCGGGCGGCGACGCCGCGAAACGCGTTGGCGGGCAGCGCGATGATCGCCGGCACGCCGCTCATCTCGAGCGTGCGGCGGATGACGGCGCCGCGCTGGTCGATGGTGAAGGTAACGTCGCCATAGTCGTCGCGCGTGGCATAGCTCACCACTTGCGGCAGGCGGAATGGGTCGAGGCGCATGTTGCGCCCGGCCCAGACGGGCTTCAATACACTGTTCATCTGCTGCCTTCCTGTGTTTCTCCTGAGAGCCGTTTTGCGGGTCTCTCCGGGCCGGTTTTCCCGGCCTCGTTGTGTGAAACATTAGCGCGAGCTTCTGCCGCCCGGCTTAAGAAAGTCAGTTAAATTTTGCTGATCTCAGGCGATGGTTATCGGAATGAGACCAGCCACAAAATGTTGAAAGGATCAGATAACCTTACCGGGATTCATGATGCCGGCCGGATCGAAGACGGCCTTCACCCGGCGCATCAGTTCGATCGCCATTGGCGGCGCGGTGGCGATCAGTTCGTCGCGCTTCAACTGGCCGATGCCATGCTCGGCCGAGATCGAACCGTGGAAGGAGCGCACGACATCGTGCACGGCATGGTTCATGGCGTGGTAGAGGCCGAGAAACGCTTCGTCGTCACCGCCCTCCGGCCGGGAGATGTTGTAGTGCAGATTGCCGTCGCCCATATGACCGAAGCAGACCACGCGCGCCTGCGGACTGACCGAAGCCACTGCACCGGCCGCCTTTTCGATAAACGCCGGGATGGATGCCACCGGCACCGAAATATCATGCTTGATCGAAGCACCTTCGGGCTTTTGCGAATCCGGCAGCACCTCGCGGAAGTTCCAGAACGCGTCGCCCTGCGCCAGGCTGGCCGCGATCACCGCGTCGCCGACGATGCCTTGTTCGAGGCCTGCCGACAGCACTTCTTCGATCAGCCCCCTGGCGTCCTCGGCCAAACGGCCCGACGACACCTGCATCAACACATACCATGGCCAATCCTGCGCCAGCGGCCGCGTGACGCCCTGCGCATGGCGCAGCGTGAAATCATAAGGACGCTGGCCGATCAGCTCGAAGGCGGTGAGTGCCGCCCCTGCCCGGTCCATCGCCAGGCTGAACAGCGCAAGCGCTGCTTCCGGCGACGACAGGCCGGCAAAGGCGACTTCGCGCCCCTTGGGCTTGGGAAACAGTTTCAGCACCGCCGCGGTGATGATGCCGAGCGTGCCTTCGGCGCCGACGAACAGGTTCTTCAGATCGTAGCCGGTGTTGTCCTTCTTCAGTTTGCGCAGATCGTCGAACACCTCGCCGGTCGGCAGCACGACTTCGACACCAAGGCAGAGTTCGCGCGCATTGCCATAGGCAAGCACGCCGGTGCCGCCGGCATTGGACGAGAGATTGCCGCCGATCTGGCAGGACCCTTGCGCGGCAAGCGACAGCGGAAACAGCCGGTCGGCGGCGTCGGCGGCTTCCTGCAGCGTCTGCAGGATGACGCCGGCCTCGACGGTTACCGTGTTGGAGAAGACGTCGATCTCGCGAATGCGGTTCAGCCGCGACAGCGACAGCACGATCTCGCGGCCGGAGGCATCCGGCACCTGGGCGCCGACCAGCCCGGTGTTGCCGCTTTGCGGCACGACCGGCGTTCCCGTCTCGCTCGCCAGGCGCATGATCCGGCTGACCTCGTCGACGCTGCCGGGACGCAGCACCAAGGCGGTCCTGCCGTGCCATAGGCCGCGCCGCTCGGTAAGATACGGCGCAATATCGGCCTGGTCGCGCAGCGCATATTTGTCGCCGACGATTGCCGCGAAGCGGTCGATGAGAGCGGGGTCGAGGTCGAAGGGTGCGTCGTTCATGGGCGCAAACTATGGCGCTCAGTCGAGCTTGTCACGGGGGGCAGCGGCACGAAACAGCCGATCGTTGATCGCCTCGCCGAGCCCTTCGACCGGGATCGGCTCGACGGCGATCGTCGCCGCGCCGCTGCGGTCGAGTTCCTGCAAATACGCGAACAGATTGCTTGCGGCTTCGCGCAAATCGCCCGATGCGGACAGGTTGCGCAAGGCGGCCGCCGCTTGCCAGCCTTCGGCGCGGTCGCCACCAAAGGCCAGCAAGGCCTCGCCTTCAGCCACACTCTGTGCATCGAGCCGCACCGATGCGCTCGGCGCATAATGCGACGCCAGCATGCCGGGCGCCTCGATGCCGGCTGTCGCGCCGCGCTGCAGCTTGATGCCGGTGACGGCCTCGACATCGGCGGCGGCGATGCCGCCTGGCCTCAGCTGCCGCACGCTGTTGCCTTCGACCTTGACGATGGTCGATTCCAGCCCGACCGGGGTGGCGCCGCCATCGACCACCAGCCGGATTTTGGCGCCGAGATCGGCCGCCACGGCTTGCGCCGTCGTGGCGCTTATCTTGCCCGAAGAGTTCGCGCTGGGCGCGGCCAGCGGCCGGCCGAGCCTGGCGATCAGCTCGCCGCCGAAGCCCCTCGGCATGCGGAGCGCGATCGTATCGAGCCCGGCGGTGACCAGCGGATGGATGCCGTTGCCGGGTCGGAGCGGCAGCACCAGCGTCAGCGGCCCCGGCCAGAACGCCTCGGCCAGCCGCTTCGACAGCGGGTCGAAGATCGCAATGCGCTCGGCCATCGCGAGATCGGCGACATGGGCGATCAGCGGGTTGAAGCGCGGCCGGCCCTTGGCTTCGAAGATGCGGGCGACGCCAACGCCATTGGTGGCATCGCCGGCCAGTCCGTAGACGGTTTCCGTCGGGATGGCGACAACTTCGCCGCCCTCGAGCAGCGCCAACGCCCGCTCCATCGCTTCGCCGACGGATAGTATCTCAGCCACTCGCTTCACCTCACAGGCGCCGGACCTAAAGCGCGTCGCGCTGAACCGGATTCATGCGACGCGCTTTAGGTCTTTGTTTTGATGCATGTCGTTCTCTCAAAACCGGGGCCACTTTTGAACGACATGCATTAGAGCGGTTCAGCGGTTCGCTGAAACGCTCTAAGTATTTGTTTTTGCGCAATTCCGGACGGAAAACCGCTACTCACTTTTCCTGGAATTGCTCTAATACGGCAGTGGTTTTCGGGCAAGCCGGCGTTGGCGAATTATCAATGCCTAAAATGCTACGTTTCCCTGCAAGCCGGCATCAATCCACTGGGGTTAAGGCTATTTGCGGTTAGGGCTGGCGGCTTGTCGGGCAAGGGGACGGTTTCGATGTCGATGCGTGTGCTTGGAGCGCTTGGTTTCACCCTGGCGGCGATGACTGGTGGGGCGCACGCCTCGTCGATCGTCTTTCTCGGCGTCTCGACCTCGACGCCATCGGTCATCAAGGTTGGCGGATCCGAACCGGTCAGGATCGCCTCGTCGCCATCGATCGTCGCACTCGGCGATGCCCAGCCCGATGTGACTTATGAAAAGGTCGCGGCGATCCCCGAAAAGCCTAGGCAGGACCCGATGATCATTCGCGGCGGCATCGTCGGCGGCGCCTTCGCCGCGCCGGCTCCGGCCAGGGCGAGCGCCGCGGCGCCGGCAACTGAGCCGACGGCAGAGACCGCACCAGCCGGAACTGCAACGGCATCGAACGGCAAGCCCGAGTCGCAACCGGCAGCGCCGCAGCCGGCAGCAACACCGCAGCAGCTGATCGAGGGCGTCGGCAAAGCCGAGTAGGCCATTCAGCCAAAACAGTCGGCCAAGACAGTCGGCCGATCCATGCCGCTTGACGCGGATCGACGCCCCGGCGCACGATCGGCTTGGCGGCGGCGGCCCCAATTTCGCCAATCGGGTTTGGCATGAGCGCGCCGGGTTCTAGGAGAGCGAGGGGTTATCATGAACATGACGAAATCTTTGACTATTGCCGGCCTGTTGCTGGCGTCACCTATAGCTGTCGGCGGCGCGCAGGCCGGTGACGAGCTAGGGTCCTACGTCGCGCGCATTTCCGATCGCGACCACCATGCCAGCGACGGCTATGGGCTGAGCAGCGCAGCACAGATGGTGCGGCAGGACCGTGCCAACTGGCACAAGTTCCACCGGCGCGATGCCGACGACCAGGGCGATGACTGGTTCCGCAGCAACGATGATCGCGCGTATCTGGAACGCATGCTGAAGCGCGGTGGCGCGATGAGCTCCTCGACACGGAACGCCATCGTCAATGGCGAGCCGCTGATCCAGGTCGACGTCTATTCAGACAGCGTGCATGTCAGCATTTTGGAGGACTGACGGGTCAGCCTCGGGAGGACTGAAAACAAGACGGGCGGCGTGTGAACGCCGCCCGTGTTCGGGCTTGTCCGTCGCTTAGCCAGCTATTCTGGAAAAATCCGCGACCTGATCGGTGGCCGTGCGGATGCGAGCCAGCAGCGCCAGGCGGTTGGCGCGCACGGCCTGGTCCTCATCATTCACGAGAACGCGTTCAAAGAATGAATCAACCGGTTCACGCAACACGCTAAGCGCCAGCATGGCGGCGGAAAAGTCTTCGTTTTGAATCGCTTCGCCGGCTTCTCTCTCCGCCTGATTCACCGCCGCAAACAGCGATTTCTCGGCCTCCTCGCGAAACAGCGCCGGCTCAACAGTCGCGGCGACACGCGTTTTCTTCTTCTCCTCGGCAGCCAGAATGTTGGCCGCGCGCTTGGTGCCGGCGAGCAGGTTCTTGCCGTCCTCGGTGTCGAGGAAGTAGCCGAGCGCTTCGACGCGGCGCACGATCTGCAGGAGGTCATCCGACTGCGGCGTGATGACCGCATCGATGAGATCGTGGCGGGCGCCCTGGTCGCGGAGATAGACTTTCAGGCGGTCGTGGAAGAAGGCGATGAGGTCGGAGAGAACTTCTAACGAGCCTCGAAACGTATACACCTCCGCGATCTGACCGCTTTCAAAACGTGCATAGTTACAGCCGTCTGTTAGGTAAATCTCCCGACCTTCGTCCGAAAAATCATACTGCCCCCAAAGGGTGTCCGGATGGTCCTCTGGCAATTCAAAGTCCGTCGGATCTATCTCCGTTACCACTAGCTTGCGGCTGTGCAGCCGGTCGTATTGGGCGGTATGAGCAGCTCTTAGCAAACTCAACATTGCCAGCTTGATGCCATTCTCGACCAATATCCTGACTACACCCAGTGCGGCCCTTCTCAGCGCGTAAGGGTCCTTAGACCCCGTCGGCTTTTCATCAATGGCCCAGAAACCGACCAGCGTATCGATTTTATCGGCCAGCGCGACGGCAATCGACACCGGATCGGTCGGCACGCGATCAGACGGGCCTTGCGGCTTGTAGTGCTCCTCGATGGCCGCAGCCACGGACGGATGCTCGCCCTGCAGCAGCGCGTATTTGCGCCCCATGGCGCCTTGCAGTTCCGGAAACTCGCCCACTGCTTCGGTCGTAAGATCGGCCTTGGCGAGCACCGACGCACGCCCGGCGAGCGCGGTAATCTCCCCCCTTGAGGGGGAGATGTCGCCGAAGGCGACAGAGGGGGTCGTCTCGCGTGGAGCGCCAACTCCCTCTTTCTTCGAGAGACCGGGCGGCGTCGCGGCAGCCGAAGCGACCCCCTCTGGCCTGCCGGCCATCTCCCCCTCAAGGGGGGAGATTGACTGCGCCACTGTTGGCGCCAGTTCCTCCGCCAGCCGCTTGATCCGCTGCACCCGCTCGCCTTGCGTGCCGAGCTTGGCGTGGAAGGTGACGTTGAGATGGTCGAGGCGGGCCATGCGCTGGTCGAGCGGCTTTTTCAGATCGAGCCCGAATTTCTTCGCCGACGCCTCGAGCTGCTCCAGATCCGGCAGATCGCCCTGGTCGGTCTTCCAGAAATACAGCGCGTCCGACAGGCGGGCACGCACCACCTTGCCGTTGCCGTGCGCGATCTCCTTGCCGCCGTCCTTGGCCTCGATGTTGGCGGTGAGGATGAAGCGGTTGGAGAGGTTTTCGCCGTCGCCTTGCGGACGGGTGACAAAGCATTTCTGGTTGGCGCGGATGGTCAGCCGGACCACCTCGGGCGGAATGGCAAGAAAGGCCTGCTCGAATTCGCCCATCAGCACCACCGGCCATTCGACCAGGCCCGACACTTCCTCCAGCAGCCCTTCGTCCTCGACCAGATCGAGCCCGTTGGCGAAGGCGAGGTTGCGGGCGTCGGCAAGGATGATCTCCTTGCGCCGGTCGCCGTCGAGCACGACCTTGGCCGCTTCCAGCTTGGTCACGTAATCGTCGAAGCGGCGCACGGTGATTTCACCCGGCGCCATGAAACGATGGCCATAGGTGATATTGCCCGAGCGGATGCCATCGATCTCGAAATCGACCACCGCCGGCTCCTCGGTCTCCGGGCCGAAGGTGCACAGGATCGTCTGCAGCGGCCGCACCCAGCGCAGCGAACCGGGCTTGGCCGAAGCCGGCCCCCAGCGCATCGATGTCGGCCACGGGAAGCTGCGAATGATGGCCGGCACCAGTTCGGCGACGATTTCTTCCGCCGCCCTGCCCGGCTTCGAAATATGGGCGACGTAGAAATCGCCCTTCTTCGGATCGGAATGGACATGCGCCTCGCCAACCGAGGCAAGGCCTGCCTTGCGCAGAAAACCCTGCACCGCCTGTTCCGGCGCCGCCGTCGACGGCCCCTTGATCTCCTCGTGGATGTCCTTCGAGCGCGCGGTCAGGCCCCTGACATCGAGCGCCAGGCGCCGCGGCGTCCAGTATTCGCGCGCGGCGTCATAGGTCAGACCCGCCTCGACCAGACCGTCGGTCAGCATCTTCCTGAGATCGCCCGCCGCCTTGCGCTGCATGCGGGCGGGGATTTCCTCGGAGCGAAGTTCTAGCAAAAGATCAGGCATCAGAGTTTCTCCACCCGCATGCCTTCTTCCTGTTTGCGCGTCCTCGCGCCTCCGGCGCTGCGGGCGCGCAGCCGGGCCGGTATTTCCTCGGAGCGAAATTCCAGCAACAAATCCGGCATCAGAGTTTCTCCACCCGCATGCCTTCTTCCCGTTTGCGCGTCCTCGCGCCTCCGGCGCTGCGGTTGCGCGGCTGGGCGGGAATCTCTTCCGAGCGGAGTTCTAGAAGCAGGTCAGGCATGGTCAGGCTCCCACCCTCCCCTCGATGGGGAGGGTCGGCGCGCAGCGCCGGGGTGGGGTGGCGACCTCTCAGCCGCCGATACCTTCGGCACCATCGCGCAAACGCAGGTGTGATTTTCGTTCTTCCACCGCCGCATAGATCGTATCGAGCACGGAATCCAGTTCGTTTTTGATTTCATGGTTCCAGAAGCGGATGACTCGATAACCCTGGCTCTCAAACCATTTCGTTCGACGTTCGTCATGGTGCTGTTGGCCATCGAAGCTGTGATGGACACCGTCCACCTCAATGATCAGCTTCAGCCGGTGGGAGGTGAAATCAGGGAAGTAAACGCCTACCGACGCCTGCCTGCGAAAATGAGTGCCTTCTACTGGAATGCGCCACAGATGCCGCCACAGGATGCGTTCCTCGTCGGTCATCGCCGCGCGAAGCCTTTGCGCAGACTGCAGCTTGAATCGATCGAGTTTTGGCATGGAACGTCGCGCTGTCACCCCCACCCGCCGCTTCGCGGCGACCTCCCCCATCTAGGGGGAGGTAAGAGGGCATAGCAACTCGGCTGACCGCTGTTTCCAGAAATTTTGACCGCCCCTGTCGGGCCGCAACCAGCCCGCCCGTCCTTGGATCAAAGATTTCCATGAACCAAACGCAGCGCTGAAGCGACCAACGCTCAGGCAGGGACCTATTGGCTGAACGACCATGAAAACGGCATCGAGACTCCTCCAGATCATCGCGCTCAGCGCCTGTTTCGCCGCGCAAGTGCATGGCGCCTTCTCAATGCCGGGCGTACGGCAGGCTATGCGGACCATGGCCGGATCGACTGGCCCGATGTTGGCCCCAATCAACATGTCCCCCGAAATGATGAAGTGAACCTCAGGCGGCGAGCCCGCCGGCCTGGGTCTGCAAAAATGCCTCGCCGCAGGCCTTCGCCAGATTGCGCACCCGCAGGATGTAGCTCTGCCGCTCGGTCACCGAAATCACGCCGCGCGCGTCGAGCAGGTTGAAGACGTGGCTGGCCTTGATGCACTGGTCATAGGCCGGGAAGACCATGCGGTGCATCGGCAGATTGTCGTTCGAAGCCGGGGCGCCGGCCGCGAGCAGCGCCTTGCATTCGGCTTCGGCGTCCTCGAAATGCCTGAGCAGCATGGCGGTGTTGGCATATTCGAAATTGTGCCTGGAATATTCCTGCTCGGCCTGCAGGAAGACATTGCCATAGGTGACTTTTTCGGCGCCTTCTCGGCCATTGAAGTTGAGGTCGTAGACATTGTCGACGCCCTGCACATACATGGCCAGCCGCTCCAGGCCGTAGGTCAGTTCTCCCGCCACCGGCGCGCATTCGATGCCGCAGACCTGCTGGAAATAGGTGAACTGCGACACTTCCATCCCGTCGCACCAGCACTCCCAGCCGAGCCCCCAGGCGCCAAGCGTCGGGCTTGCCCAGTCGTCCTCGACGAAGCGAATGTCGTGCAGCAACGGATCGACGCCGATTGCCTTGAGCGAGCCGAGATAGAGTTCCTGCAGGTTCGGCGGGTTGGGCTTCAGGATCACCTGGTACTGGTAATAATGCTGCAGCCGGTTGGGGTTTTCGCCGTAGCGGCCGTCCTTGGGCCGGCGCGAGGGCTGGACGTAGGCGGCGTTCCAGCCCTTGGGCCCGAGCGCGCGCAGCGTGGTGGCCGGATGGAAGGTGCCGGCGCCGACTTCCATGTCGTAAGGCTGCAGGATGACGCAGCCATAGGCGGCCCAGTAATTGTGCAGGGTCAGGATCAGCCCCTGGAACGAGCGGCTGGGATGCATATGGACTGGACTGTCTGACGTCACGGCGGCCTCGGAAAGCGCTGAAATGATGCCATTCCCTAGTTGCCGGGCCGGTAGGCGTCAAGGCAGCGCCTATCGCCGCCTTGATGAGAGGTTGAACGCTTTGCTTCGGACTGGCCCATTGCCGGACGGTGCCGGTGGCCGTTTGCTCGCCCAGCTTCAACGACAAAGGTTCAGCCATGCAAGGCCAGTTCACCGTACGCCCCGTCACCCGAGAGGATTACGAGCAATGGCTGCCGCTGTGGGACGGCTACAATGCGTTTTACGGCCGCTCGGGCGAGACCGCCTTGCCCGGTGACATCACTGCAATGACATGGTCGCGCTTCTTCGATGCCTATGAGCCGATGCATGCGCTGGTCGCCGAGAGCGAAGGCAAGCTTCTCGGCCTTGTCCACTATCTCTACCACCGCACCACGACGGCGATTTCGCCGAACTGCTATCTGCAGGATCTCTTCACCAATGAGGCGTCGCGCGGCAAGGGCGTCGGCCGGGCACTGATCGAAGACGTCTATACCAGGGCGCAAACCGCAGGCTCCAGCCGCGTCTACTGGCTGACACACGAAACCAACCACACGGCGATGAAGCTCTACGACAAGATCGGCGATCTCTCGGGGTTCGTCGTCTACCGAAAGCTGTTCTAGAATGAGCGCCAACGCTGGGTCTGCGCCGCGTCGCTTCGCTCCTTGCTCCGCCATAGAATGACGATCGCGATAGGGCGTCTCTATCTCTTTGTTTCTGTCGCAATTCCGAACGGAAAACCGCGCACACTTTCCTGGAATTGCTCTAAGACGCCAAGCCGAAAAAACGGGGCTCAGCGAGCCCCGTTTCATAAGAAGTATGGCCCGATCACCCCTTCGGCGCTGGCGGGGTGGCCGGCTTGACCTTCGGGGTTTCCTGCGCCGTGTTGGATTCGATCGGCGGCAGGCCCTTCATCAGCTTCTGCTGCAAAATGGCAAGCACATCGGGATCCGGCTTCAGGTCGCGCGCCTGGTTCCACTGGAATGTGGCTTCGAGCTTGCGGCCGACGCGCCAATAGGCATCGCCGAGATGGTCGTTGAGCACCGGATCTTCCGGCTTGAGCGACACGGCGCGCTCCATTTCGCGCACGGCGTCCTCGAACCGGCCCATGCGGAAATAGGCCCAGCCCAGCGAATCGACGATGTAGCCGTCGCTTGGCCTGAGGTCGACGGCCTTTTGGATCATCGCCAGCCCTTCCTTGAGGTTCATGTTCATGTCGACCCAGGAATAGCCGAGATAGTTCAGCACCTGCGGCTGGTCGGGGAACAGTTCCAGCGCCTTGAGGAAGTTCGGTTCGGCCTTGGGCCATTCCTTCAGCCGCTCATAGGCGATGCCGCGCTGATAGTAGATGTTCCAGTTGGCATTGGTCGGCGTCTTCAGCACCGCGACCGCCTTGTCGTAGAGAGTGGCGGCGGAGCGGAAATCCTCCTTCGAGGCATAGACCCCGCCCAGCGCCAGATAGGCGCGCATGTCATCGGGGTGAGCTTCGACGAATGCCTTGAGATGGGCGATCGCCTCGTCGTGACGGTTGAGATCGGCAAGGTTGAGGCCGAGCTGCAGGTCGGAAAGCTCCTTCAGCGGCGAGGAGGCTGGAATGCGGCTATAGAGCGCAATGGCGCCTTCGCCGTCCTTCAGCTGCTCCGCAACGGCCGCAAGCTGCACCAAAGCGGCGTCGCTGTCGGGCTTGAGCGCGAGCGCATATTGCAGATAGAGGCGCACGAACGGCTCGCCGCCGCCGCGATTGAGCGCGATGGCGAGGTCGAGCAGGATTTCAGCGGCGCCCTCGGAGGGACTGGCGACGAAGGGCTCGATCTTGTCGCCCTTGCTGATCCTGTCGCGAAGCGCCTGGATGTCGAGCTTGCCGGGCGCGAACGCCTCGGCCTTGTCGAGCACGTAGAGCGCCTTGTTCTTGTTGCCCTTGCGCGCCAGGAAAGACGCGTAGGCCTGGGCGTTGCGCATCCATGTCTCGGGCGCGGCACCGCCGGCCGTGACGTCGGTCAGGGTCGCGTCATAAAGCGCGTCGGCCTTGTCGGACAGGCCTGCGGCATCGGCGATCAGCGCGCGGTGGAAGGACTTGAACAGGCCGAACCAGTCAGGCCCCTGCAGTTTGTCGATCGAGGCCATCGCCCCGGTGGGGTCGCCGGCGCCCTCTTGTGCCCAGCCGGACATGACGCCGGAAATCAGCCGGTCGAGATCGGATTCGGGCGACAGCTTGAGCCAGTACTGCGCCTTGGTGAAATCCTTCTTGTGGAAGGAATCGACCGCCAGAGCCAGACGCGAGAAGCGCTCGACGTCGGGAACTGCCTTGAGCTTGTCGGCATAGACCAGCGATTCCTCGAAGCGGCCTTGCGCGATCAGCGACAGCATCAGGCTTTGCTGCAGCGAGGTGTCGCCGGGATTGAAGGCGAGCGCCTGCTTGTAATAAGCGATGGCGTTGTCGAGGTCGTTGTCGCCTTCGGCGATGCGGGCGGCGAGATAGGCGCCCGAGAAGGAGGTGATCTTGACCGGGTCGGTCGATTCCTTGGCGTAGGCAGGCAGCGGAGAAATCGCCATCCCTGCCACAATTGCCAGCCCCGCGAGCCAGCGCGCACGTCCTTGCCGCATCGTATCCCTTTCAGCCAAGCGCCATCCCGCGTCGGCGCGGAGAAGCCATAGACTCGATGTTTCCTGACAAAGCATGGCCTTTTTGGGGTCAGGCTTCAATCCGGGCCGAATTCACAATCGGGTCACCCGATTAACAAACCATGGCGACGCAGACACTGTCAGTTCCGACAATAGCAGATCGGGGTTGGGAGCTACAGCCTGACATCGCGATATCCGCCTGCCGCTATCGTGCTGCACAGGCCGGCCCACTCGCAACCCTGGCAGGCCTCACGCGTCACGCCGGCTGAAAAGGCCGCGCGCAAGGCGGCAAGCGTTGCCGCGTCGAGGCTGAAGCGGACGCCGGCCCGGATCGGCCGGGTCAGCAGCTTGCCGACATCGCGTGCTGCCAGCTCGTCCCGGCCTGCGGCGCTTTCGCGCAAGCAGTGGGGCTCGGCCTCGCCGAGCAGCGGCCGACAGATGTCGTCGGGGCCGGAGACGATCAGAATATCCTCGCCCCGGCCCAGACGTTTCGCGATCACGTCATAATTGGCGACGAAGGCTGCGCTGTACCCTTCGCCGATATAGGTTAGCAGGCAAAGCAGATGGTGGGAGCGCAGCCGGACGGTCATCGGTCAGGACGCGCCAGCGGAGCCTGTTCCATCCCGATGGTATCGGGATGGGGCTCCATCTTTTTGTTTGAGCATGATCTCTTCCGAAAACCGGACTCATTTTTCGGGATCATGCTCCTGCCGGGTCCGCCTTACCGGAAAACAGCTTGAGCGTCGCGGCGCCGAGCGCCGATTTCAGCAGGCCGCCGACGAGGAACGGCAGGAAACCGAAGGCGATGGCCTGTTCGAGGCCGATCATGACGGCGAGCCAGGCCGTTCCGAGAACCAGGCAGGCGAGGTTGCCGAGGACCATGCCGGCGAAGGCGAGCAGCACGCGGTTGCCGTTCCAGCCGCGCTCGGCCAGCCAGCCGACAAGCGCGCTGACGAGCGGGAAGGCGAAGAGATAACCGCCCGTTGCCCCGACGAAATACGACGCGCCCGCTGCCCCTCCGGACAGGACAGGAAAGCCCACGGCGCCCTCGGCGAGCCAGGCGATGATGGTCATGGCGCCAAGCCGCCAGCCATAAAGTGCGCCGACCAGCGTCACGGCGAAGGTCTGCATGGTGACCGGCACCGGCACCATCGGCACCTCGATCTGGGACAACAGCGCCAGAAACAGCGTACCGAGGACGACGGCCGCGGCCTGCCAGCTATGCGAGCGGGTTTGCAGGCGCAACGGGCTGAAGGACGGCTTGGACGGCGAAAAGTCGATGTCGGTCATGGTTGCTTCCTAGCTGGTTTGAAATTATAGATAATTTTGTTGTTCGATCTATTATCGAATCCATATTTGCGCGGGAATGGCAACCCTCACCCTAAAAAGGCTTGGGCTTGCGTGTCGAATAAAGGACATTTGGAAAGGCTGGCGGGACAGCACCCCCCTCTGGCCTGCCGGCCATCTCCCCCGCAAGTGGGGAGATCGGATGTCGCCTTTGCTTTCGCCAATGGCCGACGTTGCAGGACTAACGCAACGGCAAAGCTGTTGATCTCCCCGCTTGCGGGGGAGATGTCCGGCAGGACAGAGGGGGTGTGAAGGATCGCTACGCGCGGAATCCGACGACTTGTCCCTTCGTCCCTACCCGACGATGGCAAACGCTTCGCGCATCTTGCCCGACGCGGTCTTGACTGGTTTCTGGCCGATCCACTGCACGTGCCGGCCAAGCGTGGCGGCGGCCGATTCGGTGTTGCCTTGCCGCAGCGCGCTGAGGATCGCGCGATGATCCTGGTCGGTGCGGATTTCCCATTCCGAGCGCCAGGCGGCGAACAGGAAGCGGGCGCTTGCTGCGTGCAAATCGTCGATGGTGGCGATCAGCCGCGGCATGCCGCAGGGCGCCAGGATCAGCCGGTGGAAGGTGCGGTTGGCCTCCTCCCAAGAGCGGACATCGCGGGATTTGTCGCCGGCCTTTGTGGCTTCTTCGGCAAGATTGAGAATGGAAGCCGTCAGATGCGGCGCGGCATGGCGCAGCGCCAACACTTCGAGCGCTGCCCGCATTTCGGCGACTTCCCTTACCTCGCCGAGATCGAAAGCAGCGACGCGTACGCCCCGCCTGGGCTCACTGGCCGCCAGCCCTTGCGCCTCCAGGCGCCGAAAGGCCTCGCGCACCGGGACATGGCTGGTCTGGAATTCCTCGGCGATGTGATCCTGCCGCAGCCGGGCGCCGGGTTCGATCGCACCCGATATGATGCGATCCGCCAGCACCTTGCTGATGCGCACGGCGATGGTGTCGTCTGCGGTCTTTGCCATGTTTTATAGATAATTTGCGCCGCAACCGATTGTCGAGCGGTGATTGCCCGATTTTGCGTGCAAACTTGCTTTGGCGCCAGGCGCGGGTCAGTTCACCCGGCTGATGCAGAAGTCGATGACGTCGATCAGCGCCGATTTCTGCGGCGTCGCCTCCAGCGGCGCCAGCGCGTCGCGGGCGATCTCGCCGAAATGGCGGGCGCGGCCGATGGTGTCGGCAATGGCGCCATGGCGGGTCATCAGGCCGATGGCCTTTTCCAGTCCGGCATCGTCGGTGACATTGTCCTCGATGGCGCGCTTCCAGAAGGTGCGCTCGGCCTTGGTGCCGCGCCGGTAAGCGAGGATGACCGGCAGCGTAACCTTGCCTTCGCGGAAATCGTCGCCGACATTCTTGCCCAGCTCCTGGCTGGAGCCGCCATAATCCAGCGCATCGTCGATGAGCTGGAAGGCAAGGCCGAGATTCATGCCGTAGGAGCGCAATGCGGCGCGATCGTTGCGCGTCGCCGATGCGATGACCGGACCGACCTCGGCGGCAGCCGAGAACAGCGCCGCGGTCTTGGCCTTGATGACGGCGAAATGCTCGTCCTCGGTGGTATCGAGGTTCTTGGCGGCCGCCAGCTGCATCACCTCGCCCTCGGCGATGATCGAGGCGGCGCTGGACAGGATGTCGAGCGCTTCCAGCGAACCGACATCGACCATCATGCGAAAAGCCTGGCCGAGCAGGAAATCGCCGACCAGCACGCTCGCCTGGTTGCCCCAGATCATGCGGGCAGTCTTTTTGCCGCGCCGCATGCCGCTCTCGTCGACGACGTCGTCATGGAGCAGCGTGGCGGTGTGCATGAACTCGACCGCGGTGGCGAGCTTGACGTGGCCCTCGCCGGAATAGCCGAACATCTGGGCCGCCGCGAGCGTCAGCATGGGACGCAGCCTTTTGCCGCCCGACGAGATCAGATGATTGGCGACCTCCGGGATCATCTCGACGTCGGAGCCGGCCTTGGACAGGATCAGTTTGTTGACGCGCCCCATATCGGCTGCTGTCAGGTCGATGAGATCCTTGATGGAGGCGGGTTCCCGCTTCCCGTTTTCGATGTTGAGAACGACACCCACCAACAAACACTCCCGTCTTTGATCACGCGTGCGACGGCACCCTGGTCCCGCCTGGGACTCTAGGGCGGCACATACGGGCACGGCAAGAGGCGAATTGGCGCGGCTGCGGTGACGGCGTGTCAACCTTAGCGACCGCATGCCGTTGCCCGAAAACCGCTCCACACTTTTCGGCGCCATGCTCCAGCGTTTACATCAACGCTGCAACCTGCGAACTTCGTCCGATGATAGAACTCGTGCGCACCAACGATGCCGTGATCATCTCCTTTGTCGAATCGCTGATGCGCGATGCCGGGATTGCCTGCTTCGTCGCCGACCAGAACATGAGCATTCTCGAAGGGTCGATCGGTCTTTTGCAGAAGCGCGTCATGGTCGATGCCGACCAGGCCGATCAGGCGCGGCGCATCTTGAAAGACGCCGGCATCGAGAACGAAATCCGCCAGACATAATGGCTGAAGCGAGCGCGCTTACCAGCGATACGCCGGCCCATACGGTCGATGCCTTCCATCGCGGCCGCTTCTGGCTGGTCCAGCCCAGGACAGGGCATCGCGCCGGGATGGATGCCATGATGCTGGCGGCAGCAGTTCCATCCGGCTTTGCTGGACGCCTCGCCGATTTCGGCGCCGGCGCCGGTGCGGCGGGTCTTGCCGTGCTGTCGCGCTGCCCAGAGGCGCAGGTCGTGCTCGTCGAACGGTCGACCGAGATGGCAGCCTTCGCCACAACCACGCTCGCCCATCCCGGCAATGCGCATCTCGGCAATCGCGCCTCGGTGCTGACCGCCGACGTCACGCTGTCGGGCCGGGCGCGGACGCAAGCCGGCCTTGCCGACAATTCCTTCGATTTCGTCATCATGAACCCACCCTTCAACGCGGCACAAGATCGCGCCACGCCCGATCCGCTGCGGCGGCAGGCGCATGTGATGGAACAGGGGCTGTTCGAAAGCTGGATCCGGAGTGCGGCTGCCGTCGCCAAGCCGCGCGGGGGCCTGGCCGTCATTGCGCGGCCGGAACAGCTTGGCGACCTCCTCCATGCGCTGTCGGGCCGCTTCGGCGACGCCGAGATGCTGGCCGTGCATCCGCGCCCGGAAGCAGCCGCAATCCGCATTGTCGTCAGGGCAGTGCTCGGCGCGCGCGGCAAGCTGTCGATCCGCCAGCCTTTGATGCTGCATGGGCAAACGGGCGACGGCCCGTCGGAACGAACCGAGATGATCAACAACGGACTGGCGTCGCTGTTTGGCGATTGATTTGGGCCCGTCAGTGTCGTTGCCGCAAAACCGGCACACAGTTGGCTGAGATGGATTGCAGCATTGCCGTTGACCGGCAAATCCCTACATGCGTTGAAGCCATTTGGAGACAGCCACCTCGTGAAACGCCTTTTCAACCGCCTGCTGCCGAAATCCTGGCGATCCAGCGTCGTCACCATTCCCGTCATCAGGCTGCATGGCACCATCATGGCCGGCGGCGGCCCGTTCCGGCCGAGCCTCTCCTTAGCGTCCACCGCCGCCCTCATCGAAAAGGCGTTCCTGTTCGATGCGCCCGCCGTCGCCATTTCGATCAATTCGCCTGGCGGCTCGCCGGTGCAGTCGCGGCTGATCTTCAAGCGCATCCGTGACCTCGCGGTCGAGAAGAACAAGAAGGTGCTGGTCTTCGTCGAGGATGTGGCGGCCTCGGGCGGCTACATGATCGCGGTCGCCGGCGACGAGATCTTTGCCGATCCGTCCTCCATCGTCGGTTCGATCGGCGTCGTCTCGGCCTCCTTCGGCTTTCCCGAACTGATGAAGAAGATCGGTGTCGAGCGTCGCGTCCACACCGCCGGCCAGAACAAGGCGGTGCTCGACCCGTTCAAGCCGGAAAAGAAGGAAGACGTCGAGCGCCTGAAGGCGCTGCAGCTTGAGGTGCACGAGACCTTCATCGATCTGGTCAGAGAACGCCGTGGCACCAAGCTGAAGGACGATCCGGACCTGTTCACCGGCCTGTTCTGGACCGGCAAGAAAGGGCTGGAGCTTGGCCTCGTCGATGCGTTGAGCGACATGCGCACGGTATTGAAAACCCGCTTCGGCGCGAAAACCCAGCTCAGGCTGGTCACCGCGCCGCGTGGCCTGTTTGGACGTATCGGCCTGTTCGGCTCGAACTTTTCAGCGCCCGATATTGCCGCCGCCGCCGCAAGCGGCGTGATCGATGCGGCGGAAGAGCGCGCATTGTGGGCGCGCTTCGGGCTTTGAAAAAGCCGGGAAAGCGTCTAGCATGAGCGCTTGACAGTCTGCCTTGCCGTCTTGCGAGGGAGGAGCTTTGAAATGCCACAGATCATTTTCTTCGCAGTTGTCGGCGCCGCCGCTTATTTCGGCTACCGCACTTTCGTCCGCGAGGCCGAACGCGTGACCGCCAAGGTGCGGCGCACCGAAAAGCAGGCAGCCAACGGCACCAACGGCACGCTGGTCCAGGATCCCAAGACCGGCGAATACCGCCTGGCCAAGGACTGAGCATCATCCCGTCAGCAGCCGACAGTTTGGATGCCGCAGCCCGGACGTGGCTTGCGCCCGCCAAGATAAATCTGGCGCTGCACGTCACCGGCAGGCGCGCCGACGGGTATCATCTGCTCGAGAGCCTGGTCGTTTTCACCCGCTTCGGCGACAGGGTCGAGATCGAGCCTGCCGACGCCGACCGGTTCTCCGTATCGGGCCCTTACGCGACTTCCGTGCCGATCGACGACAGCAATCTGGTGGTGAAGGCGCGCGAGGCGCTGCGCAGGCAGGCCGGCCAGCAGAGCACGCCGCCGGTTGCCATCCGGCTGGAAAAGAACCTGCCGGTCGCATCCGGGGTCGGCGGCGGCTCGAGCGACGCGGCGGCGGTATTGCAGGGTCTTGTCCGGACCTGGGGGCTCGACATCGGCGAGGCCGAACTGAGCCGGATCGGTCTCACGCTCGGCGCCGACGTGCCGATGTGTCTTGCGGCAAAACCGCTGGTTGCGCGTGGCGTCGGCGACGAGCTGTCGCTGGTGCCGGATTTTCCGGCGCTCGCTTTGGTGCTGGTCAATCCCGGCGTCGCCGTCTCGACGCCCGATGTGTTCAATGCACTTGAAAAACGCGACAATGAAGGACTGCCGCCGCTGCCGCGCGGTTTCGATTTCCACGGCGTCCGCAATTGGCTGGAGATCACCCGCAACGATCTTGAGGAACCGGCGCAAGCAATACAGCCGCCCATCGGCAGAGCGCTTTCCCTGCTGAACAGGGCCGGATCTGGATTCTCGCGCATGTCGGGATCCGGCGCGACATGCTTCGGGCTGTTCGAGACCGGCAATGTCGCCAAGCGCGCCGCCGCCGAGATTCGCAGCCGCGAACCGGAGTGGTTTGTCGCCGCGACACGAAGCATCGCTTCGGAGGGGGCCGATGGCCAAAATTGACGAGAGCCGGCCGTTCATTCCGGTGCGCATCGCGGTGCTGACGGTGTCCGATACGCGCAGCCTTGCCGACGACAAATCCGGCCAGACGCTGGCTGATCGCATCGCCGAGGCCGGCCATGTCCTGGCCGCGCGCGACATCGTCACCGACGACCGGGAGAAAATCCGCGACAAGGTGCTGGGCTGGTCGCGCGACGAAGACATCGATGTCGTCATCACCACCGGCGGCACCGGTTTTACCGGCCGCGACGTGACGCCGGAGGCGCTGGAGCCGATCTTCGAGAAGCGCATGGATGGCTTTTCCGAAGTGTTCCACCGCATTTCCTACGACAAGATCGGCACCTCGACAGTGCAGAGTCGGGCGACGGGCGGCGTCGTCAACGCGACCTTCGTCTTCGTGCTGCCGGGCTCGCCCGGCGCCTGCAGGGACGCCTGGGACGGCATCCTGAAACCGCAGCTCGACTACCGCCACATGCCCTGCAACTTCGTCGAGATCATGCCGCGCCTGGACGAGCATTTGCGGCGCGGCAAGGCCGCCTCGTAAACCAAGGCAAACTGCCGGCCAAGTGCTGCCTTTGTCAGGCAGAATGGCGGCTGCGCCTTCGAGAGGTCATTTCCTCCGGGTCGTCGGGCGGATAGTCTGTCGCCAAGTCAAGACGGAAGAGATCCAATGAGCGCGCACCGCGGCGGCTGCCATTGCGGCAACATCCACCTGACGTTCGAAACGGGAATGGAGCCGGCCGAGATGGAGATCCGCGCCTGCCAGTGCGCCTTCTGCGTCCGGCATGGCTCACGCGCCGCCGCCGATCCGCAGGGCCGATTGATCGTCTCGGTCGAGGACGAGGCGCGGCTGCACCGATACCGGTTCGGATTGCGCACCGCCGATTATCTCATCTGCCGGGACTGCGGCGTCTATGTCGCTGCTGTGACCACCGACGGCGAACCGAGAGCGATCGTCATCGTCAATGCGCTGGATGACCGGCCGCGGTTCAACCGCGAGCCGGTCCCAATGGACTATGATGCCGAGAACAAAGAGGGTCGCATTGCCCGGCGGCAAGCGCGCTGGATGCCGGTCGAGATCCGCTCCGGCCTCAGCGGATGACCGGTTCGCCGTGGAAGCGGCGGCGCGAGGGCGGCGAGACGCCGAAGCCGACCTCCATCATCAGCCGTGGCGTGGTGGACGGCACGGTGCCCATGTGGAAGCCGAACGGGTCCTCGACGAAGCCGAGGCCGGCCTCGCCGGTCAGCGTGACCGGGCTGTCGTCGCCATAGACCTTGAGCACGTCTTGCGCCGGATGGCCGACCAGCAGCGTCAACTGGTGCTTGAGGCTGCGCCTGTTGTGGCTGCCTTTGACATAGACATGCGGGCCGGTGCCGGCATCGCAGGGCTTGAGATAGAAGAAGAATTTCAGCATCCGCCAGTCGTCGAGATCGAAATGATATTTGCCGAGCGAGGCAAGGTTCTTGTCGGCGTCGGAAGCCTCGCCGGTCGGAAAGCTCCACCAGACACGCGTGGTGATCAGCTTTGCCTGCCCGCCCAGATAGTGCTGGGCGATGTCGAGCAGCAGCGGATCGTTTTGGATGGCGAGTGCTGCCTTGCAGCTGAGGATGCGCTCGAAATAGTGGCCGCTGAGCAAAGAGCGGCCGAACCGCTTCTCGGCTTCTGCGTGTTCTCCGGGCATGAATTCGAGCCGGCGGTCGAAATTGCCGAAGCACGGCGTGCTCTGAGCAAAGCTGGCGATCTCTTCGTGGATTGCCTGCGGAAGGACCAGTCCGGAGAACAGGCCATCGGCGCGCAGCGCCGCGACGATCGACTTGAGGTCGACGCCCCTGAACATCGTCGCTCCGGCACTCTGCGCGGGGCGCGCGGCTTTGGCGCCAAGCCAGTGCAGTTTGCGCGCCGGCATGGTGCGGGCAAGCACGAACATCGGCAGCCATGCGGGATTTTCGCGCAGGTCGGACAGATAGGTCGGGATACGCACCGCAATGCGGCGGAGCTGGCTGCCGTTGCGGGCAATGGCTTCCAGACTGGGGGCGCCGGATTTGTCAGGGGACGAAAGGTTCATCGGGGTCCTCAGATATGAACGGCAGCAACGACGACGCGGCGCTTGCTTACCGCTCCGGCACTACCCAAACCCCGATATCCCGCATCAACGGAATGCTAATCCCGCGTCAGCTTTTGTGCAATGCACAATAGCTTTTTGCGGCGAAAAAGAGGGATGGTGCTGCGACCGTGCCAATGCGGATGAGACGCCGACGCTGCCCCTCATCCGCCCTTCGGGCACCCTTCTCCCTGGGAACGGGAAAAGGGAGAAAGATCACTTCTTCGGCGCCAGCCAGATTTCGGCGTCGAGCCGCCTGGTGGCGAGACCGCGCGCAAGGGCTTCGGCGCTGTGCGCGTTCTTCGACAGGGCAGCGGCCTGGCGCTTGCTGATGACCAGCCCTTCGGCCAGCGCCCGGTTGCCCGAAAACACCCGTGACAGGAACGGCGTGCGGCTGCCGCGCGCACGGGAAAAGCGCGCCGGCATGGTTTGCCGCGCCGTGTGAGCGACAACGTCGTCGATCCAGCCCTCCGCCAGCCTTGCGCCGGGTTCCAGAAACAGCAGCCAGTCACCCTTCGCCTGCCTGATTCCCGCGGCAATGCCGCCGGCCACGAAGTGGCAGCCGGCATGATCGGCAACCCGATGCGTCTGGTCGGTCGAGCCGGTGTCGCAGACGATGACATCGCGCACCACGCCCTCGACCGCGCCGCCGATCAACGAGGCGAGCGTGCGGGCAAGGCCTTCTTCGTCATCCCGGGTTTCGATGAGAACGCTGAGCATTTTTAGCCGAATAGCGGAAAGCCCGGCGCAGCGCCAGTTTTGCATGGCCCAACGAAAAAGTTCTTGCTTTGTTCTCATCAGCGAAATAGGATTATTTTCATGAACAGAGCGATTCGACAGCCAGCCGACAGTCCTTGGGAAAGGGCCAAAATGGAACATATCGTGCGTGCGGACATTGCTGCTTTCGGAGCAGGGCGAGCCGAGATGGCCAATGCGATGATCGAACAGAGCGGCATGCGCGTCCGTCCGGATCGCAACCGCGGCCGTTCCGCGGGCATCAACCCGTCCGGCCGGTTCGAGCCGGTCAGCCGGGATGTGTTCGACGACGGCTGGAATTCGCTGGAGGAATTGCCGCCGTTCAAGACCGAAGTGCAGGTCGAGAAGCCGCGCACCATCATCACCCGCAACGAATCGCCCGACATTTCCTTCGACCGCTCGATCAACCCCTATCGCGGCTGCGAGCATGGCTGCGTCTATTGTTTCGCCCGGCCGACGCATTCCTTCATGGGCCTGTCGCCGGGGCTGGATTTCGAAGCGAAGCTGTTTGCCAAGCCGGATGCGGCGCGGCTGCTCGACAAGGAACTGTCGAAGGATGGCTATCAGCCGCGCACCATCGCGATCGGCACCAACACCGATCCCTACCAGCCGATCGAGAAACAATACCGGATTATGCGCGAGATCCTCGAAGTGCTGGAGGCGCGCGGCCATCCGGTCGGCATCGTCACCAAATCCCATCTGGTGACGCGCGACATCGACATCTTGTCGCGCATGGCCGAACGGGGCTTGGCCAAGGTGGCGCTGTCGGTGACAACGATGGACCGCATGCTGGCGCGCACCATGGAGCCACGCGCGTCGACGCCGACCAAGCGGCTTGAGGCGATCCGGCAGCTTTCCGATGCCGGCATTCCGGCCTCTGTCATGGTGGCGCCGATCATTCCCGGCCTGACCGACCAGGAGATGGAGCGCATCCTCGATTCGGCACGCGCCGCAGGCGCCCGCGAGGCCGGCTATGTCATCCTGCGCCTGCCGCTCGAGGTGGCGCCGATCTTCAAGGACTGGCTGCTGCGCCATTATCCCGACCGCTATCGGCACGTGATGTCGCTGATCCGTTCGATGCGCGACGGCAAGGACTATGATTCGGAATGGGGCAAGCGGATGAAAGGCGCCGGCCCCTATGCCTGGCAGATCGGCCGGCGCTTCGAGATCACGGCCAAGCGGCTCGGCCTCAACGCCGAGCGGCGCACGCTCCGAACCGACCAGTTTGTCGCCGCCGCCAAGGCGACCGAGCAGCTGATGCTGCTCTGAGAGTAGCGCCTGCCCTGCCCTCGTGGCTGTCAGGCGACCCAAGAATCCCGTCCGGCCTGTCCCCCGGCCTGCAGACGGTGCCCTCCCGGTCTTGCCCCACTCGACCTTGGAGGGACTTGCGGAGAATCGGAGCCGATGCGAACCTCGCCGCAACATGGCTCGCGCACGTTCCGATTCTCCGCTTCTTTTCGAAATCGTCGAAAAGCCCGACTTCTCCTTCGAGACGAAGGCGATGGCGGAAGGCCTGTGGCCGGTGGCAGGCATGGACGAGGCCGGCCGCGGTCCGCTGGCCGGGCCGGTGGTGGCGGCGGCCGTGATCCTCGATCCCGCCAACATTCCCGACGGGCTCGACGATTCCAAACGGCTCAACCATTTGCAGCGCGAGGCGCTGTTCCTGAAAATCCTGGGGTCAGCGCTCGGCGTGTCGATGGCCTCGGTCAGCGCCGAAGGCATTGACGGCAGCAACATCCTCAAGGCCAGCCTGGAAGCCATGCGCCGCGCCCTTGCCGGCCTGCCGATCCAGGCGAAGCTGGCGCTGGCCGATGGCCGCGATGTGCCGCCGGGCCTCCTCTGCGAAGGCCGCGCGCTGATCAAGGGCGACCAGCGCTCGCAATCGATCGCCGCCGCCTCGATCGTCGCCAAGGTGATGCGCGACCGCATGATGTGCGGCTGCGGCAGCCATCACGAGCGCTACGGGTTCGAGGTCCATATGGGCTACGCCACCGTGCGGCACCGCACCGCGATCGAAGCGCATGGGCCGGTGGCAAGGCTGCACCGGGCATCATTCGCGCCGTTCAGGCTGGGTGGGGTTGAGGTGGTGGAAGAAGAAGGGTTTGTCGGGTTGGACAGCTAATCTCCCCCCTTGAGGGGGAGATGGCCGGCAGGCCAGAGGGGGTCGCGCGCGTGAAGTGCTAGCCCTTCTTGGTCGCAGAAAGAGCGTCGCGCCTGGTCGAACGGACCCCCTCTGTCGCCTTTGGCGACATCCCCCCTCGAGGGCCCTCGAGGGGGAGATCAGGCGCACCACCGCCTTCGCCAATCTCCGTCGCCGCTCAACAAAAAAGCCGCCAGGTTGCCCGGGCGGCTTGATGTCAGCGAGTTAACCCCGCTCAGTTCAGCCTGGCCTTCACGTCCTGCAGCGCGGACTTGAACAGGTCGGCGCCGGCCTTGGCGTCGATCTTGCCGGCAAGCAGCGTGCGGGCCGCCTCGACGGCGATGTCGACGGCGCTGGCGCGCACTTCGGCGACGGCTTCGCGCTCGGCCTGGCCGATCTTCTGCTCGGCAAGCGCAGTGCGACGGGTGACATAGTCTTCGGTCTTCTTGTGCGCCTCGGCGGCAAGCATGTCGGCCTCGCGCTTGGCGGCAGCGACGATGGCTGCGGCCTCCTGCTCGGCTTCCTTGCGCTTCTTCTGGTATTGGCCGAGCAGTTGCTGGGCCTCTTCGCGCAACCGGCGGGCTTCCGCAAGCTCGTCGCTGATCTTGGTCGCACGGGCGTCGAGCGACTTGGCGATCAGGCCTGGCACCTTGATGTAAACGGCAACGCCGAGGAAAATGACGAGGGCAACCGTTGCCCAAAGCGTTGCGAGAGATGTGGCGTCCATGATGTGCTCCTCACCGGGCCACGGATTTGACCGCAGCCGAGATCTCGGCCTTGCTCGTCTTGCCGCCGACAAGCGCATCGACGATGGCTGAAGCGGTGTCCTCGGCAATCATGCCGACTTCCTTCATGGCGTTGGCCTTGATGGAAGCAATGCTGGCCTCGGCCTCGCCGAGCTTCTTGTCGAGGGCGGCCTCGACCTTCTTGCGGGCAGCCTCGGCTTCAGCCTTGGCAGCGTCGTTGGCCTGCTGGCCGATCGCGTTGGCCTTGGCCTTGGCTTCCGCCAGTTCCTGCTCGTAAGCGGCAACGGCGGCGTCGGCCTCGCCCTTCAGCTTGGCGGCCTGGTCGAGGTCCTGCGTGATGCGATCGCTGCGGACGTCGATGATGCCGCCAAGGCGCGGCATCACCACCTTCTTCAGGAACAAATAGAACAGCCCGAACGTGATCGCCAGCCACAGAAGCTGGGACGGAAACGTCGCCGGATCGAATGGCGGGAACGTGCCGTGCGCCTCGGCAGGCACGCCGGTGCCGGAATGCGTGTCGCCTTCCGTACCGGTGTGGGCGCCTTCAGCGGCGGGTGCGGACTCTTGCGCAAACGCAGATGTCACGAACATGGACTATCCCCTCATATCAGGCATGGCCGCAGGAATGCGGCCAGCCAATTCTTCCCAATGCTCGTCCGACCGATAATTGGCCGAACAGGGGCTCAGCCGAACAGGGCGAGAAGCGCGATGAGAAGCGAGAAAATGCCCAGAGCTTCGGTCACGGCGAAGCCGAAAATCAGGCGGCCGAACTGGCCATCGGCGGCCGACGGATTGCGCAGGGCGCCCGCCAGGTAGCTGCCGAAGATGTTGCCGAGGCCAATGCCCGCGCCGCCCATGCCCAGGCAAGCGATACCGGCGCCGATGTACTTTGCTGCTTCTGCGTCCATTTTGAACTCCTTTGGATCTGTAATTCCGTTGCAATTCCATCCGGCGAAAGATGCCGGAAATTCTAAGGTCAGTGCCCGGGATGCAGGGCGTCGTTCAGATACATGCAGGTCAGCACCGCAAAGACGTAGGCCTGCAGGAAAGCGACCAGCAATTCCAGCGCGGTCAGCGCGACTGCCATGGCCAGCGGCAACACCGAACCGGCAACGCCGACGGCGCCGAGCGCGCTCAGGCTGACGACGAAGCCCGAAAACACCTTCAGGGTGATGTGGCCGGCCAGCATGTTGGCGAACAGACGAACCGAGAGGCTGACCGGGCGCGACACGAAGGAGATCACCTCGATCAGCACCACCAGCGGTAACAGGAACACCGGAACGCCGTGCGGCACGAAGAGCTTGAGGAAGCCCAGACCGTGCTTCGTGAAGCCGTAGACAACGACGGTTCCGATCACCAGGGCTGCGAGGCCGAAGGTGACGATGATGTGGCTGGTGACGGTGAAGAAGTAAGGGAAAAGGCCAAGCAGGTTGGCGACCAGCACGAACATGAACAGCGAGAACACGAAGGGGAAGAACTTCATGCCCTGCGTTCCGGCGGCGTCGCGCAGCATGTTGGAGACGAACTCATAGCCCATTTCCGAAACCGACTGCAGGCGCCCGGGAACAAGGCTGCGGCTGGAGGTCGAGAGGTACAGAAACGCCGATGCGACGAGCACGGTCGCGACCATGAACAGAGCCGAATTGGTGAAGGACAGGTCATAGCCGCCGATATTGATCGGAATCAGCTTGACGATATGGAACTGGTGGATCGGATCGACCTTGTCAGCAGCCATTTACATCCCCGTCAAAACCGCGAGCGGCCTTAAGTGTCCTTGTGCGCCATTGGCGGCGCGCCATTTCATTCTTTCGGATCGTGCGACTTCTCGCTTTTTCCGAATTCCGCCACAACACCTGACGAACGCAGGACATTGAGCACGCCGGCGCCAAAGCCCAGCAACAAGCCGACGACCAGACCCCATGGCGAGGTTCCCGCCACGCGATCCAGAAACCAGCCAAGGCCCACACCCACCACTATCCCGGCGATGAACTCGCTGGACAGCTTGAGCGCCTGGCCATATCCGGCCGTCGCCTTCGCGCCGTCATTCCCCTCGAGCTGATCCGGCCGTCTTGTCGCAAGCGATGCTCCAAGCTCACGCCGGCGGCGTTCGAGATCTTCGTCGCGGATGTCGGCCTCGTGCTTGCTGCCGCGGCCGGTTTCTCCGGTTCCGTCTGGCCCGTTCTTGTCGGCCATCGTAACCCCCCTGCCCGGTCAGACCGTCACCGTCCGTCCGCTTCTAAAGTCGCCGGCAACATAGTTAGAGGGTTTGCGCCCGTCAAGCCACGGGCGGGACTTCAAAGCCATGTATTTTTTCTATTGGAATCAATCACTTGGCGAGGTGCGACATCGTGCCCGGCACTATCGGGTCGGCACATGCCCCGAATCCGTCCGGCGACCGTTGTCCGATTTCGGCTTCCAGGGCCTTTGCGGTTCGTTTGCGACAGGCAAGCCGAAGGGCTCAGCTCCAGCCGCCGCCATAGGTGCGGTAGAAGATATGCAGGCCGATCTTGGTCATCTTCTGCATCGTGCGCGCCCAGCCCGGATGGACGTAGTTGGCGTAGTAGTGGGTCGATGAGCCGACTTCGGGAATGAATATCTTGCCGGCGGTGACCGCCATCGCGACGTCCTGCGCGGTCTTGTAATGGGCGGGGCTCTCGATGCGCTTCTTGCGGCCGTCGCAGGCGAAGGAGAACTGGCAGCGGTTCAGCCAGTTGTCGTTCTGGTAGACGACGCCGCAAATCGAGTTCGGATAGGCCGGATTGCGGACGCGGTTGAGAATGACCTGCGCGACGGCGGCCTGGCCGCGCACGGATTCGCCGCGCGCCTCGAAATAGATGCCGTTGGCGAGGCAGGCCTGCTCCTTCGTGGAGAAGACGCTGGCCGGCAGCGGGTTCTGGATCCACGAGTGGTCACCCTTGGCCATCGGCGGAATGAAGCGCCCGCTGCTCGGCTCCTCGTCCTGCAGCAGCGCTTCGAAGGGTGAGGCCTTGGCGTAATCGGGTTCGGCCTGGGCATAGGCGGTGGCCAGCACGTCCGGTCTGTCATTGTTGACCAACGCGGCAAGCATGGCCGGCACGCCGGGATCGGGCTTCTTGTCCACATTGGTATGGAAGGCCTGGGCGATCTGGATTTCCTTGCCCTTGATGCCGGGCTTGGCGAAGGCGAGCTTCAGGCCGCTGTCCATGCTCGGCCGCAGCAGCGAGGACGTGCGCTGAAAGATTGAGCCGGCATTGAAGTTCTTCGGCGGCGCCACCGGCGAGACCTGGATGATGCGGCCCTTCTTGTCGGCGCGCATGATGCGGTCCTCGTCGGGCGTGATGCCGGCGACATTGCCCTTGCCGCGAAACGAGACCTTGCCGACGCCGGGCAGGCGCACGCCCGAGCCCGAGAGCGAACCGGTGGTGGCGGAATCGATGAAAGGCATTTCGGCGGCATGAACCGAGCCGGCGACGGAGCGCTCGACATAAGAGTTCCAGCGGGTGCCCGAAGCTTCGAGGCCGGAAATCAAGCTGCCCATGTCCTGGTAGGCGACGACAGTTGGAAAGCCGATCCAGATGCCGAGCCCGATGACCAATGGCGATACGAAGGAACGTTTTTTCTCACCGGCGGCGGCGGCCAGCCGCTTCAGGACACGTCGATGCACGGGGAACTCTCCAGAAACGCCACTGAGCCACTGGAGAGCCAAAGTGAAGCATTAACCTTGATGCGGGGTTAACGCGGTTGATCGTGTTTTTCCGAAGCGGCCCGAAATGGGACGCCGTTTGCCGACCGGCAACCCGTCAGTTCGGCCGCAGGAAAATTGGCCATGCAATCATGGCGCAGAGCGCGCCCACCAGCCAGACGCCAGGCCACGACCAGATGAGCAGCAAAGCCGGAATGGCGGTCGGCACCACGAAGAAGGCGATGAAGACGAAGCTGTTGGCAAGACCGAGCGCGGTTCCGGCGCGGCTGGCGCCGGCAAGCGTGGCGAGTTCGGTGTAGGCGACGCCATGCCAGGCGGAGACCGAAATGCCGGCAACGACCAGCAGCACGTCGATCGCCGGGATCAACGCGGCATGGGCGTCTGGCGTGGCTCCTGCCGCCAGGACCAGCAGGCCGACGGCCGCGAAGCCAAGCGCGCTCGTCATGCTGCAGAGGCGCAGGAACCAGCGGCGGTTGCCATGGCGGTCGGTGAAGCGGCCGCTCCAGACGCGCATCACCATCGCGCCGGTCTGCACCGCGGCAAGGCTGGCGCTGATCGTGAGCGTGGCCATGCCGGCGAAATCGTGCAGGAAGACGGAGGCGAAGGTGAGCACCGCCACTTGCGGAAAGCAGAGCAGGCCGATGGCGGTGGCGATGCGCCAGACCTCGACATTGCGCAGCGGCGCCGGACCGCCCGACTTTGCCACGGCCATGCTGCCGGCATTGTCCAGTTCCGGCGGCTGGTGCAGCCATCGCCAGGCAAACAGCGCAGAGACGGCGTTCATGGCGGCCAGCAGCCCGAAGACCGCCGCGAAACCGTGCACCGATGCCAGCGACGGCAGGACCAGCGCGCCGAGCCCGCCGCCGAGCGGCACCGCGGTCTGCCTGATGCTCATGGCAAAGCCACGTTCGCCTTCGTGGAACCAGGCCATGATGGCGCGGCCGCTGGAACCGTTGACGCTGCCGCCGAGCAGGCCGGTGACCAGAAGGCATGCGGCCAGCATTGCGACGCCAGGCACATAGGTCACTGAGGGCACGATGAACAACGCCATCAGGGCGAGCCACGCCGCGGTCGCACCAAGGCCGGTCAATAGCACGCCGCGATCGCCCCAGCGGTCGGTGAGCAGACCCCAGGGCAGTTCGCTCAAGGCAACGCCCAGTCCGAGAAGACCGAGGACCAGGCCGAGATTGCCATTGCTCAAGTGATAGCCCGACCGCAGAAACACCGCCGCCGCCGGTATGCCGGCGAAGGTGGCGGAGAAACTGGCATTGGCGGCAACGCCGATGCCAAGCACCTTCCAGCGATGATTGGCGCGAAATCGTTCAGCCTTCGACGTGACGGCGGCGGCTCGGCCAACCCGGCCTGGCTCACAATTTGCGTCGGCGATCGACATGGCGGGACTCCTGTTGATGCCCTTTCGGGACCTTGACGCCTCGTCTTTACCGCCATAACTTCATCCCGAATATCGGGAAGTTTTTGACAATTGTTCCCGAAAAACAGGATCGTTGTGATGCGCCGCGTAACCTTCGACCTCGATGTCCTCCGAAGCTTCGTCACCGGCATGGAACTCGGCAGCTTCGCCAAGGCCGCCGACCGGCTTGGCCGCTCGACCTCGGCGGTGAGCGCGCAACTGAAGAAGTTGGAGGACCAGGCGGCGACGCCGATCTTCCGCAAGTCGGGCCGCGGACTGGCGTTGACCGAAGCCGGCGAAACCATGCTCGGCTATGCCAGGCGGCTGCTCGAGTTGAACGACGAGGCGGCCTCGGCCATCCACGACGTGGAACTGGAAGGCTGGGTCAGGCTCGGCTTGCAGGAGGATTTCGGCGAGGCGGTGCTGCCGGAGGTGCTCGGACGCTTCGCCCGCGCGCACCCCAAGGTCAAGATCGAGGCGCGGATCGGGCGCAGCTATGAACTCGCCGAGCGGATCACATCAGGCAATCTCGACATTGCGCTGGCCTGGGACAGCGGCCAGGCGCTGCCTTACAGCCGGCATGTCGGCGACGCGCAATTGCGCTGGATCGGGCCGGCAAAGCTGATCGAGACCAGGCTACGCGAGGGCGAGGCACTGCCGCTGGTGGCGCTGGAAGCGCCATGCCTGCTGCGCACAGTGACGACGGAAACGCTCGACCGCGCCGGCCTGCCATGGCGGATGGCCTTCTCCAGCCCCAGCCTTGGCGGCATCTGGGCGGCGGTCGCCGCCGGCCTCGGCCTGACCATCCGCACGGATATCGGCCTGCCGGCCAATGTCAGGACGATGGCACCGCAAACGTTGGGCTTACCCGCGCTGCCAACCATGGCGCTGGTGATGCACCAGAAAGACGCCGAACTGGACCCGGTGGCGACGCGGCTGGCGGATATTTTGTGGCAGGCGGCGGTGGCGGCGCTGCCGCAGGACGAGCGGTTGAGAGAGGTCGCTTAGACGCGGTGATCACCCGGTGTCGCGTTCCGTCACACCCCCCTCTGTCCTGCCGGACATCTCCCCCTCAAGGGCCCTCAAGGGGGGAGATTGCTGTCATCAACGCTTTCGCCAATTTTTGATCTTGCAAGGTGAGAACGGCCGCAGCGGCTGCTGATCTCCCCCCTTGAGGGGGATGCCCGGCAGGGCAGAGGGGGGTGCTGCCCCGCCAATCTTGCGGAGAATTTCGCAACCGTCACCGCTCACTTGCGCTTGTTCGCTCTCCCCGCGAACGGGTTGTCCGAAGTCCGCAGCGCTATCCTGATCGGCACGCCGGGCATGTCGAAGGCTTCGCGCAGGCTGTTGGAGAGGTAGCGGACATAGGATTGCGGCATCGCGTCGGGCCGCGAGCACTGGACGACGAAACCCGGCGGCCGGGTCTTGGCCTGGGTGACGTATTTGACCTTGAGCCGGCGTCCGGCGACGGCGGGCGGCGGATGATGCGCAAGAATGCTTTCCAGCCAGCGGTTGAGCTTGCCGGTGGAAACGCGGCTGTTCCACACCTTGTGCGTCTTGATGACGGCATCCATCAGCTTGTCGAGGCTGCGCCCGGTCTCGGCCGAAACCGTCACCGCCTGGATGCCGCGCACTTGCGGCAAAAGCCGTGTGGTCTTTTCGCGCAATTCGGCCAGCAGTTCCTGCGGATTGTCGATCAGGTCCCATTTGTTGAAGGCGATGACCGGCGCCCTGCCCTCGCGGATGATCAGGTCGGCGATCTGGAGGTCCTGCTTCTCGAATGGGATGGTGGCGTCGAGCACGATGATGACGATCTCGGCAAAGCGGATGGCGCGCAGACCGTCCTGCACCGACATCACTTCCAGCTTTTCGTGGATCCTGGCCTTGCGGCGCATGCCGGCAGTGTCGAACAGTTTTAGGCGACGGCCATGCCAGTCCCAGTCGACCGAGATGGAATCGCGGGTGATGCCGGCTTCCGGGCCGGTCAAAAGCCGCTCCTCGCCGATCAGCGCGTTGATCAGCGTCGACTTGCCGGCATTGGGACGGCCGACGACGGCGATGCGCATCGGCTTGGTGTCGTCATAGGCAGGTTCGGCGTCGGGATCGGTGATGTCCTCGCCGATCAGCACCTCGCTGGCGGCGACGTCCTCGGCCTCGTCTTCTTCCTCGCCGAAGGCGCGGTCTTTGCCCAGCGCCTCGATCACCGCGTCGCGCAGATCGGGCATGCCCTGGCCGTGCTCGGCCGAGACCGGGATCGGCTCGCCGAGGCCGAGTTCCCAGGCCTCCAGCATGCCGCCCTGGGCGCCCTTGGCCTCGGCCTTGTTGGCGACCAGCACGACCGGCTTGCCGGATTTGCGCACGATCTCGGCAAAGGTGCGGTCGTCGGGCAAAAGGCCTGATTTGGCGTCGATGGTGAAGAAGATCAGGTCGGCTTCGCGGATCGCGATCTCGGTCTGCGCGCGCATGCGGCCGGGCAACGTCGAGGCGGCGGCGTCTTCGAAACCGGCGGTGTCGATGACATCGAAATGCAGATCGTAGAGTTTGGCCGCGTGGACGCGACGGTCGCGGGTGACGCCCGGCGTGTCGTCGACAAGCGCCAGCTTCCGTCCCACCAATCGGTTGAAAAGCGTCGATTTGCCGACATTGGGCCGGCCGATAATGGCGACTTTGAAGCTCATCCGGCTATCCATATCATCGCCCAAACCGCAGCGCGCCCTTGGGTCAGGCCCGAGGGCAGGCTTTGGGCGATGCGTATCATGACGCGCCCGAGCCGCGGATCAATTCCGACATCAGCGTCGCCCGCTGGCGCGCGTTGCGCGGGGCGCCGTCATCGGCGGCGATCTGGTCGAACAGTTTCAGCGCATCCTGGGTCTTGCCTTCCTTCCAGGCGGCAAGGCCGAGCGCTTCGCGCGCTGTGTGGCGCAGCGTGTTGTTGTCGGCGGTCAGCGCCTCGACGCGGCTGGAGACGTCGGCGAAGGAGCCGTGATCGACGAGCAGCAGGGCGGCCCGCAGGCGCGCCATGTCGCGAATGCCCTGGGGAATGGCGTTGTCGGCGGCGACGCCATCGAAATCGGCGACGGCGGCGGCAAAGTCGCCCTTGTCGGCCTTGACGGTCGCCGCGCGCATGCGGGCGAGCAGCGGATAGGCGCCGTAGCCGTCCTTTTCCAGCTGTTCGAGGGCGGTCAGCGCCTCGTCGCTCTTGCCGTCATTGGCAAGCTTCAGCGCCTGCGAGAAGGCATCGCCGGAGCGGTTGGCGCGCGTCTCGTCCCAATAGCGGTAGCCGACGAAGGCGGCGGTGCCAAGCACCACCAGGATGGCGAGGCCAAGGATCGCCGGACCAAAGCGGTCCCATAGCGCCTGCGCCTGCTCGCGACGGATCTCGTCGTTGACTTCGCGGATAAAACTGTCGTCGGACATCAATCAAAACCATTGCTGCCCTAACAGGGGCGCTTCTTGAGCCCGCGTTTTAGCGAAATTTCGCGGGCATGGAAGGGGCTCGGCAGGAAAATCGGCTAATCGCCGGGCGCATAGCTGCCGACGTTGATCGCACCCACGCCACATTTTGCCGATAGCCGGCTTGGACTGCCTCCAGATCAAGCCCAGATTGCCGATGCCACGTTTGTCCCGCGTTGTTGCGTTTTCCTCAGCCGTGCTTGCCATGGCTGGTGCGGCTTTCGCCGACCCGCCGGCGCCGCCTGCCCCGGCAAAGCCGAAGCAAATCGTCATCATCTCGTTCGATAGCGCCCGGGAGATCTCGCAATGGCAGCGCAGCCGGGCGCTGGCCAAGCGCACCGGCGCGCATTTCACCTACTTTTTGTCCTGCGTCTTCCTGCTGTCGCCGCAGACGCGGGCCGACTACACAGCTCCGGCCAAGTCCGCGGGCAAATCCAACATCGGCTTTGCCGCTTCGAAGCAGGACGTCGCCGATCGGCTCGATCAGATCGGGCTCGCCGCTTCGGAAGGCCACGACATCGCCAGCCATGGCTGCGGCCATTTCGACGGCAAGGACTGGAGCAAGGCCGACTGGCTGAAGGAATTCGCCTCGTTCGAGCGCATTCTGGAAAACGCCTATGCGATCAACGGTATTGAACCCGAGCCCAAGGGATGGCGCGATATTGCCCATGCCGTTGTCGGCTTTCGCGCGCCGTACCTCTCGACCAGCAAAGGGCTCTATGAGGCCCTGCCTGAAGCCGGCTACCACTATGATGCCAGCGGCGTTTCGAAAGGCCCGGTCGAGCCGCCGACCGGCGGCGGCTTGACCCGCTTTTCGCTGCCGCAGATCCCGGAAGGCCCTGATGGTAGGCTGGTGATCGCCATGGACTACAATCTCTATGTCAGGCATTCCGGCGGCTTCGAGCGGCCAAGCCAGGCGGCAGACTTCACCGAGCGGACGTACCAGGCGTTCCGCGCCGCCTTCGACAGGCAATATCAGGGCAAGCGCATCCCGCTGGTGCTCAGCTTCCACTTCACGCCGATGAACAACGGCGCCTACTGGGACGCGCTGGAGCGCTTTGCCGGCGAAAACTGCGTCAAATCAGATGTCGAGTGCATCAGTTTTCGCGATTATGTGCAGCGGCAACGTGGTAGCGAGAGGCAGGCGGCGGTGGGCGGCTGAGCCGCCAACCGTCTGTGCAAATAGGATCAAGCCGGGTCGGGTTCCTTTGCCTGTTCCTGACGCTCCATGAAGTGGCGGTCAATGTCGGGCAGCGGCTCGCCGCGAATCGTCGCCTCGAAGGCGCGAAGGCGCTTGTGAACTGACAGAAGCTCGACAATCGTCGACCAAGAATTGACGAGATACTGGAATGAGTTGGTTACCTGACTGAAGGCTGAACTGACCTGGTTGATGAGACCCAGCGTCAGCGTTCCAGCGATCATGGAAGGCACCATCAGGAAGTAGGAGAAGACGTTGTTGGTCTGAAGATAAAGATAGCGGACCACGTTGAAATACACATAGTGGAAATACAGGCGAAAGTAGTTTTGCCGCACACTCGCAAACAGCTCCGCGACGGTCTGCGGCTGCGCCCGGGCCGGATCGTCCTCACCGTAGACGAGTTCCTTGCGATATGCTGCCTCGACGCGCTGGTTACGAAACTGCAAGCCAGGAAGCTTGATGCCTGCGGTCGCAATGATGACTGTACCGAAGACTGCCCAGAAGATCGCAGCCAAAACCAGCGGCTGAGGAACATGACCGATCAATGGCAACTCTGTGACATGCTTAGAATAACTGAGCAGGATCGGCATGAAAGCGATAAGCGTCATGATGGAATCGACGAAGCTAGTGCCAAGGTCTTCCATTATCTTGGAAAACCGCATCGTGTCTTCCTGCACACGCTGTGCAGCGCCCTCAATATGGCGCAGCTTCGGCCAATAGGACATGTAGTAATTGTTCATCGCAGTGCGCCAGCGAAACACCCAGTGGCTGACGAAGAAGTTTGTCAAAACGAACACGGTAACCGCGACAAGAGCGATACCGAGGAAAGTGATTATTTGAGCGTAAAGATCAGCCTCGGTTGCGTTGACCGTTTTGCTAACGATGCCCTGAATGAGGTCCCAGAATGGTCCATACCATGCGTTGATCGCCACGCTTACCTGCACCTGAAAGTAGGTCGTGAACAGGAGCAGCGAACTGCCGAGGATAGACCATTGGTCCCACGGGTGCGGAGAATACCAGTGCCAGAAGCCATAGAATATCAAAACGCCAAGCGCATAGTAGATGTAGAACCAGAGGAACGGAGGCGACCAGAACACCGAGACGCCTATGATGGGCGGCGCGTCGGCAAGAGCCGGAGGCAAGCCGAGAAACGCGCCAAGCTGGTCAGCACCGAGGAACCAGGCTGCCACGAGAACCGCAGTCCAGACGACGGCCGAGATGAAAAACAGCTTCGGCTGCGGGAAGAAGGATACGAACACTGTGGTGAAATCCTCGGTCGGTGCGCAAATCAGCGGGGTTCGGCGGGCATAAAGTCACACATTAGGTGGAAAGCAAATGCCCGTACCCGATGCCCGGCATCGAGCAAGACCACAATCATGGCGATTTTGGCGCGGCCGACCAGGTGATCCCAGCAGATACCAGCAATACGCCAGCAGCGACGATCGAGGCCAGGAAGAAGTTGCCCGAGGCTTGCGCCAGCAGTCCGGCGACGATCGGGCCGACGATCTGGCCGATGCCGAAGGAAGCGGTCATCAGCGCAAAAATCCGGCGCGGCGCCTCCGGCACGAGCTGCCTTGCCGTCTGCAGGCCGAGCGCGGTGATGGCGATGAAGGTGCCGCCGAGCAGGACGCCCGCCAGCAGCGGCCCGGCGGTGCCGCCGATGGCGACGCTGGCGGTGACGCCGACCACCTCGACCAGGCAGCCCACGGCATAGGCGGTATAAAGCCCGATCCGTGCCGCTACCTTCTGCCACAGCCAGACCGAGGGAAAGCCGGAAAGGCCGGTGACCATCCAGACGCTTGCCTCGAAGACGCGGCCGCCGCCGCCCTGGCGCACGATGGCGACCAGGAAGGTCGCCGTCACCACATAGCCGAAGCCGAACAGGCCGTAGGCAACGATGACTTTTGCCAACGACCGGTCCCTCGGCAGTGCCGGTTCGCGGTCGGCCACGTCGCTGCCAGGTGCGGTGCCGCCGGCGAGCAAGGCGACGAGCGCAAGGCCGGCGGCGGAAATCGCTGCCGACCACAGCCAGCCCGAAGCCCAGCCGGCATGTTCGGTGACCAGAACCGCCATCAGCGCTGAGGATGCCGCGATGCCGAGGCCGACGCCGCCGAAATGCAGCGCCTGCAGGTCGCTTCTGTTGGCGGCTGCCAGGTGACCGAAGACGATCGAGGCCATGAACACCATGACGAAGGCGCTGGCGAGACCGGCAAGGAAGCGGATGAGGATGAAGGCCGTCATCGTTTCGGTCAGTCCCATCAGGGCGGCGAGCGCAGCACTGGCGGCAAGGCCGCCAAACATCAGCAGCCGCTCGCGCCCATGCGCCCAGCCGCCGGCCGCCGCAAGCGCGCCGACGAGGTAGCCGAGGTAGTTGGCCGACGCGATCCAGCCGGCATCGGCCGGCGACAGATGCAGTTCTTCCATCATTCCGGGCAGGATCGGCGTGTAGACGAAACGGCCAATGCCCATGGCGACGGCCATAGCGATCATGCCAGCGAGAGAAAGGCGTAAGGGCGCGGCGTTCATTGCGTCGCACAATAAGGGTGCGGACCGATCAGACCAATCCACTTGCGTTGGGCCAGACTTGGCGGCGGCGACAGTGGCCGTTGGCGTGACTGTGCCGAGGCGCGAGGGCCACTTGGCGTCGCGCCGCCCCGCCTGCCGGCACCTTCTCCCCATATAGTGACGGGGAGAAGGGGGTTATGTCCGAACCGGATAGATAGGTAACAGAATGGACCGATAGCATGGGTGACAGTTTTCTTGTCCGCCGGAGGACCGGCGATGGTTT